>MNDE01000114.1:39544-58359 GCA_001914785.1 Acidobacteria bacterium 13_2_20CM_57_17 | reverse complement strand
TTTACAGTCTGCTGGTTTTAGCCACTCACCCACCCGTCCCGTGAAAACACTTTGGGACGCGAACTACGAGTCCCGAACTTGTCCTTCAACAACTTGCGGACATCCCGCACAAAAACGCAAAAAGGACTCGTGTCAAAAGACACCAGCCCGTTCGTTTTTCCTGTCAGGATTCGCTCCGCTCTCGCTCCCCTGAAAACTCCTGGTGGAGCTGGCGGAGGGAATTGAACCCCCGACCCTCTGATTACAAATCAGATGCTCTACCAGCTGAGCTACGCCAGCGCCGCACAAACCGTGTAAGAATAGCAGAAGAGGTATGAGAATTGCAAGGGGCGGTCAACCATTATCTTGCACTTCCATGCCCATCTCTGTGGAAAACGGAACCGAGCTTGACTACCTCGATACCCTGTATCTCCCGTATCTTCTACAGTTTAGCACAAGCCCAACAAGACCGAACAAGGTCTGAATTCAAGGGGGGGGAAATAGCCCATTTCGTCGCACATTTTGATGTCCTATTTTGCTGCCACAAAGCCCTCTCCGATGGGACAATCGTACCTAACTACATCTTAGCTTGTTCAATTGGCGGCCAGGCCATGAAGAAATCGATATGGATCGCACTCATCTCAGTCGCTCTCGTTCTGAGTGCGTCGACATTCTTCGGATACCGGAAATGGAGCGTGCGGAGCGGCACCGCGCGCGATGAAGCTCTTGCGCTGATGCCCTCGGACGCGAGCGCAATTCTCTTCGTAAATTTCTCCGAACTCCGCCGAACTCTTTTCATAACACAACTCTACGCGTGGGCACCCAAACCGCAAGCAGACGCGGATTACGCACAGTTTGTCAAAGATAGCGGGTTCGACTATGAGCGTGACCTCGATCGCATGGCGATTGCCGTTGTGAAACACGGACAAGACTCCAGTCTCTTTGCCATCCTGGATGGAAAACTCGATCGACAAAAAATTTCCGCCTACGCCCTGAAAGACGGCTCTTCGGCAAGAGTCGGCGGTCACGAAACTTTTTCTGTCCCCATAAGCGGCAATTCAAGGAAAGTTTCTTTTGCGTTCTTGACGAATGACCGGATCGCAGTGACCAACGATTCGGATCTCACCGCTCTGCTTGGCGCCAAAAGCCGGCCGGGGGACGTCTCGGAATGGCGCGCGCGGTTCGAACGTCTGACGGGATCCCCGGTTTTTGCCGTGTTCCGCCAGGACGCCGCCGTGGGCACCGCCTTGGCCGCGCAGGCTCCCGGCGGACTACGCTCTCCGCAACTCTCAACGCTCCTCGATCAACTACAGTGGATTACGCTCGCCGGAAAACCGGAAAGCAATCTGCTGCGGGTGGTCGCTGAAGGGGAATGCACTGCGGAAGCGAGCGCGAGGCAACTCGTGGACGTGGTGAATGGTGTCGTCATTCTGGCGGAGGGAGGTCTGAATGACCCCAAGGTGAGGAAGCAGTTGGATCCCGCGATGCGTGACGCTTACCTGGCACTATTGAAAAGCGCGGATGTTTCCAAAATCGACCGCGGGGAAACCAAGTCCGTCCGACTCGTATTCGAAATCACGCCCGGATTCCTTGAGGCGGCGGGCAAAGCTCCGTCCGTGATTCCGGACTCCACGCCCAACAAAAGGCTCCCAGAAAAGGTTACAACACCGAGAAAAGGCCACACCTAAGAAAAACAGTTGGGGGTATCCTGCGCGCCTCCCGAGGTTTCTCCCAGAGAATCAAAACAACGCCCCAAAAAAACTGGGGGGCCAAAGCCCGCCACTTCGAAACCCGCAGGATTCAATCAAGAATTAGTCGCCAGCAGGAGTGGACTTCATGTAGCGCCAGGGATTAATGGGCGCGTTGTTCATCCGGACTTCGTAGTGCACGTGCGGACCCGTTGAGCGGCCGCTGATGCCCGTATAGCCAACCACTTCTCCGCGCTTCACACGCGCTCCCGTCACGGCCGAGAACGATGAGAGGTGCGCGTACCAAGTGGTGATTCCAAAACCGTGATCGATAACCACCAGCCGGCCGTAGCCGGCATGATTTTCCGCGATCGTGATGATTCCGTCCGCAGTCGCGTGAACGGGAGCGCCATAATCAGAAGCCACATCCACGCCGGTGTGGAACGCACCTTCACCGCTGAATGGATCCAAACGCTCGCCAAAGCTGTCCGTAATGTGGCCCATGACCGGCCAGATCGATGGCGTGTACGCGGAGTTCGCAAAACTCATCGGGGAGAGCAAATGAAGCCCGCTGCTGGAGATGGCAATCACTGCGGCATTGCGTTTCAGGAAGGTGTACTGCTCGATCGAGCGGTCAAAAGCATCTTGAGAATCCACGGGACTATCGGTCTGGTCGAATGCCGCCGGATGATACCGCAGCACTCCGTAGGTCATGGCCACTTCCGTCGCAAGGGACTGCAAAGAATCGAGGCGCTGGTTGGTGTCGTTGACGGTGCTCTGCAGTTGCTGGTATTGCTTCTTGAGGGTTTCCTGATCGTGGCGGAGAGCGTTGTAGTTGCCGACTTTCCAGAGCATCCGTGAATAAGAGCCAACCGCGACGGTCACCGTAATGCTCCCGATGAGCGCCAATACCGCGACTCCATGCAGTACATAGGCCGGTACGATGACTTTCCGGAGCTTCCCCGGAGTCGACGCGATATAGAACGTATAGCTCTTACCCCTCATGAACAAAGGGCCCCCTCAGGCCATTCATCGTGTATTTGCGGACAAAACACCCTTGGGCCCGCCGGAACCTGCGTTTGAACCAAAATCTGAACCGTGAGCCATGGTTCGCGACCATCGACATACTAAATACTGTAGAGTTTCGCGTCAACCCTGTTTTTAGTACTTTGAAGGACAGGCCGTGCCAACCTGTCCCCTGTCCAACAGTACAGGTTTTAGGGGTTAGCCGACGGTGGCGGCACCGCATTTGGCAGTTGGGCCGTCAGGGACGAATGGGCGATCCGCCAGCTATACTGTGGCCCTCCCGTAGATTGGAGTTCTCTCAGATCTCAGTGCCGCGAAAACTTCAAGACGAAGGCTCGATCCTCCGAAAGATTGCGGACAGCTCCCGCTCCCTGCGGAGCAGGGGAGTTAAGAAATCGGTCGTCCTGGGAATCGGAGACGATGCGGCGCTTTTCCGGCCAAAGCTGGGTCACGAGCTAATTCTCACCTGCGACTGGTTCCTCGAAGGGATGCACTTCTTGCGGGACAAGCACCCGCCGGATTCCGTGGGATGGAAGTGTCTTGCCAGAGCGCTCAGCGACGTCGCCGCCATGGGAGGTATTCCGCGCTGCTTCCTGCTTAGCTTGGCCCTGCCGGAAACCCACACAGGCGGGTGGCTGAATCTGTTCCTCGGCGGCTTGCGGCGCGCCTCTCGCAAGTTTCGGTGTTTTCTTGCCGGCGGAGACACAACTCGCCGGAACGATATCTTAATAAATGTAACTGTCGTCGGCGAGGCGCGAACCGGGAGTGCCATCCTGCGTTCAGGAGCGCGACCAGGCGATATCCTTTATGTCAGCGGCCGGTTAGGAGAAGCAGAATTGGGTTTCCAGATGGTGCAAGAAGGCAGAGGAACGGCGGCCACGAAGAACCTGCTGACAAGGAGGCATCTTTATCCTGAGCCAAGGCTCGCGCTAGGCCAATGGTTGGCCCAAAAAGGATTCTCGACCGCGATGGTCGACCTCTCGGACGGACTCTCAACCGACTTGTCGCGGCTCTGCGCCGCAAGCGCGGTTGGCGCAGTTCTAGACCGGTCAAAGATCCCGCGAGCCAAAATCCGGGACTTTGCCATCAGGCGCGGCTACGACCGTTTGCAGCTCGCACTCCACGGTGGCGATGATTACGAATTGCTATTCACGGTTCCTCCGCGTAAGACGAAATCCCTGCCGCGAACATTTCAAGGTGTGAATCTCACTGCAATCGGAAGAATCGTCAGCGGACGGAAGTTGCTCTTGTTGGTCGAGAATGGCCGCGCGATGCAACTCGTGCCCAGCGGCTGGGATCCCTTTCGAAAAAAATTTGTAGGCACGGGCAGTTCAACCCAGTGCAATCCTGCTACAAGAATCTACTCTAGAAATTGACGCGGACAGCCCACTGTACTATGCGGGAGTTCACGCCACCGCCGCGAACCGTATCCACTACGCTTGTCAACTGCCCGAACGATGTACTAAGCAAGCTGGTGTTCCCGGCCGCCGGCGTCTGGAAACTGGGGTGGTTGAACGCGTTAAATGCTTCCAAACGGATCTCGAAGTTGAAGTGCTCGCTGATCTTAGGGATACTGGTCCGTTTGATGACGCTCAGGTCCTGGTTGAAGATGTTCGGCCCATTCCATCCGTTGAATGGCGTGTTGCCGAACTGTCCGGCAGCAGGGAAGTCAAAGCAAGGCGTTGTCTGTCCCGCAGTGCAGAGCACGGGTCTACTCGCCGCTCCGTTAATGGTGATCAATCCGGAATTCGGATTGATGAAAAAGACGCCCTTGGGAGTCTTAAAGACACCGAGCTGGCTCTGGAACTGGCTCATCGACATATTCCTCAGCATGGCGCTCTCCGGCACATTGGTTGCACCGAGGCCGCCGCCGTTCGGGAAGCGCCCTGACGATATCGTGTACGGCGCACCCGTGCTCCACCGCGTCAAGCCCTGCAAGTTCCAGCCGCCGATGATTAAGTTCTCAAAACCGTTGACATGGCCCAGCAGCCTGTGACCCTTGCCGAACGGGAGTGGAAAGAGGACGGTAGCTGAGACATTGTGGGTTACATCGAAAGCCGCACGGCTCTTGTCCAAAGCACGGTCTGCAATGGAACGGTAGACTTGGCCTTCTGTCTGGCTGCTGAGGGAGCGAAAGTCTCCTAATGTCTTACTGAACGTATAATTGGCTATGAAATATACACCGCTCGAAAAGCGCCGCCGCGTTTCCAGTTCCAAACCGTGGTAGCTGGAATAGCTGCTGTTGTCCACGAAATTCGCGGTGCTGGCCCATGGCATTGGCACGAAAAAGTTCAGCGGGAAAAGGGCACGATTAGCAGCATAAGTGGGAGATGTTCGTAGGGTGTTAAACATCATGCCAAGGTTTAAGCCTTGGGATGGCGTCAGCGCGGTTACGAACGCCGGGCTGGCAAACCCGGAGGCCGAGCCGGGGCTGAAGCCCTGAAATAGAGAGTTGAGAATTGGCAACTGTGTCTGACCGGGCAGACCCCAGTCAGCAAAATTATTAGCGGTTTGACGGTTGGCCGGAACTGCCGCAGCGGCCTGCGCCGCTATGCAAGCAGCGGATTGCCTTTGGCAGATCGAGAGGTTGGTGGCCGCATTGTTGAATTCGGCTAATACATTGGCCACCTTATTGCCACTCGCATCGGTCCACGGGTTATTTAGGATATTCAGCTCGTTAATATTAGACGTCCGGTACAGCTTGACGCCATGATTGCCTACGTACCGCGCTTCGACCGTAATTCTGGCTCCAATTTCACGCTGTACTGCTAGGTGCCACTCGAGTACGTACGGCACCGCCAGGTTTTGCTTGAATACATTGATCGTATTGCTGCCGCTGTTATTGGCGAATACGGTCTTCTCCGATACCGGAAACTGATCCGCGGGAGCTGTCAGCGCTGGAAAGCCGGCCGGATTGAAGACACCTGTTGGGACGCTGTTCGTGACGACGGTGAACAATCCATTGTTGCCGGTTGACGAGGGCGCAAAGAGCGTAAATCCATCCTGGGTGTAGTAGGTTGCAAAGCCGCCTCGGATGGCTGTCTTGCCGTTCTTGAACGGAGACCACGCAAAACTCACCGTCGGCGCGAAGTTGGTCCACTGTTTGTTGTACAGCGACTTGCCGTTGTTGCCTCCCGCAAAGTTAAACAAAACATCGGAAACAGCGGGAGTGCTCAACACATTAAAGTAGTTGCCCGGACCAGCCGGCCCAAATACCCCACCCAGCCGATCATCGGGCTGCAAGATCAGTCTGTTGCGCAGGTCGAACGGTCCCTGGAACTCCCAGCGCAGACCATACTGCAGCGTCAGACCAGGTCGAAACTTCCAGTTATCCTGGAAGGAACCAGCAAAGTTTTGTTGAGACGGCGTGGTAAGGCGAGGTGTGCCCGGGATGAATCCGGAAGTCGGCGAAGTATGGTTGAAGCCTTCCGACGTTGAACCAAGCAGACCGGTAACCAGATCCAGGACCCTGGAAGCGTTGGCAAAATCTCCGGAGCCGATGCCGCCGGGAAACTGTTGTGCGTTCGTGGCAACGAGTCCATCTTGGTTTTGGGGGTTGTTTCCTAGTTGGATTAATTGAGGAATCGTGTTGAAGAAGAAGTTGTTGGACAGAATCCAGCGCCACTCCCCCGTGAACTGCATATTGTGGTGGCCCTTTACCCAGCTGAAATTATCGGTAATCTGACGCACCGGGGTGTTGCGTCCCTGTGGGAGGTTTGTCGAGACGATGCTAGGCTCGAAGAGCGTCCCGCCGGTCGTGATCGAAAACGAGTTCGGCACAGCCACTTGTAGACCTTTGGTTCCCGCGAAATTGTCCCCGATGGTGAAGGTCACCGGAGCGCGTTGAAGGCCAAAGCGCGCGGTGTTAGCTTTGTTGCTGCCAAAGGCAGAGTGAAACGCCCACGTGAACACCTGCCGCTTCGATGCCTGACCTCCGCCCGGCGAATTCGGGAAGTACTGCTCGATAGTGTTCAGGAAGTCATTGGTCGTGCGAAAGTTGGCCTGGTTGTAAACGAATTCGATCGAATGCGATTTGGTCAACTGATGGTCGAGGCGAGCGGTGTATCGATTCTGGTAATTAAACCCTGGCACGTTCCACGTAAAGCAACGCAGATTGTTGCCGTCACCACCGGTGCAGCCCGCGTCGCCGTTGGGAGATGGCACGAGCGCGTTGTAGTAGCCCATATACGCCGAGTTGATCACCGCTGGTTGTGGCGGGTTGCCGATCGTACCTACGGCGGTCAAGAGATTGACCGTATTCAATTGTCCGTTGTCGGTCCGTTTATAGGTGAAGTTGCCGAGACGCGCGGGATCAGAAAGAACCAGGCGCGGACGCGCACGGCTCACCGGCTCCCGAAAGGCTTCAAAGGCGTTGAAAAACCAAGTCTTGTGCTTCCCATTGTAAATCTTTGGAACATAGATCGGCCCCCCGACGTTGTAACCGATGCGGTTCTGCAGCTGGAAGGGCCTCGGAATGCCCGTTGCGTTGTTGAAGTACGTGTTCGCGCTTAAGAAGCTGGTGCGCTGGAACCAGAACACGGATCCATGCAGAGCGTCCTGGCCGCGCTGGGTCACTATGGTGATTTGAGCAGCGCCGAAGCCCGCGTCTGTTCCCTGACCGGCGACGGACACGTTGAATTCACCGACGGTATCTACTGTGGGGGCGCTAATGGCAAAAAACGCGCTCGATTTGACGGTATTGTCCGCGACGTTGACCCCATCTTGGGTGATGTTGGTCGCGTTTCCACGCATGCCGTGCACGAACGAATCGCTCGTGTTACCGGGCTTTACAATCCCCGCCATCCCGTTGATTAGATCCAAGGGGTTGCGAGTGGGCAGCGGAAGATCCAGAATTTGCGTGCGGTCAATGCTGTTCTTGATTTCGGCGCTATCGGTCTGCACGACCGCCTGCTCCGCGGTAACCATGACTTCCGAGCCAACCGCAGCCACGGTCAGATTGACGTTCACGTGCGAGGTCTGCGATACGTTCACCTGCACGCGATCTACAACTGCGGTGGAGAACCCGCTGGCCTGCACCGTGACGTGATAGAAACCAAAAGGAAGTTGGTCCATCACAAACTCGCCGTTGTCCGCCGTAATGGCCGTGTACACATGGCTGGTCGCAAGGTCCACTGCCTTCGCCTGCGCGCCAGGGATAGCCGCCCCAGTCTGATCGACGACCAGACCGGTGATCTTACCGGTCAGAATCTGCCCCTGGGCTACCGGCACTGCCAGTAGCAGCACAACCAACAAAGAAATTACACCCGAAATCGTCGTGCGAGTTCGTTCCACGGCCACACCTCCAAACAGAATTCTTGGTCTTGCTCAAACCGAACTCAGGACTAGTCGGTGACCACCACAGTCACGATTTCAAAGCGAGCGCCAGGCACCGTGCCTGGAGTTCCTCAAGGGGAGATCCTCTGATTCCCCATTAAGAAGTTGCGAGGATCGAAGCAAAGCTCTTGCCAAACGTCTTTCTTCGGCCAACGTCGGAAGCCGGTCCTTCCCCATCAAGCACTTATAGGTTTATCTGAGCTTTATCTAAATTGAACGTTCTCAAAAACCGTAGAAAATGCCTATGAGAAACAGGATTCTGTTAATCTGGTTCCAGAACTACTGAAACTGAGGAAACGGTGCTTGGCAAAACGCTTTAGTTTGAACTTTGGGAGGGGGGAAGAGTCGTTCTGACCATATTGGTCCGGGCCGGAGGCTTTTCTTTAGGCGCGGCGGGTTCGTCTTCGGTGGGCGCGGTATCCGGGGTATCCACGTTGACGTGGTGCTCGCCGACCTGCTGCTCGAGCGGAACGACGTGCGCAAAATCCATGGCGGGCATCCCGGCTGTGGCCCCCTGCATGAATTCCAGCCAGATTGGGAGCGCCGCGCGCGCGCCGCTTTCTTTTTTGCCGAGTGAAATCTGCTTGTCGTCGAACCCTACCCACGCCCCGGCGGTAAGCTGCGGCGTGTACCCCACAAACCAGGCATCGGTGTAGTCCTGCGTAGTTCCCGTCTTGCCAGCGGCGGGGCGGCCCAATGCCTTGGCCTGGATACCGGTGCCGAATTGTATGACTTCCTCGAGCATGGCGGTCATGGTGCGCGCCACCTCGGGAGAAAGCACGTCGTGCACTTCGGGATGCGCTTCTTCGAGCAGCGCTCCGTCATAACTCGTAACGCGGCGAATCATGTGCGCGTCGATACGGATGCCGTCGTTGGGGAACACGGTAAAAGCAGAAACGTGTTCGAGCAGCTTCATGTCTGCAGCCCCAAGCGCCAGCGGCAGATAAGGCGGCAGCGGCGTGGTGATGCCGAAACGCTTGGCCATATCCACGACGGTGTTGATGCCGACTTTTTCAGCGAGTTTTACGGCCGGGACGTTTCGTGAGCCGGCCAGCGCGCGTCGTAGCGTGATGGTCCCTTCGAATCTTTCGTCGTAATTGTGTGGAGAATACGGCTGGCCGCCGCTGATCGTCGTGAATGGCAAATCGACAATGGTATCGAAAGGCGTCGCGCCTCGTTCCAGCGCATCGGCGTAGACGTAAACCTTGAAAGAACTTCCGACCTGTCGGACGGCCTGCGTGGCACGATTGAATTTGGAATCCTCAAAACTGTAGCCGCCGACCATGGTTTTGATTTCCCCGGTGGAATTATCGATGGCGAGAAGCGCCCCCTGAGGGCCGGGCTGTTGTTCAAGCTGGACGCGCACCGTGTTGTCGCGCAGCTCTTGAATCGAGAATTGCGCTAAGTCACCGACTTTCAGCAGATCGCCGGGTTTCTTGCGGCCAGTCCAGGCGAAATCGTTGGCGGAAAGGATTCCGCGGAACGGACCGATCTTGATGACTGCATCTTTGCCCGCCACCGAGAGAACGAGCCCGGTGACGTAGCTCCCCTTCTCAATCGCGTGGTGCCAATCGTCGTCCTCGTACGTATCCAGTTTGCCGAGGTTGTCGCGCAGCACATTCGGCAAATTCCCTTTCCAGCCGTGGCGCCGTTCGTAACTGTGCAAGCCGTCGCGCAAAGCTTGGTTGGCGACCCTTTGCATGTTGATGTTCAGTGTGGTGTACACGCGCAGTCCGCGCTCGTGCACAGCCGATGTTCCGTACGTCGCTTCAAGATACTTGCGAATCTCTTCGAAGAAATAAGGTGCGAGGTCGTTGCGCGGATACTGAATGTGCAGCCCGAGCGGAGATTTTCTGGCGTTGCTTTCCTCCGTCGGCGTGATCTTCCCTTCCTCTTCCATGCGATGGATCACCAAATTGCGGCGGCTAAGAGCGGCTTCCGGATTCGAAAGCGGCGAAAACTTCGGGCCGTTGACCATGCCGGCGAGCAGCGCGGCTTCCTGAAGTTTCAGGTCCGTGACCGGTTTGCCGAAATAGAATTGAGCGGCGGCGGCAAAACCGTAATTCCCGTGCGCCAAATAAACCTGATTCGCGTACATCGTGAAGATTTGCGGTTTCGTGTAGCGCCGTTCGATCTGCAGCGCCAGAAGAACCTCCTGCATCTTGCGGCGAAAGCTGCGGTCGCTGCGGTCGAGGAAAAGATTGCCCGCGAGTTGCATGCTGATGGTGCTGGCCCCGCCAGTGATCTTGCGCTTGACGAGATTTCGGACTGCGGCGCTGAACATACGCGGAAAGTCGATACCCCAGTGCTCTTCGAAATGCCGGTCTTCGATGGCGGTGACAGCAGTGTACAGCACCCGGGGACACTGCTCGTAGGTCATCAGGATGCGGCGCTGCAGCGCGAAACTGCCGGCGAGCTGGCCGTCATCCGCGTAGACTTCCGTGACCACGTCCGGTCTGTAAGTTTCCAGCGCGCGGATTTCCGGCAGGTCGCTGGCGTAAACAAACAGCAAGCCGCAGCCGGCGCCCAGCGCGATCGCGCAAAGTACGAGAAAAGCTAGCGCCACGCGGTCAATTAGTTTCCAGCCGCGCAGACGCAGCGTAATCGGTGGCAGGCTCAGCATCAAATAAATACTTTATCGCAGAAATCCAACATTCGGATGGGAAGTGTCACGCCAGCGCTTCGTAATATTTCTCTCCAGCGCAGGAGCGGCAAAAGGTGCGGCCATCTTTCACTACTTCACGCTTGAAATTGATTCCTTCGCCGCATTGCGCGCAGACAACGCGGGGGCCTTTGAAACCGGGCAAATCTTCCGGCTGTACTTCCACTCTCACCCATTGCTTGTCGAAAAGGGTTTCATCGGAAAGTTGTGCATAGGCTTTTTGCTGGCCGGCGTCCTTGCCGAGTTCCGGGAACATCTCCCGCGCGGCTTGCTTGGATGATTCCTTGGCGGCGATGCGCACGGCTCGCCCGGTCTGCAGATCGACGAACGTTGCGGCGACTTTGCCCCAGTCGCGGAATTTCAGGGCGCGCTTGCCGAGGCGGCAGTTGGCGACAAGCGCAACAGCATCGGTCACGCAGCGGTCGATTTCGACATACGTGACGACCCGCTTGCGCTCCGCAATGGGATCGTCGATGCCGAGTTCGCGCAGACCAAGCATTGCCAGGCGCACACCGAGGACCTGGCCGGCGCAAAGGTGGCCGTGGGCAACGGTGGCTAGTTCGAGGTATTCAACGAGAGTTTTCATTGGAGCCAGCGCAACTCAAACTTTCTCCGGGGCGGACCAGGGATGCGGCTGGCGCGCTTCGACGAACGCCAGGATGGTCATCAAGACTGCGAGAGCCGTGAGAGCACCATCGCGGGCGATGGTCATTCCGGTGAGCGGTTCGGGAGTAGCAAAGCAGCCGCAATTAATGTTCATGTGCAAAAGGTAAGCTCGTGAAACGACACCGAGAAACCCAAGCATGATCAGCGTGATCAGCGAAGCCCAGATACGCAGTTGCCAGCCGATGAGCAAAAGCAACCCGAGGATAAGCTCGGTGAAAGGCAACGTGTGCGCGACAAAATCCACCGCCGCGGGCGAGAGCATCTTGTACGATTCCACCTGCTGCGCAAATGTGGAAAGATTTGTGGAGATAGAAAATCTCAGGATGAACATCGGCCACAAGTGCGTGTTAGGAAGGAAAATCTTGGAGATGCCCGCATACGCAAAGATTCCGCCAAGGACCAGGCGGCCGATCCAGAGGATCGCTCTCCGTAGATTGAATGGGTTGGACTGCATCATGGGTTTTCGAAAGGTTTCACTAGAAAATCAAAGTGATTTTTGCGACAGAAGCTGATCGAGAAACGTCTTAAGAGTGTCGTAAGTCATGACTCCGGAGTACGGATAGGTCTGGCCCTTGCAATGAAAGACGGTGGTGGGCGTCTGGTTGACGCGGTAAGTCTGGCCAAGGGCGTAATCCTTGTCAATCATGGGGTCAAGTGTGCCACCCTTGACCAGCGCACGCACTTTGGCCATTTCCGCAGGGGAGAGCACGGCAGCAACTGTGCCATCCACATCACCGTTTTGCTCCCACTTTTCTTGGTTCTGAAAGAGCGCCTGTTCCGCAGCCTCCACCTTGCCAATCTGCGCGGCGGCGCGAGCATAGCGGGCGGCGACCTTTGAGTGCGCGTGCATGGGAAGCGGGAAATCGCGGTGGATCAGGTAGACCCTGCCGTTGCTGACGTAGTCGTCCATCAACCGGCGATTTGTAGTAGTGAAAAGCGTTTTGCAGGCCGGGCACTGATAATCGCTGAAGACCTCCATCGTCACGGGAGCGTTCCTTGAGCCGAACGCTTTGTGCGGGTCGACGTCGGGGAGAGCGGCGGACTGTGGCGCTGGGGGAAGAGCGGCCACTTTCGCCTCGACCACAGGCGCGGGGATCGACGGCGGTTCAGACTCCGCCCGCGTGGCAGCGGTTTCCGTCGGCGGTTGCGCCACCGGTTGCATCGTTGGCGCGGCGGGTTCAGCGGTCTTGTGCAGAGACGGCAAAAACAGAGCAACCAAGCCAAGGAAGACTACGCTAACAATCCCTGCCAAAATCCGCCGACGGTTCACACGATCCTCCAACTTAATCGAAGTGATTCGCTCTTGTGTGAGACGAAATTTAATTCTACCTCGAAACAGGGGGAATGTGAGGTAGTCGAGTCTTGGATGGCCAAGTGCGCTCCGAACAACATACCTCCCACCACCGCCTGGAGGTTTGTTGCGGCCATACGCGGAAGCGTCGTTCGATGTCGTTTGCTGGTTAAGCAAGAGACCTTCGCCATGCATGGAGAAGATGCGCTGCGATCCTGCTAACGCACAGAAAATGAAAGAGATATAGATGTTGTAAGAAAACTTGACAAAGACACACTCAACATGTATACTCCCCTCCGAGCGAGTCTCGGACCGCGAGGACTGCGCTGGATTCGCATTGATTTCAGCGATATGCGGGCGAATGGAATTATCAAAGGATTTTAGGAGGAACGGCAGCAATGAGTAAGATTATAGGAATTGACCTGGGAACCACGAACTCGGTCGTGGCGGTGATGCAGGGTGGCGAACCGGTGGTAATCCCCAACCAGGAAGGGGCACGGACGACGCCATCTGTCGTAGCGATTACCAAGACGGGCGAGCGCCTGGTCGGCCAAGTCGCAAAGCGGCAGGCGGTGACGAATCCCGAGAATACCGTCTATTCCATCAAGCGGTTTATGGGTCGGCGCTTTGATGAAGTTGGAGAAGAGATGCGGCGTGTGCCCTACAAAGCAGTCCCGGGACCGCATCAAGACGCGCGCGTGGAGATTTTAGGGAAAACGTATAGCCCGCCAGAGATTTCCGCGATGATCCTTGGCAAGCTGAAAGCTGCCGCCGAAGATTTTCTTGGCGAGAAGGTCTCGAAGGCCGTAATCACCGTCCCGGCGTACTTCAACGACGCGCAACGTCAGGCCACGAAACAAGCAGGCGAAATTGCCGGCCTCGAAGTGGTTCGCATCATCAACGAGCCGACCGCGGCGGCGCTGGCCTACGGGTTGGACAAAAAGAGCGACGAGACGATCGCGGTGTACGACCTGGGCGGCGGCACGTTCGACATTTCCGTGCTGGAAGTCGGCGCGGGCGTCGTGGAAGTGAAGTCCACCAACGGCGATACACACTTGGGCGGCGATGACGTCGACCAACGAATCGTGGACTGGCTGATCGACGAGTTCAAGAAAAAGAACGGCATTGATCTGAGCAAGGACAAGATGGCGCTGCAGCGGCTGAAGGACGCAGCCGAAAAAGCCAAGATCGAGCTCTCGCAAATGATGGAGACGGAGATCAACCTGCCGTTCATCACCGCGGGCGCCAGCGGGCCGATTCACATGGAGGAGAAGCTCACCCGCACGCGGCTCGAGCAAATGATGAACGATTTGCTGGAACGCTCGATGAAGCCGGTGAAGCAAGCGCTGGAAGACGCGAAGATGTCGCCCAATGACATCCAGGAAGTGGTTCTGGTGGGCGGCTCGACGCGCATCCCCAAGGTGCAATCGCTGGTGCGCAACTTCTTCGGCGGGAAAGAACCCCACAAGGGCGTAAACCCCGACGAAGTCGTGGCCGTGGGCGCGGCGATTCAGGGCGCGGTTCTCGCGGGCGACGTAAAGGACATCCTGCTGCTGGATGTGACGCCGCTCTCGCTGGGCGTCGAGACGCTCGGCGGCGTGATGACCGTGCAGATTCCGCGCAACACCACGATCCCGACGCGCAAAGTCGAAACGTATTCGACCGCAGCGGACAACCAGCCGGGCGTGGAAATCCACGTTCTGCAGGGCGAGCGCAAATTTGCCACCGACAACCGTTCGCTTGGCAAATTCAAACTGGACGGGATTCCGCCGGCTCCGCGCGGGACTCCGCAGATCGAAGTCACTTTTGACATCGATGCGAACGGCATCCTGAACGTGAGCGCGAAGGACAAAGCCACCAACAAGGAGCAGAAAATCACCATCACGGCTTCGAGCGGCCTGACCAAGGAAGAGGCCGAGAAGATGCGGGCAGAGGCCGAATCGCACTCGGAAGATGATCGCCGCCGTATGGAAGAGGTCGAAGCGCGCAACAGCCTGGATGGTGTTGTGTATCAAGCCGAGAAGATGATCCGCGAGAACCGCGAGAAGATCGCGGAAGCAGACGTGAAGAAGGCCGAAGAGGCTATCGAAGACGCGAAGAAAGCCGTCAATGAAGGCGGCGTTCCGCGGCTGCGGGCGGCCAAGGAGAACGTCGAGCGTGCGCTGCACAAGATCGCCGAAGATTTGTACAAGACGGCGCAAGCGGCGGGGCAAGCCGGCGCTGCGGCAGGCGCTGGAGCGGGCGGAAATTCGTCGAGCTCGGGCGCGCAGGAGAAGAAGCCCGGCGACGTGATTGACGCCGAGTACGTTGACGTGGACGAATCAAAGCGTCCTAACTAAGTTGAAGTAGTGATGGCAGGGGCGCAGCCCACGGTGGCGGGCGCCCCTGCAATTGTGTTCCCGGTACAAGATGCCTACCACAGCCAAACAGGATTACTACGAACTATTGGGAGTGCCACGAAAAGCGAGCGCTAAGGATATTCGCTCGGCATTTCGCAAGCTGGCACGGAAATATCACCCGGACTTGAACCCGGGCGACAAGTCCGCAGAAGAAAAGTTTAAGCAGTTGCAGGAAGCCTACGATGTCCTCTCCGATTCCAAGAAGCGGCAGATGTACGACCAGTACGGTTTCTACAGCGAAAGCCTTCCGCCGGGCGGACCAGGCGGTGCCGGCGGCCACGGAGGGGAGCAGGACGTCAACTTTGATTTTGACGGATTTGATTTTGGCGGCGGATCCGGCGCGGCGGGCGGCGGAGCCAGCTTCCGTGATCTCTTCAGTCAGTTTTTCAGCGGCGGTCGCGGTGGCGCCGCGATGGAACCGGAGCACGAACCCGGCGGCGACCTGGAATACCAGATCGAGATTGATTTCTGGGACGCCGTGCGCGGAGCGGTAAAGAAGCTTTCCATCACGCGGCTGGACACTTGCGAGACGTGCCATGGCACGGGCGCCGTGGGCACGCCGCAAACCTGCAACGTATGCGGAGGCACCGGCACAGTCCAGCAGGCCGCGGGCAAAATGAAATTCAATGTGCCGTGCACGCGTTGCGGCGGGACAGGCAAACTGCGAACCATCTGCAAGACCTGCGGGGGCGAAGGGCGTGTGCGGCGGTCAGAAACGATTGACGTGCGCATCCCCGCAGGAGTTGCCAATGGCGGGCGCGTACGGGTTCCGGGCAAAGGCAATTCGGGGACGATGGGCGCGCCGCCGGGTGATTTGTATTTGCGCGTAGTCGTAAAGCCGCATGAATTTTTTGAACGGCGCGGCGACGATTTGTACACCAAGATTCCGGTGACGGTAAGCGAGGCCACGCTGGGCGCCAAGATAGAAGTGCCCACAATCGACGGGCGGGCCCTGGTGAGGATTCCGCCAGGTACGAACAGCGGAAAGACGCTGCGCCTGAAAGAAAAAGGTGTGCCGAGCGCGAGGAATGGCGCAAGGGGCGACCAGTACGTGGAGATTCAAGTGGTAGTGCCTCCTCCGACGGATGAACGCGTGCGAAATCTGATGAAAGAGCTGGAGAGCGTCGCGCCGGGTGATCCGCGGAAGGATTTGTTCAGCAAGGCCGGAGTGTAGGGAATCAACGATGCCGCCTCGAGCAAAAAAACGGGCCAAGGCTGGCTACATGATTAGCGCGGTGGCGGAGCTGTACAAGCTGCATCCGCAGACGCTGCGGCTGTACGAACGCGTGGGTCTGCTGAAGCCGTCGCGTTCGCAGGGAAACACGCGCCTGTACACGGATTCGGATCTCGAGCGTCTGGACGTAATCCTCACCCTGGCGCGGGACATGGGCGTGAACCTGGCCGGAATCGAAATTATTCTGAACATGCGTGAGAAAATGATCGAAATGGAGCGGCAGATGGGAGAATTCGCGGAAGTCGTCCAGCAGGAATTGTCGCGCGTAGCGGCGTCGTACACACGGGAGAAAGTGCCGCGGACTGCGATTGTTCGCGCTACGCCGCGGATCCTGCGGTAGTACTCTGCGATCAGAAATCAGCTATCGGCAATCAGATCTCACCAAAGAGATTGAGTAGTTCCTTCCACAGTTTTCCCAAGCTAGACAGCTTGCCGTCCAAGGAACACGCCCGTATGCTGTTTGGCGCAGGGAAGTACCGGTCTGATTATGGCGCTGGAAAATTGCACTCTTTGCAGGGGAACGGGATGGAAGCTGCTGCCGCGCGCGGATGGGGCCGGCAAAGTCGCACTGGTGTGCGATTGCGGCATGGAGGCGCGCGCATCCCTGGTCATGGAACGCGCGCACATTCCCAAACGTTACGAGCATTGCGACTTTGAGAGTTACGTCACGGACCTGACCGATGGGAAGACCTGGTCGGCACAGCACGCGCAGTCGCTGAAGCAAGCGAAGCTTTTTACGCAAGGGTTTGTGCGTGAGTATCCCGGTTCGTCCGAAAAGGGCTTGCTGTTCATGGGACCGTCTGGGGTGGGAAAAACGCATCTGGCGGTTGCGGCATTGAAAGAACTCATTCATCGGGGACACGCCGGATTATTTTGCGATTACCGCGAACTGTTGAAGGAAATTCAAGCAAGTTACAACCCGGCGAGCGAATCGACGGAGATGAAGATTCTCGAGCCGATTCGCACGGTGGAAATCCTGGTGCTCGATGATCTCGGCGCGAGTAAACCGTCCGACTGGGTGCGCGACATCGTGGGGATTGTCCTGAACGCGCGGTATAACGAGAACCGCACAACTATTATCACCACGAATTACCTCGACAATCCCGCCTCGGGAGGTGAACCGGCGCGCCTTCCGGGAGGGAAGCTGATTTCGCCTACACGCGAGGATTCGCTGGAGCAGCGCATCGGATCGCGCATGCGTTCACGATTGTATGAGATGTGCCGCACCGTGGAAGTATCTGCTCCGGATTTCCGGCGGGAAAAGACGCAGGCGGGTCGTGCGCCCGCGTAAGACAAAAGACGGACGGCCAATTCCCAGTAACCCAGAGATGCGCAGCCACGCGATTGCCGCCATGCTCAAAGGAGCAGACCGGCGATCGATTGGCCGTTCCGGCGACGTCAAGAAACTTGTCTTGCGCCAGCCAAGACGCTTCGCCGAACTCTTTAAATGCCTTTGGGACGAAGATCCGGTTGTCCGGATGCGGGCAGCGGATGCGGCCGAAAAAATCACAGTGTCGCGCCCGGAATTGTTGAAATCCTGCAAGCAGGAATTACTCGGCCTGCTGGATGAAGCGGAGCAGATCGAATTGAGATGGCACTTGGCGCTCATGGTGCCGAGACTTACGCTAAGCGGGCCAGAGAGATATTGCGCCGCGGCAGCCCTGCGGCGTTACCTGGAAGATCGCAGCTCCATTGTGAAGACTTTCGCCTTGCAGGGGCTGGCTGATCTCGCTAAGCAGGATGCATGTCTGCGAGAGCCGGTGCGGCGAACCCTCGAAGAGAGTTTGCGAACCGGTACAGCGGCCATGAAAGCGCGAGCACGGAAACTATTGAAAGAGCTGCAAAATTGAAGGTCTTTTCGAGACCGTAGATTGATTGACACAAGGTTCGCGCGGCGAGTATCCTTTTGAAGTTGCAGCGTTTTCGACGCCCGCAGCATCTGTGTCCCAAGTAACCGATTTGCAGTTAACCTCCTTGCACTAAACCCAGACAGGGAATCAGCAAGGAATACATTCGACTGAACGCGGGGCCGCTCTGCGGCTACCCAAGGCGAAGCAAACTTCCGGAGGCCAACAACCATGTTTACTGACCACGATAACCACTCCAATGCGGCTGCTGCCGCGCCTGCACCCGAAGCTGAAACCGCTCCGAACAGCACGCACACAGAAACAAATTCGGCCGTAGAGAATGCCTCTGAGCAAACGGCTCCTGCCGCTGCTACGGAATCTTCCGAAGCAGCAAGCTCTGAGCGAGAGACGGCTACGGCCGGAACGCCGCAGCAGACGGGCGCGTCCACAGATGTTGCCGCTGCGCATGCCACCTCTGAAGCGAACCGGGCGGCGAACGCTGCGGATGCCGAATCTGCCGCCGCGGACGAAGAAGCGGCCGGCTCGGAAGAGATGAGCAAGCTGCTGCAAGAGTACGACGAAAAGCAGGAAGCGGCTGCGTCGCACGAGGTGATTGAGGTCAAGGTTGTCGCGTACACGGAACATGGCGTAGTAGTGGATCTGGGCGGTAAGACGGAGGGACTGATTCC
>MNDE01000114.1:0-39464 GCA_001914785.1 Acidobacteria bacterium 13_2_20CM_57_17 | reverse complement strand
ACTTGGGAAAAAATCGAAGCAGCGTTCAAGGCCAAAGAAACGATTACCGGCAAAGTGGTGGACCGCATCAAGGGCGGCGTCGTGGTCGACATCGGCGTGCGCGCCTTCCTGCCGGGCTCACAGTACGATTTGCGGCCGGCGCAGAACCTGGACAACTTGACCGGCACGGAAATCCAGGTGCGCATCACCAAGCTAAACCGCCGTCGCGGCAACGTGGTGGTCAGCCGCCGCGCGCTACTGGAGGAAGAACTGCACGCCAAGCGCGCCGCGTTGATGGAAACGCTGAGCGAGGGCCAGATCGTGCACGGCCACGTCAAAAACGTGACTGAGTACGGCGCGTTCGTGGACCTCGGCGGAATCGACGGCTTGCTGCACTTGACCGACATGAGTTGGGGCCGCGTGAAGCATCCTTCCGACGTGATGAAGCCGGACCAGGAACTCGACGTCATTATCCTGAAGTTTGACAAGGAAAAGCAGCGCGTATCGCTCGGACTGAAGCAACTGATGGCCGATCCCTGGGTGGGAGCGGCCGAGAAATATCCCGCCGGCGGAAAGGTCAAGGGCAAAGTCGTCGGGATCGTGGACTACGGCGTATTTGTGGAATTGGAGCAAGGAATCGAAGGCCTGGTGCACGTATCCGAAATGAGCTGGAACAAGAAAATCCAGCACCCGTCGAAAGTGGCCAAGGTTGGCGATGAAGTCGACGTCGTAGTGCTCGACATCAAGCCAAGTGACCGGCGCGTTTCGCTTGGAATCAAGCAGGCGCAACCCGATCCCTGGCTGCTCATTGCGGAAAAATATCCCGTGGGCACGGTAGTGACCGGTAAGGTGCGCAACATTGCGGAGTTCGGCGCGTTCATCGAAATCGAAGACGGATTCGACGGGCTCGTTCACGTTAGCGATGTGAGCTGGACCGAGCGCATCAAGAATCCCCACGAGGTGTTCAAGAAGGGCGAAGACGTCACCGCCAAGGTGCTGAAGATCGATCCGGAGAACCGCCGCGTGTCGCTGGGCATCAAGCAGGTCAACGACATCTGGGGCGAGTGGTTCAAGCAGCACAGGGTCGGGCAAATCGTGAAGGGTAAAGTTTCGCGTATCGCCACCTTCGGCGCGTTCGTCGAACTGGGCGAAAACATCGAAGCCCTTTGCCATAACACCGAGATTGAGGAGCGCAAGCGCCGCGACGAAGGCATGTCCAGCTTCCGTCCGACAACCGGGCCACTCAAGAGTGCCGGCCCTCTCGAGCCGGGTAAGGAATACGACTTCAAAATCATCAAGATCAGCCCGGAGACGCGGCGCATCGGTTTGAGCTACCGCGCGGCCGTGAAGCAGATCGAACGCAAAGAGATTGAACAGTATCGTTCTACGTCGAAGTCCTCGTCGACGGCGACGATTGGGGACGCGCTGAAGTCCAAACTGTCGGCGCGTTAGCTGGTTCAATACCGGTCCGGAGGGGGGCCGGCCTTCATAATTTCATTTACCTGCGGGTCATTTTAATGATAGGAAGGGGGCACTCCGGCACGGGGCCAGCCCCCGTAAGCCGTTTGGTTCCACCGTTTAGGGAAAGCGCAAAAGCGGCGAATGCTCCTGACGACCCGGGACGGCCGGCGCTCCCGGCGCCCGTAAGAGGGTGGACCAAGCGAAGCGGTTTTTAATCTAGAGTTGCGCGACGAGGCATAGCGACGATGACCAAGCAACCCACACTTACGAAAGCCGACCTCATCGAAGAGGTCCTGCGCATCACCGAGCTTCCGCGGAAGGAGTCGGAAACCATCGTCGAGACTATTTTCGATAGCATTATCCAATCCCTGCAGCAGGGACAAAAGATCGAGATCCGGGGATTCGGCAGCTTCCGTACTCGGGAGCGCCGCGGACGAGTTGGCCGCAATCCCAAGACCGGAGCGAAAGTAGAAGTGCCCGCCAAGAAGATTCCCTTCTTCAAGCCCAGCAAAGAGTTGAAAGACTTCGTGAACAGCGCCGAGGCCCAGTCAGCGCCCGCGGGCGCTGAGTAGAGGGACACTCGCCAAGCAGAAGAATTCCCGTCCGGGCAGTTCACCGCACAAAACATGAAGTAGACTCCGGCCACGCTTAGGCTGGATAGGAGCTTGTCCGTAACTCGTAAGCCGCTTTTGCGCTATGCTGTGCGCGCGGTATTTGAGAAAAAGGAAGCGATCCGATGGACTATATCTGGACTCCTTGGCGCTACCAGTACATGAAGGAGGCGGCAAGCGGAAACCAGCCGGAATGCATTTTTTGCGAGGCAGTGGCGCGTAACAAGGACGCGGAGACTCTTATCGTCCATCGCGGCAAAAAAGCGTTTGTCATCCTGAATCGCTTCCCCTATACCTCCGGACACGTGATGATCGTGCCGTATGCGCACGTTGCGGAATTGAATTTGTGCGAACCGGGAGCCTTGGACGAAATGATGCAGTTGGCTCAGTGTGTGGAAACGGCTTTGCGCACGAATTACAAACCCGACGGGATGAATCTCGGAATGAACTTGGGCCGCGCTGCGGGCGCTGGCGTGGTTGGGCATTTGCATCTGCACGCGTTACCGCGCTGGATCGGCGATTCGAATTTCATGACCGTCACCGGCGAAACCCGCGTGCACCCGGAGGATTTGAAAACCACCTACGAACGCTTGTCCAAAGCGCTTGCCTGATTCGCGAAGCCCACTGCGCCACGATACAATACGCCATTCAACAAATACTTGGCCGAACAGGGGCAAATGCGGTGGATCTGGAGTTGACAGAAGAGCAGAAGCTGCTGCAGAAAAGCGTGCGCGAGTTCGCGGAATCGGAAGTCCGGCCGCTGGCAAAGGAACTCGACGAAACCGGGCGCTTCCCGCGCGAGCTTTTCGAGAAAGCAGCGGAACTCGGCCTCACTGGTGTTCCCTTCCCTGAGTCGGAAGGCGGCGCCGGTTTCGACCACATTGCCTACACCATCGTCATAGAAGAAATTTCGCGCTGCTGCGCCTCGACGGGCGTGATTCTCTCCGTGCAGAATTCGCTCTACTGCGATCCGATTCACCGCTACGGGACTGACGAACAGAAGAAAAAGTTCCTTCTGCCCTACGCGCGTGGCGAAAAGATCGGCTGCTACGCACTCACTGAGCCCCAAGCCGGCTCGAACGCCGCCGCATTGCAAACGAAAGCCATCAAGAACGGCGACGTTTACGTCCTTAACGGCACGAAAGCCTGGATCACCAATGGCGGCGCCGCGGACGCGGCCATCGTTTACGTAAATACTGACCCAGCCAAAGGCGAAAAAGGAATCACCGCCTTGATCGTCGAAAAGGGCACTCCGGGATTCAAAGTCGGCAAGGAAGAAAAAAAACTCGGCATCAACGCGACGGCCTGCAGCGAGCTGGTCTTCACCGATTGCGCCGTGCCGGTTGCAAACCGCATCGGCAACGAAGGAGAAGGCTACAAAGTGGCGCTCTCGACTCTCGACGGCGGGCGCATCGGCATAGCCGCGCAGGCCACGGGTATTGCGCAGGGCGCGTTCGAAGCGGCGCTGAAATATTCCCAGGAGCGCATGGCCTTTGGCCACCCCATTTCGCAATTTCAAGCCATCCAATTCATGCTCGCGGACATGTCTACGGAAATTGACGCCGCGCGTCTGCTCATTCGCAAGGCTGCGTGGAAGCAGGATACCGGCGCTCGTTTCAGCATGGATGCCGCCATCGCCAAACTCTTCGCCAGCGAAATGTCCACGCGCGTCACCCACAAAGCAATCCAGATTCACGGCGGCAACGGCTACAGCCGCGAGTATCCTGTTGAGCGCAACTACCGCGACGCCCGCATCACCGAAATTTACGAAGGCACCAGCGAAATCCAGCGCCTCGTCATCTCCTCCTGGGTTCTGAAGTCTTAGCCGCACCGTAGTATTCTGACGGCGTGCTGGAACTTGACTGCGGACTCCAATTTGACGCAACGCGCGCGGAACAAACCTTCTTCCCTGCCCTGCCGCCCCACGCCGCGGTTTGCCTAATCGAGGCGCGCGAAGAAAACGCCGAGCCGTTCCTGATTCGTACGCAGAATCTGCGGCGGCGTCTCCAGCGACTCCTTGGGCCGGTCGATCCCGCCAGCAAACGGCTGAATCTGAGTGATTTCGCGCGCGGCATTCGCTATCGCTTGACGGCCTCGCCTTTTGAACAGACGCTCACCTACTACCAGCACGCCAAGCAACTCTTTCCCAAACGCTATCGTGACTTGATGCGCCTGCGCCCCGCCGCGGTCCTCAAAGTGAATTTGCGTAATGCCTATCCGCGCTGCTATGTGACTCGCCGCATTCCCGTCGACGAGGGCGGCGCGCCCACGGGCGGCGCGTATTACGGCCCATTCGCATCGCGCCGCTCCGCGCAAGCATTCGCCGAGCGCATTCTCGATTTATTCAAAGTGCGCCGCTGCCAAATTAAAATCCGCCGCGATCCCACTTTTCCCGGCTGCCTCTACTCCGAAATGAAAATGTGCCTCGGACCCTGCTTTGCCGGCTGCACGAAAGAGGAATACGACGTCGAGGTGCAGCGGCTCGTGCAGTTCCTCGAAACAAGCGGCGGCTCACTCCGGTCCACAATGGAGGAAGAGCGCGAGAAAGCCAGCGAGCAATTGGACTTCGAACGCGCCGCCGCCTTGCACAAAAAGGTCGAGAAACTCGACGAAGTCTTGCGCGGAAGGCCGGAACTCACGCGCCGCATTCAGGATCTCGACGCCGTGATTCTGCAACGCGCCGCGGAGGAACAAACGATTGGCGTTTTTCGCGTGCAAAGTGGAAGGCTGGCGGAACCGTTTTTTCTGCGCTTCGCGGAGATCGCCAGCCGGCCGCGTTCCGCGGAACATATCTTTCGCGAGCAATTCGAGTCAAACTCTAAGCCAACCGACGGCGATCTGGGTGAGCATCTCTGGCTGGTGGCGCGCTGGTTTTACAGCAATCCACGCGAAGGCGAGATTTTCTTCCGCGAGAAAGACTGGCCCTATCGTAGGATTCTTCGAGCGTGCTCGCGCCTCCTCGCGCCGAAGGCCAACGAAGCAGAAACGAATCCAGCGTCCGGACCGTCGCAATCGCCTGAAGGAGCATCATGACCAAATCCGCCACCAAAGAAGGAACCACGCGTTACGCGCAGAAGCTTGCAGGCCGCGCCGCGGCAGGCCATTTTCGGGAAACGCAGAGGATGGTGCTTTCTTCCCTCGGGATTGGCACCTACCTCGGACAGCCGGACGCAAAAACGGATGAGGGCTATGCCGCGGCGGCCGTCACGGCGGTCGAGAACGGCATTAACGTGATTGACGCCGCCATCAACTACCGGTTTCAGCGCAGCGAGCGAAGCATCGGTGCGGCCATCCGGCAGCTTGCCGCGAAAGGCTTCGATCGTGGCGAAATCGTCGTGTGCACCAAGGGCGGCTACCTGACACCGGACGGTTCGATGCCCGCCGATCCTAACGAATATTTTTTCCGCGAATACATTCAGCCTGGAGTTTTCAGCGCCAAGGATATCGCCGCCGGGAGTCATTGCATGACGCCGAACTTTCTGAAAAATCAGCTTGGCCGCAGTCTGAAAAATCTGGGCGTCGAGTGCGTGGATGTCTATTACCTCCACAACCCGGAGACGCAGCTCTCGGAAGTGTCGAAAGAAGAATTTCTGAATCGTATCCGCGAAGCATTTACATTTCTCGAATCTGCCGTGGAGGCCGGAGAGATTCAGTATTACGGCATGGCTACGTGGAATGGGTTCCGGCAGGATGCCCGAGCGCGCGATGCCATGCAGCTTGCCGAAATTACGCAAATCGCGCAGGAAATTGCCGGTGGCAGACATCATTTCCGTTTCGTGCAACTGCCGTTCAACCTGGGCATGACGGAAGCCCTGACGCTTGGCAATCAAACGCTGCGCGGGCATCATCGCACGGTGATGGAGGCGGCGAGCGAGCTCGACATTACGCTCATTGCCAGCGCTTCCCTGCTACAAGGTCAAGTGGCCAAAAATCTTCCCGAGTTTGTTTCCCAAGCGATGGGATTGGAGAACGATGCGGAACGGGCGCTGCAATTCGTGCGTTCCTCGCCGGGGATCACCACAGCGCTGGTGGGAATGTCCCGCGTGGAACACGCGAAAGCCAACGCGCGGCTGGTAGGCGTGGCTCCCGCAACCGTGGACGAATTCAGCAAACTTTTTTCACGCGGCGAAGGCGCTTGAAGCAGAGGGCCGGAACAGAAACCCAGGAGAGCGGGAGTCAATGGCGAAGCTGAAAAACGCTGTCGGCAAGCCAGTTGGTGATCGCAGCATGGAGCTCATCAAGTTTGCCGGCAAAGAAATGATCGACGCCTTCGACGACAACCAGGTGATTTTCGCCGGCGAGGGTGGGGATGAGCGCTTTCACTTTGTCGATAGCGCCGTGTTCGTCGTTGCTCGCATGCACAAATAACTTGGGCTTGTTGCACTGGCGCAGAAATGAAAAATCCGTGCTGTTGACGGGGAGACCCAAACCGATCAGGTGAGAAACGCGCGGGTGTTCGCAGCCGACGCGCAAACCTACCCAGGCTCCAAAACTGAATCCCGCCAGCAAAATTGGAACTCCCGGAAACTCCCCGGCAAGAAAATCGAGCGCGGCGCGAACGTCGTCCTTCTCCCCCTGGCCGCGGTCGTGAACGCCCGCGCTGAGTCCTGCGCCGCGAAAATTGAATCGCAGAACCGGAATCCCTCTGCCATCCAGCGATTTTGCGGTCTGATAGACCACTTTGTTGTGCATCGTCCCGCCAAACAGCGGATGCGGATGGCATACAACAGCCGCGAGCGGCGGACGCGCAGAAGACGACGGCGTCCAAAGAATCGCTTCGAGGCGTCCGGCAGGTCCTTCCAGGAAAAAGTTGCGTGAGTCGTGCGTCGTGGTCATCGTTGGGCCAGGGACAAATTTGCAGTTTAGCGCATTGTAGAGAAAAAGACCGAATCGGGACGAAGTTCGGTGTGGGTCAGTTTGAATTTTCTTAATCGTGACAATAGGGGTCAAGATTCAAACTGACGCATTACTCCAAATTTTCGAATTGTTTATTCCGCACGGCAAACGCTGACATCGAGGGCAATACTGTCAGGCACGGGAGCGACCCGCACAACTTTGGAAAGGAATTCGCCGGCACCGTGCCAGGGCGCAGAAGCAGTGTTTTGAAACGAAATTCTCAAGTTATCCCCAAGCGCATACTCGCGGTGACTGCGAAACCGCATGCCATTTTCTGAAACGTCCATGGCCATGGCCTCTTCAAACCAGGGAATCCGTTCGGGTTGCACGCGCACGGGAACAGCCAGCGTCCTCCGAGCGCTGCGGCGGCGTTCCGGTTCGTGCCGGTGGGCATGTCCGTTGGCTGAAGAGTGTGGCTGCTCTTCGAATTGAAAAGCGACTGCGAACGTCGCCGGCGTGTCGAAGAATCCGATAGTGCGGGTAAGCTGATTCAGCTTCGCAGAGCGTTCCTGTTGCACGGCGCTTGCTGTTTGGACTTTCTCGCGCGCGTTGGTGGCGCGAATGACCTCAAGCGCTTCCGCACACCTGACCACACGCGCCAGGATCTCCGGCTGGCCATCGGAGAGCGACGCGTCATAGGGAAAGGTGAGCCACACCATTACGCCCTTACTATGGGGTTCCTTGGTCGAAGCAAGAGCTCCGCTGCGGGAGACGTCGATCGTGTCCGCTAATTCGATTTTCTGGCCGAAGGGTGTGGTCCAGCGCAGGCGTACCGGAAGGCGCAAGCGTACCCGGCGGTGCTGGCGGCTGTCCATAGGCGTAACAGTACTGCCCGCGGGGATAGGTCTCCTGAGAGTATATTGTGGCGGTACTGAAATGAGCAAGACCTCGTACTAGGACAAAAAACCCTGAATTTCGCGTTGCAGTTTGCACTGGCCGATGTTAGCTTTGCGCCAGTCTCACAATCCCCAGGGGGTTTCGATGGCTGATGGAGAAGAGCGCCGCGAAGCGCGGCGGTTCACAATGAGCCTGCCCATGCGGGTTTTGCCGCGAGAGGCCAAGGGATACGAACTGGACGCGCACACTCGGGACCTCAGTTACCGCGGCCTTTACTTTCTTACTGACGCCAAATTCGAAATTGGCAACGAGATTGAATTCGTTATCACGCTTCCACAGCAAATGACGCAGGCGGGCGATGTGTATATCCGCTGCCTGGGTGAGGTCGTGCGCATCGAGCCCACCGAAAATGGCAGAGTGGGAATCGCCGCGAAAATCGCGCGCTACGAATTCGTGCCTGTTGCGGCAACTGCCGCGTAGAACTTCTTCCTCCGCTATTCCGGGGACTCACCTCTCGCTGCGCTAACTGGGTACAATACTGTGGAACCGTTTTTCTGCCGGGGGAAGCCATGTATCACTACGACGCCAAGATTGCGCTCGAGGAATTGCAGGAAGACGCGCTGCTTCCGCATCCCGTAAAACTGCGTGACATGATTCTGCGGACGAAGCTAGGCCCGCAGGACGCGCAGCTTCTGAACCACGATTTTCAGGACTACCTGACGCGTTTCGGCGAACTGCAAAAAATCGGGCGCGGCATTCTGGAAAAAATCGCCGCCGGCCAGCGAAAAACTTCCTGATGCGGCTCGCATTCGCAGGAACTCCCGGAAAATGAAATCAAAGCCGCGCGTACTGTTGCTGTCTGCAACCTCCGGCGCCGGACACGTTCGCGCTGCCCAAGCGCTTGAAAAAGCATTTCTGGCGCGCGGCGACTGCGCCGTCGAGCACATCGACGCCCTGCAATATGTCAGCAGACTTTTCCAGCGCGTTTACGACAAAGCGTATATTTCGATGGTGCGGCACGCACCGGAGCTGATGGGCGTGCTTTATGAACGCACGGACCAGCCGTGGCATCATCCGCGGCGGCGTCTGGCGCTGGACCGGCTGAACACCGGTCCCATGATCCGCCTGTTGAAGCGCATCCAGCCGGATCTATGCGTGGCGACGCATTTTCTGCCCGCAGAGATCATCGCTTGGCTGATCGCCAAGCGAAAGTTGCGTGCGCACAATGCCATCGTTGTCACCGACTACGACGTGCATGCCATGTGGCTCTGCCGCACGGTCGACCGTTATTACGTGGCCATCGAGGAAGCCGCGGAATACTTGGCGCGCATCGGCGTTCCGCGGGAAAAACTACGCGTTACCGGCATTCCAATTGATCCGCTGTTTGCGGCGCCAGTCGTTCGAGCGGATGCGCGGAAGCAATTGCGGCTAGACGCCGATGCAACGATGATACTCATTTCCGCCGGCGGCTACGGCGTCGGGCCGGTCGAGCAGTTGGTCAAAGATTTACTGGCGCTGCAACGGCCGTGGCAAATTGCCGCGATTGCCGGCAAATCCGAAAAAACGCGGAAGCGTTTGGAGGAATTGGCGAAAGAAGCAGGAAATTTGCCCTCAGGCTCGCCACGCCTTTGCCCCGTTGGATTCACCACCGAGATGGACAACTATATGGCGGCGGCAAACTTGATGGTCGGCAAAGCCGGCGGGCTGACGACTTCGGAAGCCCTCGCGCGGGCCTTGCCCATGGCGCTGATCGAACCGATTCCCGGCCAGGAAGCACGCAACGCCGATCATTTGCTGGAGGCCGGAGCAGCGATTCGCTGCAACAATTTGCCGGCGGCGGCATGGAAGATTGCCGCTTTGCTTGATGATGCTGCAAGATTGAAGAGAATGCGTGATGCTGCCAGAAGCCTGGGCCGGCCGGGAGCCGCCGCGGCCATCGCCGAAGATGCCCTGCGGCTGTTAGACTGAGGACGCGGGGGAAAGAGGCGGGGGGAGCGGTCTGCGGCGCTCGCGCCGCCTGCCGCAGGATCAATGCGACGCCATACACTTCTGATTGATGCGGACGACACGCTCTGGGAAAACAACGTATTCTTCGAGAAGCTGATCGAGGATTTCATCAGCATCGTCGAACCGTACGGTTACACCCGCGCCTACATTCGCCACATCCTCAATGAAACGGAACGCAAAAATATCCGCCAGTTCGGTTATGGCGTGCGCAGCTTTGGGCGTTCGCTCGAAGAAACTTATATCAAGCTTGCCGACCAGATGGCGAAACGCGAAACACTGGCCCTGATTCACAGCCGCGTCGTTGAGTTGGAGCGAACGCCGCCGAAAATCCTGGACGGCGTTCCGGAAACGCTTGCGTACCTCACGGAGCGGCACCGGCTGATTTTGTTTACGAAGGGCGAGCCTGCCGAACAGGCCGCGAAGGTGGAGCGGTCCGGCTTGCAGGGATTTTTTGAATTCATCGAAATCGTTACGGAAAAAGATCCTGAAACTTACGGCGGGCTGGTCCACAAACACAAAATCGTGAAAACCCACGGCTGGATGATCGGCAACAGTCCGCGCAGCGACATTAATCCAGCGATGAAGATCGGCCTCAACGCGGTGTACATCCCGCACCAGCACACCTGGACTCTAGAACATGAACCTGTCGTGGCAGGCTCTGGAAAACTCGTGATTCTGCCAGCGTTTCGCGAGCTCCGCGCGCATTTCTAGACTAGTCTTAATTAGACTAGTTCAAGCTAATCTGAATTAGACTAGCCCGGACGCTGCCCAAATTGGACGTTGCACCCCCGATTGCCTGCGCGACTCTAAGCCCTTGTAGTTTCCATAAGGAGTGACCCGTGGCCTCTACCGTAGCTTCAACGCAAACCGACTGGCGGCAAGAGTGGTTCGAAATTGAAGACGCGACCTATTTGAATTTGGCGAGCGAGTCGCCGATGCCGAAGGTTTCCATTCGCGCCGTGCAGGCGGCGCTCGAAGCGAAGAAAAATCCTCATCACAAACCGGATGCCACTTTTTTTGAAGTGCCGAACCGCACTCGCGCGTCCATCGCAAAGCTGATCGGCGGCAAACCGGAAGAGGTTGCGCTGACGAGCGGAGCAAGCGCGGGCGTAGCGGCAGTCGCGTACGCGCTGACGTGGAAACCGGGCGACGAAGTCATCACGGCAAAGGGCGAGTTCCCGCTGCAGCTCGCGACATGGAAACCGATGGAGGAACGCGAGGGGCTGAAGCTGAAAATTGTTTCGCCTCGCGACCGGCTCATCACCGCGGATGATTTGATCGCCGCGATGACTCCACGGACGCGATTGATCTCCGTGAGCATGGTGCGCTACGACGACGGATCGCTGCTCGATGCCGCGCGAGTTGCGGACGCGTGCCACAAACAAGGCGCGCTGCTTTTGTTGGACGCCAGCCAGTCCTGCGGCGCGATGCCCATGGATGTGAAGCACCTGGGGGCCGACTTTATTGTGTCCGCCGGATACAAGTGGCTGTTGGGACCATTCGGCACCGGATTTTTCTGGGCCAAGAGCGAACACCTTGCGATGGTGCGGCCGGGACCGTTCTATTGGATGGCGATGATGGGGTCGCACAATTTCGACGCGATGAACTTCGAAGATCCGAAACCGGGGCCCAGCGCGAAACGTTGGGATGCGCCGGAGTCGGCCAGCTACTTCAATTTCAATCTGGTGGCGATGGACGCCTCGGTGGATTTTGTGGTGCGCATGGGACCGGAGTTGGTCAGCGCGCACAACCGGAAATTGATCGAGTTGATGTTCGCGCGTTTGCCGAAGGACCGCTTCGTGCCGACGAGTCCCCTGGATCCCGCACGGCGCGGACCGTACGGGTGTTTCTCCGCACGAAGCGCGGAGAAAACAGCGGAATATTATCAACGGTTGCGGAAAGAGAATGTAATCGTGAGCCTGCGCGAAGGGAACATTCGCGTTTCACCGCATTTGTACAACACCGAGCGCGACATCGACCGGCTGATCAGCGTGGTTACTCCGTGACCGCCCAGGAAAACTGGCCAAAAATTGCCGTCGTTGGTGCAGGCGCCGTAGGAGGATATTTCGGCGGACTGCTGGCGCGCGCAGGCGCGCCAGTAGTGATGATAGGGCGTCCCGCCTTTGTCGAGGCGGTCAAGAAGAACGGACTTTTCCTCGATACTTTGCAGTTTCAAGAGAGCGTGCGCGTCGAGGTTTCGACCGAACTCAGCGCGGTGCGCGCCGCGGAAATTGTTTTGTTTTGCGTGAAGACCACGGACAATGCGACAACCGCACGCGTGCTAGGTTCGCTGCTTGCGCCCAGCGCTCTCGTTCTCAGCATGCAAAACGGCGTGGACAACGTCGAGCAGATTCGCGCCTCGGCGGCAATTGATGCGCTTCCCGCCGTCGTTTACGTTGCGGCTTCCGTGCCTGAGCCCGGGCGCGTGAAGCATGTCGGCCGCGGCGATTTGGTTGTTGGCCCGAAAAGCGAGAAGACCAAGCGAACCGCGGAAATATTTTCTCGCGCCAGTGTGCCTTGCCGGATTTCCGAAAATATTGAAGGCGAGCTCTGGACCAAACTCGTATGGAACTGCGCGCTGAACGCCGTCTCCGCGCTGGGACGCGCGAAGTACGGCCTAATCGCATCCAGCCCCGATGCCTGGAAAGTGGTCGAGACGGCCGTGTATGAAGTGCTGGCTGTGGCAAAGGCCGCGGGAATTCATCCGCCCGGCCTGGAAGATCCCAAGGCGGCGCTGGCAGGCGCGCTCAAGATCGCCACGCAGATGGCGGAGGCGCTTTCCTCTACCGGCCAAGACCTGAATCGCGGCAAGCGCACGGAGGTCGATTCTCTGAATGGCTACATATCCCGCCGCGGAGCGGAATTGGGCGTCCCGACGCCTGTAAACCATGCCCTCTTCGCCCTAGTAAAGCTGGCGGAAGGACGTTTGTAGTTTCAGCCGCTTGAGGGCGCCAAAATTATCGTAGCGGGTCGGTTTGAATTTTATTAATCGTGACAGTAGGGGTCAAAATTCAAACTAAACCGCTACCAAAATTATTCTTGACTTTCTAGTATTTCCTGCTATACTAAATGCCGTATAAAATTGCGTTTGGCGTGCGGGAGCCTGCTCCCGTTTTTCTTTTAGGCCAGGCCGTTTCGCCCTTGCTGGCACCAAACAACCAAAATTCCGCCCTTTAGAATCAATCATTTACGAATTGCTTTTTTTGTAAGTCCTTTCTTTTGACATGCATGCATTTTCATGGGGGGGTGGGCCTCTCCGACATCACAAATCGTGCGCTGTGGAGATTCACAGTCAGGCTAATGTTCGGGCGGGGCGTGGAAGGGGATGTGGACGATGGCTTCGAGCTCGATGGGGACGCCCTGTTTGGTGGCGGGGCGGAACTTCCACTGACTGAGAGCGTTCATGGCGTTGGCGTCCAGCTGTTCGTCGATGCCTCGGACGAGTTGGACGCTGTCGACCGAGCCGTCACGGCGGATTACGGCGTAGAGGACGACTTCCCCTTCGACATGCTCATTGATCAGTGTGGGCGGATACTTCGGGTCGATCTTTCTCAGTGGGCCGGGAGCGGAAACTTCGGAGGAAGATGAGCCAGGGATTTCGGAGCCGGTGCGCAATTCGGAGAAATTGAGAATCCAGCTTCCTGTGGCGCTGTTCAAGTTGGGCATGTTGACGAGCATCTTGTAGATTTTTTTCGAGGCAAAGATTTGCTCGGGCTGCGCGCCATGGCGTGTGGATCGGGCTTGGTGATCAGCGCGCGAGAAGGGGCCGCAGTGATTTTCGCGGGTCCGCCGAGGCCGGAAATTGCGCTGTTGGCTGGAGGATGGCCTCCGCTGATGCTCACGTCGATCCCATTTTTCGCGCTGCCATTACTCGTTGCGTTTCCGCCGCTCATGCTCGCTGGTCCGCCGGCTGCTCCTCCGTTTGCGCCGGGGGTTCCGCTTGGCGAGCCGCCGGGAACGCCGGGTTGCTTGCCTTCAGGTGAAATGGAGACGCGTGCAGCGAGATTCCCTTGCGACGCGACGACAGGCGCAGGCGGAGCGGGTGACGCGGACAGTGCGATAAACGTTGCGGCATTTCCATTCGTGACGCCGGATTGCGCAGAGACGACTTCCGGCGCAGGCTCGACTTCTCCCGTTTGCGCGCGTTGCGCGACGCGCGGGGCACCGCCAGCGTTCAATTCCAATTTAGGCCGCGCGGGCGTGGCGTGCGGCAACATCGCCGGCGCGATATCCGCGAGTTTCTGGTCCAGCGTGGGAAGGTCGGGAGCGGGCTCGGCGGTCAGCTTGACTTTGCGAAGCCCACGAGGGCGAAGCTTGGAGAGCGTTTCCTGGCTGATTTGCAGGCGCGGACGCGCCGGTGCCGTCATTTGCTGGAATTGCACGACGTTGGGAAGGTTCGGAAGAATTTTCGGCGGCTCGAGAGGCGCGGCTGAATCGATCAACGTCTGACGCGGATGGTTTGGGTGAACGGGATCGGTAATGATGCGCTGGCGCGGATGGAAAGCGTCGGCGCCTTCGGGAGCAAGAGGCTTTTCCGGTTCGCCGCGCGGCGTGGGTTTGGCTTTAGGAGCTTTCATTTCCACCAAGGGAAAATCGGTGATGGGACCGGACCAGGTGAGCTCGGTGTTATCGAATTCGTGAAAATGAGTCGGTGCGCTGGGGAGCCGCGGGAACGGCATGACGAGAAAAACGAAATGCCACAACGCGGCAGCAAGGATTGCGCGGCGGGGGATGCTGCGCTCGACCCAGCACTCCTTGAAGAAGCTGCCATCCAGAAAGTTTTTGGGGACGCGGGTCCAGGTCAGAACGGCAGCGATGCTGCTGAAGATGCCTTGATGGAAAGAGCCCCAGGCGACTTCGAGTTTGGGGCCTTCGCCTGTTTCGAGACGAACCGAAGTGGCAACAGGTTTGGTGGCCTGTCCCAGGAGATTGAGCGCGTTGCTGACGTGGTTCAGAGACATTTTCGTTTTGTCGATCGTACGCTGCGCGGCCGGGTTCGCACGGGCAAAACCACGGGTCTAAGGACCCGCCACTACAAAGAAAGACGCGTGAACACCCTATGATAGATGAAACTCGGCGTGCGGGGGGTTTACTCGGCCAAGTTATTTTTGCCGCCTCTACAAAGGCTGGCGGCGGTAAAAGCTCAGGGCGGCGTCGCCCTGTTTCAGAACGCGCAACCTCCGCAGAGCGCCCACTGCTTCGGACAAATCGAAGTTGCGGCGATGTTCGGCGATTACCATTCCGCCGGGAGCAAGAAGTTCCGTGGAACCAAGAAATTCTAACACGCGGGAGTAGTCTTCGGCAGCTGCGTAAGGTGGATCGAGGAAAATAAAGTTGTAACCGGGGGCGGACCGCCGCTTCTGGGAGGTCAGCGTGGCGAGGCCGCGAAGAGCATCAACGGGGAGTACGGTCGCGCCGGAGTTGATGCCCAACGACTCGAGATTACGGCGTATCAGCGTGACGGCTGGTCCCTGATTTTCAATGAAAACGACTTCGGAGGCGCCGCGGCTGAGGGCTTCAATGCCGATGGCGCCGGTTCCGGCAAAGAGATCTACGAATCGAGAGCCGGAGATATTTGGGGCCAGCACATTGAAGAGAGTTTCGCGCAGGCGGTCGCTGGTAGGACGCAGCGCAAGGCCTTTGAGACTCTTTAGGATGCGGCTCTTGTAAGTTCCAGCAATGACGCGCATGAGTGCAGTTATTAGTCGTCAGTTTTTAGTTTTTAGTCAAGGAACAAAGAATTGCGACGGCTCACCGCTTCGATTACGATTTACTCGCGGTTCGCGAAGACCTCGGGGAGAAAAAAAGGCATGTTTGAACGTTGTTCGGAGACGGCAAGGCGTGCAATCCATTCCTCGCGCTACATGGCCGGCCGTGTCGGAAGCCCGGAAATTGAAACAGAGCATCTTCTCTTGGGATTGCTGAGGGAGGACAAAGTCCTAGCACGCCGATGCCTCGGCTCACCCTGGGCAGCGAATGCCTTGTGGAGAAAGATCGAGCAAAGCAAGCCCGTTCGTGAGAAGATTCCGGGCTCCCGGGAAATTCCACTCAGCAGTGCATCCAAACATGTCCTAGCTCTTGCCGAAGAGGAAGCGGACCTGCTTTCCAATAAGCATGTTTGCACTGAGCACTTGTTACTTGGCCTCCTTCGGGAAGAGAAGTGCTTTGCCGCAGAGATACTGCACGAGCTTGGCGTTCGTCTCGCGGCTACTCGCGAGGATTTGTTGCGAATCCCACATGACGATTCGGCAAGCGAGGAATTTGTCAGAGAATCCGGTCCGATGCCGGAGGATATCGTTGAATTGCGAACCCGCATTAGGTCAATCGTGAGCCGCATGGAGGGCGCTATTGCCAACCACGACTTTGTGAAGGCTCGTGCGTATTCAGACGAAGAGTCCACGGAACGTGACAAGTTATATTTGCTGTATCGAAAACATGGACTCTCCGACTGGATCTACGATTAGAATCCCAACTCGTCGCAATCCGAATTATTCGTCTCCACGTAGTTGCAGATTCTCACACACGACATCGGCCGTTCGTATTTGTGGAAAGTGGCCGACCGACGCTAATAAGTGCTGACGTATCAGCCGATCCGGGCGAGGTGGTAGCGGCGTTGCCATTCGGAGGGGAGCAAGCGCAGGAGGCGCTGCATGGCGTCCTGCTGGGCGGAGTCGGCGGCAAGGGCGAAGGCTTCGCGGCGGGCGAGTTCGAGGAGTTCTTTGTCGCGCAACGGGTTGGCAATGTGGAAGCCGAGGTTGCCGGCTTGGCGGGTGCCGAAAAATTCGCCGGGGCCGCGGAGGAGGAGATCGGTTTCGGCGATTTCGAAGCCGTTAGAGGTGCGCACCATGGTTTCGAGGCGGGCGCGGGCTTCGTCCGTCATTCGAAAGGGAGCGACGAGGATGCAATGGGATTTCCGGGCGCCGCGGCCAATGCGTCCCCGAAGCTGGTGAAGCTGGGAGAGGCCGAAGCGCTCGGCATGCTCGATGACCATGACGGTGGCGTTAGGGACGTCCACGCCGACTTCCACGACGGTGGTGGCGACGAGGATTTGTGCTTCGTTTTTGCGGAAGCGCTGCATGACTTCTTCTTTTTCGTCACTGGAGAGCCGGCCGTGCAAGAGGCCGAGCTTTAACTTTGGAAAGACTTCGCGCGAGAGGCGCTCGAACTCTTCCATAGCGGCTTTCAGCTCGAGCTTCGATTCCTCAATGACCGGATAAACGACGTAGGCCTGATGGCCGGCGGCAACTTCGCGGCGGAGAAATTCCCAGACGCCGGGGAGATGCTGCTGGGTGGTCATGCGCGTGACGATGGGCGTGCGGCCGGGCGGGAGCTCATCGAGGACGGAAACATCGAGGTCGCCATAGAGAGTGAGCGAAAGCGTGCGCGGGATGGGCGTGGCGGTGAGCACGAGGACGTGCGGGGCGTGGCCGAGGGCGGCGGCTTTGTCCATCAGACGCTTGCGCTGGAGAACGCCGAAGCGGTGCTGCTCGTCAATGGCGACGAAGCCGAGGCGCGCGAATGCAACGTTGTCTTCGATGAGCGCGTGAGTGCCGATGACGAGCTGGGCTTCACCGGAACGGATGCGATCGAGCGCGGCGGATTTTTCCGCGGATTTCAGGCCGCTGATGAGCATCTCGACGCGATAGCCGGCTTTGGCGAGGATGCGGCGCGCGGAAAGAAAGTGCTGGACGGCAAGAATTTCCGTGGGCGCCATGAGGGCGGCTTGCGCGCCGTTTTCGATGGCGATGACGGCGGCTTGCAGCGCGATGATTGTTTTGCCGCTGCCGACGTCGCCCTGAAGGAGACGGTTCATCGGAGCGGGCTTTTCGAGGTCAGCGGCGATTTCAGCGAGCACGCGTTTTTGCGCAGCGGTAGGCTTGAAAGGCAGGATACGCTTGAGCGCTTCGCGGATTGCATCTTCGCGCAGGCGGAAGGCGATGGCGTTTTCCTTGCGAGAGGCTTTGCGGTCGAGCGCGAGGCTAAGCTGGTAAAGGAAAAACTCCTCGAAGATGAGGCGCTGTTGCGCGGGTGAGCGAAAGGTATTCAGGGCGTCGAGGGACTCGCCGGGTTCGGGAAAGTGCGTGTGAATCAGAGCTTCGCCGCGCGTGGGAAAGCCGAGCCGCGCGCGCAAGGCTTCCGGCAAAACGTCGGGCATGCGCTGATCGATGAGCTGCACGGCGGCGTACATGGCGCGGCGAATTTGACGCGAGCCAAAAGTGCCGATGGCTTCGTAGATGGGAACGATGCGGCCGACTTCGGTGGAATCGAGTTCTTCGTTGCTGAGAACTTCGATTTGCGGATTAATCATTTCGAGGCGCGCGGGGCGGAGCTTATCGATTTCCGCTTTGCCGTGAAGGATGAGGAGTTGGCCGGGCTTTAAACGCCCCTCGAGGTAGCCGCCGTGAAAAAATTTGACGGGAAGCAAGCCACCGGCTTCGTCCTGGACGAGCAGATGATAGATGGCATCGCGGCCGCGCATGGTGCGGACGGCCTGGCCACTCATCACGCGAGCGCGAATGGTGTAAACGCCGTTCGGCTGGATGTCTTTCACCCTGGAAAAATGGATGCGGTCTTCGTAACGAAACGGCAAGTAGCCGAGGAGATCCTCAAGCGTGTGGATGCCGCGCTGCGCGAGGAGTTCGGCGCGCTGCGGGCCAACGCCTTTGATCATGCGTACTTCGGTGCTGAGGTTCATCGTCATTGGATATGTACGCCCGCAAAGCGGGCAATCGGCAAGTGCGACCGCAAAGCCGGGACGCCTTCTTCTTATATCATCCCCTCTGCGAACAAACAGAAGCACGCCCGCAAAACGGCCGCGAAACTTGCGTCCCTGGCACGCGTACCGATAGAGTGAGTGTTCCTTGTTCCAAGCGGGGAGGTTCGTGTGACGGGAGAGCGCCTGACGGGTACCGACAAGCGCGCGCTGATTCTGTGGGTGATGGCGGGAGTTGCCGGCGCGTTGTTCGCCTACAAATATTTTTTCCGGGCGTTCCCGGAGGCGTCCGTTAATTTTCAGATTTCCCGCGAAGAAGCCCTCGCGAGAGCGCAAAAATTCGTCACCGGCCTCGGTGAGAACGTCAGCGGCTACCAATCCACCATTGTTTTCGACGTGGATGACAACGGCAAAGTCTACCTGGAGCGCGAACTGGGTTTGCAGCAGGCGAACAGGCTGATGTCCGCGGATGTGAATATCTGGTTCTGGGACATGCGCTTCTTCAAGCCGCAACAGGAAGAAGAGTTTCGCGTGCGCGTGAGCCCGGCAGGGCAAATCGCCGGCTACAATCACAAAATCGAAGAATCGCGCGCTGGAGCGTCGCTCGACCGCGCGACTGCGCAGTCTGCCGCGCAATCGTATCTCGGCGCAAAGCTCGGACTCAATTTGAGCGGATGGGACTTTCTTCCCGAGGAAGCCAATTCGAGCAAGCGGCCGAATCGTCTGGATTGGGCTTTTACCTGGGAGAAGCACGGCTTTCGCGCGAAAGACGCGCCGTACCGTCTGCAAGTCACGTTGCAAGGAGAGAAAGTCGGCGGCAGCGAAGAGTTCTTGAAAGTTCCCGAAGCGTGGGAACGCAGCTACTTGCGGCTGCGCTCTAGCAACGACGCGATGGCACTTGCTTTTTCTGTCCTTTACATCGCGTTGCTTGTCGTGGCGGTCTGGTTTGGAATCAAGCTCACCTTGCAAGGACAGACGCGATGGCGCGGGGCCATTTTGCTCGGCTTGCTGGTGGCCGGGCTCCTCTTTTTGCAGAGCCTGAACGACTGGCCCTTGTGGGGCGCAAGCTACGATACAAAAGCTTCTTACGGGAGTTTTCTCGCAGGAAAGTTGGGCGGTGCACTCCTGTTCGCGGTTTTATCCGCGCTGACCGTCGCCTTGGTGCTTCCTGCAGCCGAGCCGCTGTACCGCTTTTCATGGCCGCAGCGATTGCAGCTCTCCAAGACCTTCACGCTGCGCGGATTGCGTTCGAAAGAGTTTTTTTCCGCGGCAGTCGTGGGTCTGTCGCTGGCCGCGGTGCACATCGGCTACGTGGTTGGATTCTACGTGGTGGCAACCTGGTTGGGCGCGTGGGCCCCGCAAGAAGTGAACTACCAGGAGTCCGTAAACACACTCTTCCCGTGGATCTCGGGAGCGGCGATCGGGCTGCTGGCGTCCACGAATGAGGAATTCACGTTCCGTCTCTTTGCCATTCCATTTTTCACCAAATTTACAAAGTCGCGATGGCTGGCCGTGATTGTTCCGGCCTTTCTGTGGAGCTTTCTGCACAGCAACTATCCGCAGGAACCGCCGTACATCCGTGGCATCGAGATCGGATTGATCGGGATCGTCGCGGGAATCGTGATGCTGCGGTGGGGCATCCTGGCGACGCTGATCTGGCACTACACCGTGGATGCTTCGCTGGTGGGCCTGTTTCTCTTGCGTTCGAACAACCTTTATTTCAAAGCGTCCGGGGTGATCGTGGCGGCCGCGGCATTCGCGCCGCTTCTGTTTGCGGGTTTTTCCTACCTGACCCGCGGGGGATTCGAAGCGGATGAAGACCTCCGGAACGGCGCGACGCCTCCCCCCCACCTGGACCTTGCTATGGCTCCGCCGTCGGACGCCACCGCCGCCAAGACACGGCGCTACACCGCCCTCGCGCCGGGAATGCTTGCACTCCTCGCTGCATGCCTGCTTGCGGGAGGGCTCATCGTTTGGCGGCTGAAACCCGAATCTATCGGCGATTACTTGAAATTATCCGTGGACGCCAAGACCGCACGCGCCCGAGCGGACGAAATCCTGCGCAGCCGGGGCGTGGACCCGAATTCTTACAAGTGCGCGGTGGTGTTTGCAGATATCGTGGATTCGGTCACAAACGAATTCCTCCGCGAGCGCGTGGGCATCGCCCGCGTGAACGGAATTTACGACAAGCAAGTGCCGGGAGCGGTGTGGCAGGCGCGCTATTTCCGCGATAGCCAGACGGAAGAGTACGCCGTCAAACTCAAGCCGGATGGCTCGCTCTTCGCCGTGCAACACAAGATCGCGGAAGACGCCGCGGTCGCGTCGTTGAAGAAGGAAGAGGCGGCGGAACGGGCGAAAGAGTTCCTGCGTGAAGAAAAAAAGATGGACCTGAGCCAATGGACGCTCGTCGAAAGCGATTCCGAAACGCGCCCTCATCGGGTCGATCATCTGCTTACTTGGCAGCAGAATAGCCCGCTTGATTCGACGGCTTCTCTCTCGGCAAGCGGCCATGCGTACGTACGCGTCAGGGTAGCGGTGCTTGGCGATGAAGTGACAGACTACCGGCGCGCCTACTTCCGGCGGTCCGGTTCCGCCGATGAAGACGAACCGGCCAGCGAAGGCTTCAGCACGTTCATCAAAATTCCCGATGACTGGCGGCGCAAACAGGAAGAGACGACACTTCCGCGCGATGCCATCACCTTTGGACCCATCGTCCTTCTCGTCGGCTTGGGTCTCACGGCGTTTATTCTTTTCCTAAAAAATCTGCGCTCGGAGGCGGCGCGCGCAGTGCCATGGAGAAGGCTTTCGCTTTGGGCGGCTTGGGGATTCGTTTCTTTTTACGTGGTTTTAGGGCTCGGCAACAGCATCCCGAGAGCGATGAACACGTACAATACGGCAATCCCTTTTAGAACAGCGATCGGGCTTGGAAGCATTGGTGCCTTGCTGGGGGGCCCATTCAGTTTTGGTGTCCTGGTACTACTCTTTGGCGCTGCCTGGTATTACGCGAAGCTAGCCTTTGCAGAGGAGAACCTCCCCGGCTGGGCAGGAATGCCGGGACACTACTACCGCGACGCGTTGTGGATTGGTCTGGGCGGCAGCGGCGGGCTCCTTGGTTTGGAGCGGCTTGTTGCGGTGGCTTCGACATATTGGCCGACCGTCCATCGCTATCTCGATGTCTCCTTCGGGCAGGATTTCGATGCGGTTTTTCCAGCCGCCTCCATCCTAGGAGGGACTCTGCTCGGGAGTCTGAGGATGACAGCTTATGTTGTGGTCATCGCTTCCTCCGTTGCCGCAAAAGTACGGCAGACGTGGCTTCGCGTTCTGTTGTTTTTTGTCGGTGTGCTTGCGACTGTGGGCGGAAGCTGGGGCAGCCCGGCGGATTTTGCCAAACAATTCCTTGCGCGGCTGATCCTGCTGAGCGTTCTCGTTTTTGGCGTGCGCTGGGTGATGCGTTTCAACATTCTCGGCTGTTTCCTGATGGTCGCGGCCACTTTCCTGCTCAGCGGCGCCAACGAACTGCTTTCCCAGCCGGATTCGTTTTACAGGGCTAACGGCTACGCAGTTCTGCTGGCGCTGATTCTACTATTTGGCTGGCCATTTGCTGCCTGGCGGATGGGTAATTCAGCGCAGGTCGCTGGACAAGCCGATATGGCTCATTAAGCGATAAGACGAGGACGGAGACCACGGCTTGGCGGGTCTAAACTCGGGATTATTCTTGAAACAAAATCCACAGATTGGGCGTTGTTATAGCGGGAGGCGGTGCTCACCCAAGGGTGGAGGAGTGCGTCCAAATTGGGTGGTCGTGTGGCGCGCAGCGTTCAGCCGAGTGCCTGAAATTGCGCTAAGGTGTTGCTTTACAAGCGACAACGCCGATTCACGCGAATAGAAAGCGAAAAATGCCGCTCCCCAGATGGGCTTTGGCTTTGGCCGATGATAACGGTCGCTCGGGCAGCACAGACGCCGTCCTGGCCTCGGTGATCTCCTTGTCCCACCTCGACGAGCGGGCCCTAGTCGCGGAAGCGCAAGCGGGCAGCCGCGCGGCTTTCGAGGAACTGGTGCGCCGCTTCGACCGGGACGTGCTGCGGCTGGCGCTGAACCTGATGAAGCGGCCCGAGGACGCCCGGGACGTATATCAGGAAGCCTTCCTCAAGGTATACCGCAATCTCCACCGATTCCGCTTTGAGTGCAGCTTTTATACCTGGCTCTACCGCATCGTCACCAACGTTTGCCTGGACCACTTGCGCCGCCGCCAAGCCCGCCCCGAAGACCAGTCTCCGGAGCTGAATTCTGGAGTTCACGAAGAAGGCATCACTGATTTCTTCGAGCGCCAGCGTGAGCACCGCCCGACGCTGGATCCCGAACGTACATTTATCGGCAAGGAGATCAAAGCACGGATCGCCACGGCGATGGAGCGGCTCTCGCCGCGCGAACGGATTGTTTTTGAGATGAAGCACTATCAGGGGCTGAAGCTCCGGGCCATCGGGGACGCCCTCGGCACCACCGAGGAAACCGTGAAGAATTCGCTTTTCCGCGCCACGCGCAAACTCCGCCATGAACTGGGAGGCCTGCGATGAGCGTTTTTGAAAAAAGTTTGGGTTGCAAGGACATTGCGCCGCTTTTGGTGTTCTACGCGTGCGACGAAGTCAGCGACAAAGAACGCAAACAGATTGAGGCCCACGTCGCGAAATGCGAAGCTTGCGCCGCTCAGCTCGCCGAAGAGAACCATCTTCAGAAAGCCATGACCGCTGCTTTGCAGCCTGCCGATGAACTTGATGCCACCGGAATTCTCCTCGCGCAGTGCCGCAGCGAACTTGCCGAAGCCCTCGACGATCTTTCCGCGCCTCCGATCCAGGAACATTGGCGTCCCTTCGGGTGGCTGCGCCGCTGGATGGCGTTGCGGCCGGCCTGGAGCGGCGCGCTTTTGGTGCTCGTCGGGATCGTGGTTGGAACTCAGATTGTTCCATGGCTGCAGAACCGCCGTAACGGCGACGCGAACAGTCAGGCCATGAACGTCACGGCCAAGCCCCCACTTACACCTGACCAGCTGTCGAAGATTACATTCTCCGGCGTTAATTTTTCGCCTTCCTCGGAAGCGGGAGCCCCGAACGTACAAGTGCATCTCAACGCGGAACAGCCGATGGTTTTGAGCGGCAACGTGGAGGACAACAGCGACATCCGCGGCGTGCTCACGTACGTGGTTGAAAATGGCGAGCGCTTCGACGCGGGCGTACGCCTCGATTGCCTGGAAGCGCTGAAGGCGGCCGCGCGGGATCAGCAGGTGCGGCGGGCGTTGATCGCCGCGGCACGCAAGGATCAGAATCCCGCGGTGCGCATGAAGGCATTGGAATCGCTCCGGGTTGCAGCTTCAGATGACGATGTCCGGCAAACACTGCTGGATGCGCTGGAGAAGGACACCAATCCTGGCGTGCGCGTTGAAGCTGTGAATGTGCTTGTTGGATCTTTGCAGCATGGCGATACCGAAGAGATGGCGCCGGAACCACCGGCTCCGACAACGCCAGCGATCGCAGGTCGTCCCGATGACGACCCGTCGCTGGAGCGCGTGGTGCGCGCGCTGGAGCAGTTGCAACACCGTGATCCCAGCCGGTACGTGCGGTTGCGCAGCGCCGCCGCCTTGCGGCAGATTGGCCCGCGTGAAGTGCAGTAACTGCTTTGACGGCAAGAAATCTCGTTCGACGATGAACACGCAATTCAATCAAAGACTTTTGTACTGCGTGGCATTATTCCGCACGGTGGCGCTCCTTGTTTCTGCAGCATGTTTCGTGTCGGTTTTTGCGGCCAAGGCTGATCCTGGAGAGCCAACAGCCCTCGCCCTGCCTGCTGATCCGGGTTCGCAACACGCGTCGGCTGTTCGCACTGGCGTGCTGAGCACCAGGGACGGCCTGACGCTTCGGCTGACGACGGATTTTGGGCCAGTCAACATCACGCAACTCGAGCCCGGCGCTGCGCCGGTCGTGCGGTACACCGTGCGGATCGAAACCGATGCCCGAGGCGCGGCCGCGCAACCGCTTCTCGATGCTTATTCTCTCAAGGCAAGGGCAACACCGTCGGGAGTAGAAATCACGGGCGCACTTCCGTCGCAAGCGGCGCGCTCCGCCAATGCGCAGTTCTGGGTGCAGTTCGAGATCGCCGTGCCGCGCAGTTACAACGTGGAAGTGAACACTGAAGCGGGCGACATTACGACAGGCGATATTGGCGGCACAGCTTCTCTTCACACTTTAGGTGGAAACATTAAGACCGGGCGAATCGGCGCTTCGGGAATCCGCGATACCGCATGGGGGCGCAGCGCCGCAAAACTGGAAACAGAAGGCGGGCACATTCAAGTGCTGGACGTCGCAGGCGACCTTACAGCCTTCACCGGGGGCGGCCACATCAACGTCGGAAACATTGCGGGAGATGCTTCGCTGCGCACCGGAGGCGGTCATATTCGCGCCGGCCAAATCGGGGGGCGCGCGGAACTGGACACCGTCGGCGGCAACATCACTGTCGCTCATGCCGGAAGCTACGTCAGCGTACGCACCGGCGGCGGACAAATCGATTTCGGCGAGGTGCGCGGCTCGGTACACGCGCAGACCGGCGGAGGCGGCATCCGCGTCATGTACGTCTCCGGCCCGATGGAGTTGGAATCGAGCAGCGGGAGCATTTGCCTGACTCGCGTGGCTGGCGCCTTGCAGGCGGCTACTTCCGGCGGCACGATTACCGCGTGGATTAATCCCGATCCGCCTGCCGGAGGCGGAAACGTGCGGCTTGCGGGCGCATCGCAGCTCGCTTCGGGCAACGGCGACATCATCGTATTTCTGCCGCGAAATCTGGCGGCAAACATTGACGCCGTCGTCGCAAATGGGGACGAGCGCCACATCGAAGCGGATCCCGAGCTGCACTTCATAGTTCAGGCTTCAAACAATCTGACTGGCCCGGTGCATGCAACGGTCGTCTTGAACGGCGGCGGTCCTCCGCTTAAGTTGCGCAGCACAGCGGGGAAAATTCGGCTCCAATACTTAGACTCGGAAGTCGCTCTGCGCGATTCGCTGATCCGCGAACAGATTGAGCGTATCAGTCAGCGTATTCCGGACTTCAAGCCGCACTATATGGACAGGAAGGTCGATACAAATCCTGTCGTTGGACCTGGCGAGATCAAAACGGACTGGCTGGAAAGCTGGCTCACCAGTCTGGAAATCAAATTCAGGGGCGGCATGACTGAGGATGCCGATGATTTCCAGAAGCGCCTCGTCAATTTCCCCAAGCCATCGTATCCGGCGCTTGCGCAACGGGCGGGCTTGCAAGGTTTCGTGAAGCTCCAGGTGCGGGTGAAGAAGGACGGCAGCGTCGAGGTGCAGAAACTTCTGGAAGGCGAGCCGGCGCTTGCCGATGCCGCTATCGCCGCCGTCAAGCAGTGGCGGGCAAAACCCGCTTGGATCAACGGCAAGCCGGTCGAAGTGATTTCGACGGTAACATTTAATTTTCAGCTGCACTGAGCGGCAGCCGCCTCAGTACGCGCGAGATTCGTTGGGGTCCTCGGTTCTGATTGGTAGCAAGTACTCGAAGGGGGTAGAACGTTATGCTTCGTCCAGCTCTTCGCGCCATTGCTTTATCTACGTTGCTCGCAGCCGTTGTTTGGGCCGTTCCCAGCTTCGCCATCAGCAAGGAGTTCAATCAATCCTACACTTTGCAAGCCGGCGGTTCCCTGGAGCTGCAAAACGTCAACGGAACCGTGGACGTGCAGGGCTGGGACCGCAACGAGGTCGAAGTCCACGCTGTAAAGACCGCGAAGCACAAGGAATCCGATCTTGAGCGCGTCTCTATCGAGGTGGACGCCAAGACGGACGCGGTCTCTATCACCACGCGCTACCCGCAAAACGAAGGCGTGGAAGTGGCGGTCGACTACACCATCCACGTTCCGCACGGAGCGCGCGTGGAGCATATCGGCACCGTGAATGGCACGCTGCGCATCGCCGGCGTAGACTCGGTAGAAGACCTGCACACCGTAAACGGCAATATCGAAGTCTTCGAGGCCGGCGGGAGCATCCACGCGCACACCATCAACGGCAATGTGCGGCTGGAACTGGCGCGTCTTACCGATAAGACCGGCGCGACGGGCGAAACTACCAATGGCTCCCTCGTCCTCGCTGTCCCTTCCGACATGCAGGCGGACGTCGAAGCGCGCTGCCTAAATGGAAACTTCTCTTCCGAACTCCCCATCACGATGGAGAGCAGCCAGCGTCCCCGGGAGATGCACGGCAAGCTGGGCCGCGGCGGGGCGCCGATTCATTTACGCACCGTGAATGGCGGGATTCGCCTGATCGTTCTACGGTCGACCGTCTGACGCTTTTCCGTTTGCTGCGTCTAATCGCTGAGGAGGATGGGACGGTAATGAACAAACAAACTTTTCTTACGATGGCCGGAACTGCGGCCCTGGGGCTCGCGCTAATCGCGCTGCCGGTTAGTTCCGCAGGACCGCAAAAGCCCGACGCTTCCGCATTTGCCCGCTTGCAACAGAGAATCGATGAACTAGAAGCAAAATTACAGACTCAAATGGAGCGCCAGCAGGATCAACAGGCGGTACTTGCTGATGCAGACGCGCTTGAGGAAGCCGTCGGAGATGTTGCGCTGGAGGATCAGGAACCCGCGCAAATTGAAGTCCAGCCGAGAATTGCAACCGATGACTTGAATATCGTCATCGGTGACGATGGTTCGAGCTGGCTCGGCGTGGAAACACATGAAGTGACCGCGGACAAAGCCAAGGCACTGAAGCTGTCCGCCGAACGCGGCGTGGTGCTCGGAAAGATCGTTCCTGACAGCCCGGCGGCCAAAGCCGGCCTAAAGGAAAATGACGTAGTCACGGAAATCAACGGGCAGCGCATCGAAGGCGCGGCGCAATTTCGCCGCATGATCCATGAGATTCCCGCGGGCCGCACGATTCAGCTCACGGTGTGGCGCGATGGACGCACGCAAACCGTCAGCGCGACTCTTGCCAAGTCCGAAGAGCGTCGTCACGTCATGACGAGAGTAGCGCCAATGCCGGGAGCATTTGCATTCCGGATGCCGGAGATGCCGGAAATCCCGCCGATGGAGTGGAGTGGCAACATGGTATTCGGCGGCCAGCCGCGGCTCGGCATTGACGCCGAAGATCTTAACGGACAGCTAGGGGCGTTTTTCGGCGCTCCTGATGGCGAGGGAATCCTCGTTCGGGAAGTCAACTCCGGTTCGCCTGCGGAAAAGGCGGGCGTGAAAGCGGGCGACGTCATTACCTCAATCAATGGCGAGCGCATTCGGACCGTCGGAGAGCTTCGCGAGAAACTTTCGGCAAAGCGCGATGAAAAGGACCGGACGGTGAAGCTGGGCGTTCTGCGCAACAAGAGCGAGGTTTCACTCACCGTCGAGTTGCCTGCTCCCGCCGCCGCGCGCACCAAGCACGTCTTCTCTCGCCGCACGAGCATTTAGCTGACACAGTCGAGGTCAGGCCCTCTGTGCCGCCGAGGGCCTTTTTTATTTTCCTCTCGCAAATACGCAGTCATCGTTCTTCGGGCGGCGGCGAAGAAAACGCTGTATCGAAAGCCGCATAGTGATAGTGATGTTCGTCCGGTTCGTTCAGCGCAATTCCATCGCGTTCCACCCAGGCATGCGCTTCAAACTTTTCTTCTTTCTTACGAATGCCGATGCGCAGATGCGAAGAAATCCCCTGTCGCGCGAGCAGCCACCAGAGTGTCAACGACTTTGCCAGACAGGAAGGATGAACCAGCCCGTGCCGGTCCGCGGCGTTGACCATGTGCGCGATCATCGCCGCAGATTTGCTTACAAGAGCGGCTTCACGTTCCTGGTTGTCGTTTAAGAGGGAGCGCTGCAGAGTCGCTTGCGTGGCTCGGAAGCCACGCCATCGCAGACTCAGGGCGACCAGGGGCAGCAGGACGGTCGCGCGCAGAAAAAGACTCCGCGCCGGGCGCTCTAGCGCGCTAAATCGCCGAAGCCGTTCCCACATCAGCAGGGGTTACCTGGAGCAACCCGCCCTCCATGAGCCTGGTCAGAAGTTCCATCAGGTGGGAGCGGAGCAATTCAGGCTCGACATCAAATTCCGCGATCAGCTCCTGGTAGGCTGCCTCGATGTTCGGCGAGGCCGTCACAAGCTGCCACATGCGCGTGCCGGTCTCGTCCAATCCGAAGTATTGTTCCGTCTCGAGATTCAGCAGGACGGATTCCCGATCGAGAATGCGGACCAATACGTGAGCCGGCGTTACGGCCCGGTTGGTAAAAGAAACCATCGGCGCGGTTCCAGGGAACCTTCGATCTTCCATTTGTTTACACCGAAACGGGAGAAATGCCCCTTTGCGGGTATTCTACCGAGTATTTCGGCTGTTCGCTAACCCCCATCCAAGAAAAAAGGCCGGATCTGTGTCGCCGAACCGGCCCGAAAGAGCTGACTCGATTTTGATTAAGACTTCTTTTTCTTCACGTTGATCTTGGTGTCGATGCCAGGAGCCATCAACTGAAGCTGTTCCAGGCCCTGCTTGGCCTGCTGGCCCCAAGTACCATTGGGGTCTAGCTCGACCGCCTTTTGGTAGGCTTCGATCGTTCCCGGCGCGAACTGCACGACTTCCTTATCGCCCACCTTCTTGGTTGTCATCTTATAGACCAGTGAAGCTCCCAGCAGATACCAGGTTTGCGGATTCTTGGGTTCGAGGTCCGCGGATTTTTGCAAGGGTTCGACGGCGTCGCCAAGCCGATTCGCGTTGTACAGGCTGATGCCAAAGTTGCGCCACGCGGTTGCAGCATTCGGCGGGTCAAGCTCCGCGCTCTTTGTATATGCAGCCTTGGCTTCCTCGATCTTCCCTGCGCGCGCCAGCACATTGCCCAAGTTGTTGTAATACCCTGGCACGTCGGGCTTGGCGCTGATGGCCTGCTGGTATGCCTGGACAGCATCGTCATTGCGGCCTGCGGTATCGTAGGCTTCTCCTAGTTTGAACCACACCAGGTGCGCATTGGGATCCTTCTCCACAAGGCTCTTCGACGCGTCCTGGAATTCCTTGACGGCCTGATCGGAAAGCTCCGCCAGCTTCTGCTTCAGCGCGTCGCGCTGGTCCGCGGGGGCCTTCTGCAGATCGGCCTTTACCTGTTTCTCCTGATCGATGAGGGCGTTGCCCGCGTTGAAGTGCGCTTTGAGTCCTTCGAGCTTAGCCTTGGCCTCCTCAGCTTTTTTTACCTGTTCCTGGGCAGCGCTCCCCTGTTTGGCGACGATGTCCTTGAAGTTGAGATCCACCTTGGCTTCCTCACCGCTTTGCACCCTGCACTTGACCTCGTAGGGCGCTTGTTTGTCATTCGGCGGAGGAAATACAACAAAGACGGTGTAAATGCCCGCGCGCAAGTTCGGCAAATTATATTTGCCTGCGCTATCCGTCTTGGTTTCCTGCTTCGCGCCCTGATCGCTTACGCTTCGAATGACAACCTCCGGCCAGGGATTCCCATTCACATCCAGAATCGTGCCGGCAATCGAGCCGGTCTGGGCCGCAGCGCGCGGTGCCAGCGCGCCCATCAGGATGGCGGCAAGGGCCCACGACTTAAGAAAACTCTTCATGCTGCATTCTCCTTTTTCACGGGGGGAGCCCTGCCCGGAGTATCCGGGCTAGGTGCGCCCCATTATCTCTCTCAAGCGGGCCTATTCCAAGCTCAGCGCCCGGCGGTAACGGTTCTTCGGTAAGGGATAGGATCGGCCGTGCCGGCTTCGGAAAAGGCGCGCAACCGCAGCAGGCAACTATCGCAAGCGCCGCAGGCGGTATCTTCGTTCTGGTAGCACGACCAAGTGAGATGCAGCGGGGCACCCAGTTCGATGCCTCGCCGGATAATCTCGCTTTTCTTCAACGTGATGACCGGCGTAACGATTTCGATCTGCGTTTCCGGCCGCGTGCCTAAGCGGATCAGCTCCTGGAACGCACGGTAATACTGCGGGCGACAGTCCGGATAGCCGGAGCTGTCTTCCGCCACCGCTCCTATATAAATCGCTCCTGCGCCAATCGCCTCCGCCCAGCTCACCGCCACGGAAAGAAAATGCGCATTCCTGAAAGGGACGTAGGTTACAGGAATCGCGTTGCCGCCCGGGCCGGGCGCGCTCAACTCATTCTCAGGTACAGAAATGCTCTTGTCCGTGAGCGCAGAACCGCCAATCGCGCGAAAGTGTTCGAGGTGCGCGACAAGCCGATCGCCCACGCCGTAGAAATCCGCAATTTCGTCGAACGCGCGCCGTTCGCGTTGCTCTGTGCGCTGGCCATAACTGGCGTGGAGCAAGGCGATGTTAGATGCACCGTGGCGTTCGCGCGCCATTGCCGCGCTCACGCAGGAGTCCATTCCTCCGCTCAAGAGCACTACTGCTTTCCTCTGCTTCACGCCTTTCACCACCGTATCAACTCCCGCCGAGTCTCTTCCTTTTTCTTCCTTTACCTCAAACGCCCTTCGTCGCCGGATCCCAAATAAATTTGTGAAGTTGCAGCCCTAAGCGCACCGGCAGACCATCCGCCAAAATCCATTCCACGAGCATGCGCGGCTCGAGCCCCGGCCACTTCCCTTGCGGATCTTCGAACACTGGCGAAAACAAAACCTGTTTCACGCGTTGTGCCAGGCCGTGCCGCAAGGTAAAAACGCGCGCAAATTCATAGTCGCGCCGTGTGGAAAGTACGAACTTCACTTCATCATTCTCGGACAGCTCCTCGAGATTGCGCATGTCGAACGTATCCGGCTCGCCGGAATCGGGGCACTTTACGTCGATAATCTTGACGACTTCCCGCGGCAGCCGCCCTATGAAACGTTCCCCACTGGTCTCGATCATGACGGAATACTTTCCCACGAGCAGCTTTTCGGCGAGAGGATAAATCTCCTCCTGCAACAGCGGTTCCCCGCCGGTTAATTCGACCAACGGAACAGAGGCTTGCGCGTCGGGTATCCCCTCGCACCGTCCCGCCAGCTCATCGACACGCGCCAAAACCTCCTCGACGCTCATCTTCTTGCCGCCATGAAAAGCGTACGCGGTGTCGCACCAAGTGCACCGCAGATTGCAGCCCGTCAGGCGCACGAAAATGCATGGCAGGCCAGCGCGGGTGCCTTCGCCCTGAATCGATTTGAAAATTTCCGTGATGACCATACTTTGGAGTTCCGCAGATCGGCTGTTGCTCTTTTGTCGCGGCTTTAAGAGGCTTTCGCGATCTATATCCGCTTGGAATTCGTCTTGCGTCCGCTCCCCTGCGACAACCGGTAAATCATACTGAAGAAAAGTATCACTGCGACAATCAGGGGTGCATAGCCTGGTGCCACGCCCGTGTATCGCAACACGATAATGTAGCCCGCGGCCGCGAGCAGCGTCGGAGTCAGGATAATGAAAAACGCTCGATTCACCGGCTCACCAACTTCCCGATCAACTAGGCTCCGGGCCGGTATTGTGCCCGGCTGGTATCCGTCTCCCACAAAATCACGTCTGTAACCCGCGCCCCCGGCGGCAGATCTTTCAATTGCCGCGTGACCTCATCGTAAAAATATTTCGCCACGTTTTCCGCTGATGGGTTCACGGTCTTGAAATGCTCGAGATCGTTCATGAACTGGTGGTCGAGCTTGCCCATGATCTCGCGGATCACCGCCTTGAGCTGCGTGAAGTCAACCAGGAGTCCGGTGGAATCAAGTTTCGGGCCTTCCAGCGTCACGCGCACGCGATAATTGTGGCCGTGCACGTTCTCGCACTTCCCCCGGTAACCGCGCAGGGCATGCCCTGCCGAAAAAGTCTCTTCTACGCTAACTTGAAACATGTCTCTCCAGAACTGCGCTACACCATTGCCCCGGATCTCCCTGGATCGTTGCCCATCAGGAAGGACTTGCCGATTTGGCCCCCAGCCGCCCGGAGGTGCCGTTCGCATCCAGAAAGTGCGCGACATCTGTCAATTCGTGCGTCATCCCGTATCGTGGCAGCGACTCTAAGAAAATTTTACCATAGGGCATGCGCTGAAGTCGGGTGTCCAGCAGCGCAAGCACGCCGCGGTCTGTCTTCGCCCGGATCAAGCGCCCAAATCCCTGCTTCAACGACAGCACGGCCTGCGGCACCTGGAATTCCGCAAACGGGTTGCGCCCGTCTTCTTGAAGAGCGCGCACTCGCGCCGCCACAATGGGGTCACTCGGTACCGCAAATGGCAGTCGGTCAACGATGACGCACGATAGCTGCTCGCCTGGGACATCCACTCCCTGCCAGAAGCTTGCCGTCGCGAACAGCACCGCCGCCTCCGTATTCTTGAATCGCTCCAGAAGCACAGAGCGTGGCGCGGTGCCCTGCAACATCACTGGAAAGGACACACGCGAGCGCACCCGTTCGAACAAATCATTCATCTGCGAATAGCTGGTGAACAGGCAAAACGCCCGTCCGCGGGTCAGCTCCAGCAACTGCACAATCTCGTCCGCGGCCTTCGCAGGGAAGCCTGCGTCGCGCACGTCCGGCATCTTTCGCGGCAGGTAGAGCAGCGCCTGCTTGGGATAATCGAATTCCGGGGGCAGCGCGCGATCCTTGGCGTGATCGATCCCCAATCGCTGGCGGATGTAATCGAAGCGTCCTCCCACCGTGAGCGTTGCGGAAGTCAGGATGACGGTGTCAAATTGCTCGAACAGGCGCTCGCGCAAAATCTGGCTAACGTCGATTGGCGTGGCCGTCAGGAAGACGCCTTTATTTCTGCGCTCGTACCAATACACGAAATTTCTTTCGTTTGATTCGAGCAGAAAGGAAAGCTCCTGGCGCAGCTCGAAGCTCCGTCGCGCGATGCGTGTCAGCTCCTCCGGCTTTGCCGTGAGCGCGGCAAATTCCGTCTCCATGCTTTTTAGCGACGTTACCAACGCATCGTATGCTTCGCGGTTCTGCTCCAGAAACGCTTCGCGCTCATTCCGCAGGAACGAGAATCGCCCGTCGCGCGGCGGGAACAATTCAAAAAAGCCGCGGCTACGCTCCCGGATTCGCTGCGTCTTTCGCAATAAGGATGGCGTGCCAAGATGCAATAAGCGCAGCGTTTGGTCCGCATCGCGCGCCAGCTCTTCGAACCGGAAATTGGAAATTTGCCGCCCGAAATAATCGCTGGCCACGTCTTCCATCTCGTGGGCTTCATCGAAAACTACCGCCGAATATTCCGGCAGGATGCTGCCGAAATCGTCCTGCTTCAGCGCCAGGTCCGCAAAGAACAAATGGTGATTGACGATGATCAGGTCAGCTTCCTGTGCGCGCTGGTGCATGCCGGTCACAAAACATGGATTGAACGACGGGCAGTTCTTGCCCGTGCAGGTGTCCCTTCGCGCGTCCAGCTTTCCCCAAAGCTCGGAATCATCCGGCAGGAAGGTGAGTTCCGCGCGGTCACCGGTCTCCGTCAATCTCGACCAGTCCTTGATCTGGCGGAAGGCGTCTAGTTCCTCCATCCCCTTCAGCAGTCCCTGGTCGGACATCTGATTCAGCTTTGAAATGCACAGGAAATTCGCGCGTCCCTTCATCACTGCGACTTTGAGGTTGGGCGCGAAATGCTTTTGCAAAAAAGGAATGTCCTTCTGATAGAGCTGTTCCTGCAGCGATTTCGTCGCCGTGGAAATTACCACGCGCCGTCCGCTGCAAATCGCCGGCAGAAGGTACGCCAGCGTCTTTCCCGTGCCCGTCCCGGCCTCCACGATGGCGTGATGATGCGATTCGAATGCATCGTGCACCAGCTCCGCCATCTCCAATTGCGCTGGGCGGTATTCGTAGTCGGAGCTGACCGTCGAGCGGTCAAACCCAGCGACCATGCACTTTTCGAGGAATCCTCCGGGACCAAACACCTCGCGCATCGAAGGTTTTGCCGATTCGTTGGCAGGCGCATCGGCGGCGTCTTCCGGCGCGTTTCCGGCTGCGGTTGGATCATCCTCGAGGGGCACATACTCGCGCTGAGCTGTCTTTGCCGCGCGGTTTATCCTCGCCACTGGCGATTCCCCTGCCGAATTAGATATGCGCTTGGCCAGAAACCCGCCTTTGCTCTCGCCCGCCGAAATAAAGAGTCCAGTTACGATAGCATACCCTTCCTCGGCTCTCGCCGCGTCCTCGCGCCGCCACGAAACACCGTGGCGCAACTCTCTTCTTACAAGTCACTTAGCACTCGAACGCGCTAAACGATTTTTGCAGTGCCTTCCCCTTCTCGCCAGTGTAGAATTCAACCTGAATTTTTGAGCCTTCTCCCTGGTAGAGATAGAGAAGGTAATCGCAGACAGACCTACCGTGGGGTGTTGGATGGCTCGCAACAAGCCTTTGTTCTTCCTCGTTGTACTCTCTTGTTTTGCTCTTTCGTCCTGCAACCTTCATAGAAAGACCGGTGGGGGCGGAGGGGGTGGAGGCGGCAACGCTACGGTGAGCTTTACTCTGGTAGCAGACACCCTGCCGACAAATCCCTCAATCCTTTCGTTCAATGTCACGATTTCCGGCATTACGCTGACTCCAGCCACCGGAACAGCACAAACTCTGCAGCCCTCGCCTTCGGTCGTCGATTTGATGCGGCTCCAATCCGATACCGCCTTCCTCGGCACTCTCACTAGTGTGGTCGCGGGATCCTACACCGTACAGGTCGCGTTCTCTAATCCAGAAATCACGTTCCTCAACGACACCGCTTCCGCGATCACCATCGGCACTGCGAGCTGTCCGAGCGGCGCCGTCTGCGCAGCGAATCTTACGGCGGCCGGCACTCCGACCATCGGCTCCTTTACCTTCACTGTTAATTCCATGGGCCAACGGGGCATCGGCATCGACTTCAACTTGAAAAACGCCATCTCTCTTTCAGGGACAACCCTATCCGTAAACTTTAATCCTTCCTCGCCTAACCCCGGCGTATTGAGCGCCGTTGCTCTGCCGAAAACAAACGCCAATCTCGGCGCCAATCAACTCGATCTGATCGAGGATTTCTCCGGTGTGGTTGCAATTAACGGCAGCTCCGTCACCATTACTTCTCCAACTCGCGGAACTCTGACCGCCACATCTACGTCCAGTACCAACCTAGACCATGATCCTTCCGGGACGCTTTGCCCCAGCGGAACTACGACGTTGTCCACCTGCGTCAAAGCCAGCCAGGTAGCCAGCATTGACGCCATCCTCGATGCCGACGGCACTCTCTCAATCCGGGAAATCGAGCCGCTACTCTCGGCGCAACAGGATTTTGTCGAAGGCATAGTCGCTGCGATCAATCCGAGCAGCCAGGCGCAGTTTGGTATTGTCGTTACTGACAAACCTTCCGTCGCCACAACCAACTCATTAATTAGCGCCCTCAAGGTCGGCGATCTCCTGACCGTCAATCTCTCTTCTTCCGTGAACCCGTTTCTGGTGGATACCAAGGGCCTCGCGGTGGATACCTCATTCACCGCCAGTTTCAACTTCTTTAACGGGCAAACCACCACTTCCGCGATGCATCTGGGGCAAACCGTTGGTGTCCACGTGATTGCCCCATTTACCGCGGCAACCGGCACTACACCTGCCTCGGCTACGGCAGACACCGTCATTCTGCGCTGGTCGCGCTTCCGGGCTAATGTTGTATCAACCACCGCTAACACCATCAATATCGACACCCTTCCCTCTTATTTCGGAATTTCTACCTCCTCTCAGGGAGTCGTCCAGGCCTTTCTCACGGGTGCTCTCGGTACCGACGGCATTACCAATCTAGATGGCGTGGCCAATAACACGTCGGGCTTAACCACGGGTAAGCCCGTGGGACTCCGCGCCCTCTATCTGCAAAACACAACCAACACCGCGACGACACCTTTCTTTGCGGCCAAGATTCGTCAGCCGTAATGCGTTCCTTCTCCGCCTCCGCAAAAGGCAACGGGCCGGTCTGAGGTTTCTCGGACCGGCCCGTAATCTTTCTGCATTACGAAACTATAAATCTCCGCAAGCTTGCAGTCTCAGCCTCTCTAACAACTAAAAAGAATTCTAAAATTGGTTTCATGCCGGCAGAGGCCCGCCCACTGTCGTATTCGGAGGAATCGGCGGCGTGTAGGGCGCGGACGGCATGTTTGGGGCAATCACCGGTTGGAAACGCCGGTATACCGCCAGTGAAATCGCTCCAATGCCCCAGAGAATGGCCGCGAATTTCACCCAGCCCCCCACGTGCGGAATCGTCGTGCACAGCCGTACGATCACTACCCCCACGGTCATTCGCCCGATCAGCGGCCAAAGTTCGCTGGTCCGCCCCATCAGCCACTGTCCAATCAGTGCGCCCACGATGATCTGCGCGAAATACAGCGACGCATACCACAGGAATAGCGTTGAGATTCCGATGAATATCCCCACCACGGTGATGCACGCAATGCACGCCGCGATCGGAACGCCAAACAGCACCAGCACGCCCAAGCCCGCCGCCGCGCCGTAGTGCTCCGCTGATTTCACAGCGTCTTGCGAGAAATTCGGCATCGCCGCGAACAGCACCAGCCCAAACAAAATAAACGCCGCCGCCCAAATCACCTGCCAGACGTAATAGTGCACCGTCCGGTAGTCATCACCGTGCTTCATCTTTTTAAAATGAACGGGTGAAGCCAGTTTGGCTCCGGAGGAAACTTGCGGCTCTTTGTCTCCCGTGAAATCAATCGGGCCGCCGACTTCCGCCGACGAATCGATAATCAACTCCCCGCTCCTGATCTTCGCTGAACCTTTGATCGCCCCGGTGATGGTGATCTGCCCGCCCATGGCCAGAACGTCGCGGCCCACATGTCCATCGATGGATTCATGTCCCGTAAATGAAGTGATGCTCCCGCCGATCTTGGCGTCGCGGTCGATGTTCACGTCGCCGCCGAATATCATGAGGTTGCGGCCGACCGTCCCCTTCAACGTCAGGTTTCCCGCGTAGCTTCGGATATTCCCGTCCACGTGGCCCGGTACCCGCAACGTTCCCGACGAGGAAATCACGTCGCCCAGAACATGACCGGATATTTCGACGTCCCCGCCCGCTACCACCAAGTCACCTTCGATCGTGCCTTCTACCCGGATTCGCCCTCCGGCGGCGAACAAGTCGCCGTGGATAGCCTCGTCTTTCGCGATCGTCAATCGTTCCTCGTGGCGAAGCTCCGTTGCCGACGCTCCGGTGGGCATCGCCAGCACGGTGCACAACCCCGCGAAGACCAGCGCCAGCGCCGAACCGCGCCGTATTCGCCGGCGGAAGAACATGGCTCCCAGTCCCGCCAGCGTCACCATCGCCAGCACTTCGAGGAGTGTGATCATGGATTGCCATCCTTTCCACATTGCGCCCTGAAAGATCAGCAAGCTCAGCAGGTTCGACCCCCCGAATCCCGCTTGCTCCAGTTGCTGTTCCCAAGGCAGGACATATCCCGTATAAAGTGCGTAGGCCCCCGTTGCCGCCAGACCGAAAACTAATCCCCAAATCCATTGCATGGACTTGCGCGCCCGCTCCTGGAATTGCGCCAGCCGCGAAGGCATTGGCTCGTCTTCTTCCAGCATCGCGCGAGTCAGCAGCCGCGATTCGCGCTCCAGCGCCCGTAGCAACGTGCGGCAGGTGTCGCATTCCTGCGTGTGCGCGGAAACTTCCAGCCCACGGGCGCGATCCAGTTGCCGCTCGATATAAAGCAAGAGCGTCATTTCGTCCAGATGCTTCACTTTTTCTCCCGGTTTTTCGCTCATGAAGCCCCTCCCGCTGCCAGCGCTGCATTGCCTTCCAGCGCTTGCCGCAGTTCGTGCCGCGCCCGCAGCAGCACCACACCTACAAAGGCGCGCCGCACTCCCAGCGCATCCGCAATCTCGTCGTAGCTCATGTCTGAGTAATAGCGCATCACCAGGGCCATGCGCGCGCGTCCGCCCAGTTTTTCCAGCGCCTTGCGCACTTCCTCGCTGCTGCGTTGTTCGATCAGTTGATCCAGTTGGCTGGGGTCCGGATGCTCTAGTGGGACGTTATCGAGATCGTCCGTTTCCTTGTCCTGGCGAATCTTCCGCCGCCGCAAAATATCCCAACAGTGGTTCGCCGCCACTTTGTAAAGCCAGGCGGAGAACGACCGCGTCGTGTCGTACTGCACCAGCTTGCCTTTCAATTTCATGAAAATTTCCATCGTGGCGTCTTCGGCATCTTCCCGCGTCGGCAAGGCACGCCTGCAGAACCGGAACATCGCGGGTGCGTAATCCCGGTAAAGCTCGCCCCAAGCCTCGGCGTCACCCGTCCTGGCACGGGCAATCGCCTCCGTCGGTTCCTTGATTCCCGGCGCGCTCATCCGGCCTGGTCTCAGCGTTTCCATAGACTAGTACGCACAGGGACTTGCAAATATTACACATTGCAAATCCCGCCCGGCAGCCACCCTTGCCTCTAACCCACTCGTATCTCAGCCACTTAGCCCTGTAGCTCAGGCCTTTAGGCCTGAGGCCCTAGCTTTATTTATGCCGCCCCAGCAATATTGCTAGAAGGTTCTGCCCAAAGGGCCGCCTTCCCCGCGGGCCGCTCTTTTGGCCCAAGTTATTCATAACTGCGGAACAGGCGCCAGCGACAAATCGAGCCTAAGTGCCAGCACTCTATCAGACTAGCCACCCAAGCTAAAGTCGAGCCTGCCATCTCAACGGAGTCACAGGAAAGTCTGTCGTGGCGTGCGTGGTGAAGGGCGAGTGATTTGGCTTACTGATTGCCGATCCGGCTAATTTCTTTTTGGATTGCCAATTTGTCGAGACTCGAAAGAGGCAGGCTTAGGAACAGGCTGATTCGTCGTTCGAGAATCAAATACGCTTCGCGAAACGCCCGTTCGATTTGTTCAGGAGCGCCCTTAGCGACCGCAGGGTCCGGTACGCCCCAATGCGCCGTCATTGGCTGTCCCGGCCAGACCGGGCATGTTTCCCGCGCCGCGCTGTCGCAAACGGTGAAGACGAAGTTCATCTTTGGCGCGCCGGGTTTTGCGAATTCCTCCCAACTCTTGCTTCGCAAGCCATCTGTCGGCAAATGCGCCCGGCT
>MNDE01000074.1 GCA_001914785.1 Acidobacteria bacterium 13_2_20CM_57_17 | reverse complement strand
TTCGTCTTCCTTGATGGAAGTGACGCCGATGCCGGTCCAGCGCGAAACGACTTCTTCAATGTCTTCGCGGGTGACGATGCCGGTCGAGGCGTCGTCCAGTTTGAAACGTTCGCGCAGGCCACGCAGATTTTCCTTTTCCTTGCGCTCCTCCTCGGAATAAAAACGCGCCTTTTCAAATTCGTGATTGGCGATGGCCGTTTCCATCCGGTGAGTGATGAACTTTACGCGCTTCTGCACTTCGCCGACTTCTTCGGGGACGGTGGCCTGACGCAGCTTGACGCGGGCGCCAGCTTCGTCAATCAGGTCGATGGCTTTGTCTGGAAGGAAACGATCGGGAATGTAGCGGTTGGAAAGATAGACGGAGTAGCGCAGCGCTTCATCCGTGTAGCTGACGGCGTGGAATTTCTCGTAGCGCTCGCGAACACCCTGAATCACTTGCACGGCCTGGTCTTCATCCGGCGCGGGAACCTTGACGGATTGGAAGCGGCGCTCGAGCGAGCGGTCTTTCTCGACGGATTTGCGGTATTCGCCGGGCGTCGTGGCGCCAATGCACTGAATCTCTCCCCGAGAGAGCGCGGGCTTCAAAATGTTGGCGGCGTCGAGCGAACCTTCTGCGGAACCAGCGCCGACGAGCGTGTGGAGCTCGTCGATGAAAACGATGGAATTCTGGCTCTCCATCAATTCCTTCATGATGGTCTTCAGGCGCTCCTCAAACTGACCGCGGTACTTGGTGCCCGCAACGATCAAGGAAAGGTCGAGAGAAAGGATGCGCTTGTCTGCTAGGAAGGGGGGGACGTCGCCATCGGAGATACGCTGCGCAAGACCTTCGACGATGGCGGTCTTGCCCACCCCGGGCTCGCCAATCAAAACGGGATTGTTTTTGGTGCGGCGGCAAAGAATTTGAATGACGCGCTCGACTTCGTTTTCACGCCCTACGAGAGGATCGAGCGAGCCTTCGGAAGCCGCTTGCGTAAGGTCGCGACTGAATTCCGCGAGTAAGGATGTTTCCTTGGGCCGCGCCGCGGCTGTTTTTTCGCCGGAGGTGCGCGCCAGCTCTTCGCGCAACGTGGAGAGACGCAAGCCGCGCTCCATTAGAATTTCCGCGCCAAAACACTTTTCTTCGCGCAGGATGCCGAGAAGCAGATGCTCGGTGCCAACGTGCTTGTGGCCGAGGCGCTCCGCTTCTTCCGCCGCCATATTCAAAATGCGCTTGCACTCCGCGCTGAGCGGCACTTCGACGGAAGTCGATATGCGCTCGCGGATAGTGATGCGGGCTTCGATCTCCTTGCGTATCGATTCGATCGAGCCTTGCTGGCGCAGGAAACGGTTGGCCAGGGCCTTGTCCTCGCGCATCAAGCCGAGCAGCAGATGCTCGGTCTCGATGTACGGGCTGCCATACTGACTGGCTTCGTATCTTGCAAAAAATATGACGCGTCGCGCTTTCTCTGTATAACGTTCGAACACGTTAGCTCGCTTCTCCCCCTGGGACCCCGCCCGCTGAAGCCGCAGCCTCGCGAGTTTGCAGAACGCCATGTTCCAGCGCCAGTATCCGATCGCATCGCGCGGCGAGCGCCAAGTTGTGCGTCGCGATCAGCGACGTCAACTTGTGCGTGCGATGCAGCCGTTGCAGCAACTCGAACACAGCCCAAGCATTCTGCTCGTCCAGATCCCCGGTAGGTTCATCTGCCAGCAGCACCGACGGCCCAGTGACGAGCGCCCGGGCAATCGCGACGCGCTGCTGTTCCCCCCCGGAGAGTTCCCCTGTGCGGTGATCGGCCCGGTTTTCCAAGCCAACCTCCGCGAGCCACTTCCGCGCCGTTTCCAGTGCAGTCGTGAAATCGTTGCCGCGCACCAACAGCGGCATGGCTACGTTTTCCGCAGCCGTAAAGTCCGGCAGCAATTGGTGGCGCTGCCACAAAAACCCGATAGCACGATTCCGAAATTCCGCCAGCGCTGCGTCATGAATCGATTCAATGGCTTTCGTTGCGAAGTATACTGTACCGCTCGTTGGCGTGTCTAGCGCAGCCAGCAGGTGCAGCAGAGTACTCTTGCCGGCGCCCGACGGCGCGACGATCGCAACCATCTCTCCCTGCCGCAAGAGCAAATTTGCATCCGTCAATACGGAGATGATTTTCTCGCCGCTGCCGTAAGTTTTCTTCAGGCCTCTCGATTCCAGAACAACTGCCGCGTTACGCGGATCCTCTGCCCCCACCCCGTCCGCGAATTGTGCACCCTGGCTCATCCCTTTGCAGCGCCTTTCGTCTACTAGGCCCGTTCCTGCTACTTACTTAGATGCGTTTTCAGCAACCTTCGTGCCGTGCGACCCGCGGAGCCCCTCGAACTTCCAAAGTCCCACAGAGTTTCCTTTTTCCGCCAGTCCATTGCCTGCCGAAAAGAGGGCACTTCTGGGTCAAAACTAATGCACTTATAATCTTTCTGTTTTCAACACCTTGCGGTGGGCCCTTTGGTGCGACCGAGGGTTGAGGACATACCCAGGTCTTACCCTCCGGCTACTCCGCCTGATAGGAGCAAATCTCACGCCAAATGGGCCGAAGAATATGGTTATTGCCCACCCACGCCTGCGAGTCATTCGTACCTCAAGATTTCCACGGGCAGGAGGCGTACCGCAGCGCGCGCGGGCAAGATTGTGGCGGCGATCGAGATTCCCATGGCCACGGAAGTGATCCACACACCGTCGAAAACACTCAGATGGAAAGGCACATAAGGAACGGCGTACACCTTGGGATCAAGAGGAATCAGATGGTAATTCCCGGCCACGAACGAAAACAGGTAACCGGTGAACAGGCCAATCAGCGTGCCCGTCGCTCCGATGCTGATTCCCTGCCACAGGAAAATCGTGCGAATCTGCTCACGGCGCGCGCCCAAGGAGCGGAGCACGGCGATATCGCGCGCTTTATCGGTGACCGTCATGGAAAGAACCACCAGAATGTTAAGACCGGCGACAAAGGTAATCAATCCGATGAAGATCGCCGTAACGAGTTTTTCCAGCCGCAGAGCGCGGAACAACGCGCGATTTTCTTCCATCCAGGTGGTGGTTGAAAACCCCTGCCCGGCGGCCGGACGGATCTGTTCCGAAATTTCGCCCGCGCGCTCAGGTTGGTACAAACGAAATTCCAGAACGTTAACAACATCGCCCACGCCAGAAAGACCTTGGGCGGCGGCCAGTGTCATGAAGCACCAGTTCTCGTCGTAATCATAAAAGCCGGAATCGAAAACTCCCGTAACACGAAACCGCCGCGTCCGCGGCAGCAATCCAAAAGGGGTCAGACGTCCCTGCGGACTTGTAAGCGTCGCGTAATCGCCGGGCGAGACTTTCCACTCTTCGGCAAGCTGTTTTCCAATCAACACCGCGTCGATGCCATCCGCATCGGGAGAAAAATCAAGCTTGCCCGCGACAATCCGCTGGAGCGCGTCGTCGCTCTTTCGCTCGCGCTCAGGATCAACGCCCTTCGCGACCACACCACGCGCTTGCCCAGCGAACGAAAGCAGTAGCGTCTGATAGACCGCCGGCGTGACCGAGCGCACGCCGGTTATCCGCGCTAGTTTCGTGGCCAATTCCTCGTAATCCTTGATTCCGGAAGTTCCCGGTCGCGTTAAAGAAACGTGGGCAGTCACGCCCAGCAACCGGTCTTGAAGCGTCTCACGGAATCCGGTGTTCATGGAGAGCGCGATCACCAACGTGGCCACGCCCGCAGCTACGCCCACCGTGGAAAACAATGTGACCAGCCGCAGGACCGCCGGCCGGTACGGCGACCGCAGGTACCGCTGGGCCACAAACCATTCAAATCGCATGGTGGTTGGAAGAATACGTTATGCGCCGTGCGCTTCGGAAGCGGAAGATGGTTCTCCCCCTTCCGGGCGCAGCAAAGGAAAGAGGATGACGTCGCGGATCGAGGGGGAATCCGTAAGCACCATCGTCAGGCGATCGATGCCGATGCCTTCGCCGGCAGTCGGCGGCATTCCGTGGCAAAGGGCGCGGATGTAATCGACATCGAGCTGCTTCGGCACTTCCTCTCCGCCCTGCGCGATTTGCGCAAGGAAGCGGCGTTCCTGCTCGACAGGGTCGTTCAATTCGGAGAAACCATTGGCCACTTCCATTCCGGCAACGTAGATCTCGAATCGCTCCGTAAGGGATGGGTCTTCGGGCTTCTGTTTCGAAAGTGGAGAAATATCCGTCGGAAAATCGTAGAGGATGGTCGGCTGAACCAATTTGTCTTCGGCCATCGTTTCAAAAAGAAGGCCAGTCCATTCGCCGTCCGTGAGGGTGCCTTTGGCCACGGCATAAGGCGCGCTGGTGCGCTTAGCCCATTCGTTATAGCGCGCCGTAATTTCACGCGCCCCGCCGGGAGAAGCCAGCTTCTCCAGCGCAGGAGCTTTGCCTGCCGCCGTTGGCCAATACTTTATGATGGCTTCGCGCATCGAAAGCCGCTGCGCTTTCGAGAAATCAAGCTCGACGCCGCCATACTTCACCGTCGTCGAGCCGGTGATGTTCTTGGCCAGGAGGGCGAAAAGCTGCTCGTTCAGGTCCATCAAGTCGCGATAATTACTGTAGGCCTCGTAGAACTCCAGCATCGTGAATTCGGGATTATGCTGCGTAGAAATCCCTTCATTGCGGAAATTGCGGTTGATCTCGTATACGCGGTCGAGCCCTCCGACAGTCAGCCTTTTCAGGTAAAGCTCCGGCGCAATCCGCAGATAGAGATCAATGTCCAGGGTGTTGTGGTGGGTGACAAAAGGCCGCGCGGCCGCGCCTCCGGGGATGGGATGCATCATTGGCGTTTCGACTTCGATGTAACCGCGCGCGTCGAAAAACCGGCGCATTTCCTGGATGATGCGCGCGCGCGTTACGAAGACCTGACGCGACTTTTCATTGGCGATCAAGTCGAGATATCTCTGTCTGTAGCGCAGCTCAACATCCGTAAGGCCATGCCATTTCTCAGGCAACGGCAACAGGGCTTTCGAAAGGAAAAAGATCTCCTCGACCCAAATGGATAGCTCATTGGTCTTGGTTCGAAACAGATGCCCACGCACTCCGATCGAATCACCCAAATCCAGCAGATGAAATAGTTGAAATCCTTTTTCGCCGACAACATCTTTCTTTACATAGATCTGGATGCGCTTCCCAGCGCCCTGCAGGTGGGCAAAACCCGCCTTACCCATAAGCCGGGAAGATACAATCCGGCCTGCTACCCGCACTTCGCGCTTGGCCGACTCTAATTCCGCAGTGGTAGACTGGCCGTAGTTCTCCACCAACGCAGCCGGAGTATCCGTCCAGCGAAATTCGCGAGGGTAAGGATCGTGCCCCAGCGCCTGGATTTGCTCGAGTTTCTTCTGGCGCTGCTCAAACTGGTCGCGCGGCTCGAAACGCAAAGGGGAAATCCTTTCGGAAGCGACGGAGTCCGAGTATAACGGCGCGCGTTATCCTTGAGCAAGGAATACGGCCCTACTTCACTTCGGTCGCGCGCCACCTTTCCCAAAGGCTTGGTCCCCATTAACCTTTTGACAAAATCCGCCCAATTAGCGCCTCGTTTGAAGAATACTATGGCTTGAGCACAGCTTTTTGCTATACTCCCGACCCTGTCCCATACGGAGAATCCCGTGAACGACTGTGTCCGCCCCCTCTCAGCCCGCGGCAAGTCTGTCAAAGATGACTGGCGCGCCTGGCTTCCAGAAGCAAAAACAGTGGTGTTCAATAAACAGGTCCACCGACTCGAGTCGAACTACGTGATGTTAAGCGTGTCCCTCAACGAGGCAATCGAACTGCGGCAATTGGGACAGCCCGGCAAGTCCATGCAGGCCGTGGGTATTACTTCAGGGCTTTGCAGGCTGCTGACCCAGACACTGGCGGGGCTGCTGCGTGCGTTGTCGGAGCATGCCAAGCACTACGGAACCATTCCCAACGCCGCGCCTTTCGATCCCGCGAATTTTCAAGGGCAAAAGGGGCAACGTTCTGCCCGCATGAGCAACCTACTCAATCACGTACTGCTCTCCCATCGGCTCCAGTTCCTCCATAAAGTCGGTACGCTGGTGGAGATGGTGGAGGATCTTGGCAAGGATTTTCGCCATGCCGCGGAGGACCTCGCCGAAGGACTCACTGTGAATCCCAAGGAAATGTGGGACGAGGTGGACACGGGCCACTATGACCTGAATACCTGCCTGAGAGAGGCTATTGTGGTGCTCAAATCTTTCTTGATTGCCCTGCCCGAGAGTCAGCTCGGGACGTTTCAAGACACCGTTCGCGAGCAATCCGAGCCCCAGGAAAGCGGCTTAGCGTCCCGCCAGGGCCTGATCCACCATAGACGAGCGACCACAATCGCGGGAGAATGATCCAACCTGCTTGCCCGTAGGCGTCCGGCGCAATTGGACCGGAACTAGCGCCCCGCAGGGGTGTTTGCTAGTAAAAGCGGGCTTCTGACAGGACAACTCTTGGAGGCATGAGGCGCATCCGAACTGGAGGATGCGCCGCTAATGGACCGTTGGCCCGAAACAGACCAAGCGATCCCGATGCGTCGACCTCTCGGCAGTCCACCAAACAGGTGACTGAAGCGGAGGCCATACGTTTGGCCCAGGCTGGAGATGCAGCGGCTTTTGAGTTTCTGTACCGCTTACATAGCCGCCGCGTCTACGCTTTGTGCCTGCGGATGGTGAATAACCCGTCCGATGCGGAAGACCTGATGCAGGAAGCCTTTCTGCAGCTCTTCCGCAAGATTGGGACCTTCCGGGGAGAGTCGGCCTTTTCAACTTGGTTGCACCGGATGACGGTCAATGTGGTGCTGATGCGGCTGCGCAAGAAGTCGCTCCCTGTGGCTTCGCTCGAAGAAACGATGGATCCCGACGATGAGACGAGCGGCCCCAGGAAAGACATCGGCGCGCCGGATTTGCGTTTGAGCGGCGCCGTAGACCGGGTCAATCTGGAACGTTCGGTTGAAAAGCTGCCACCGGGTTACCGGACTGTGTTCGTGTTGCACGACGTCCAGGGATACGAGCACAACGAGATCGCGGCCATTATGGGATGTTCGGTGGGGAATTCGAAGTCGCAATTGCACAAAGCGCGCACTCGTCTGCGGGACCTGCTACAGGAAGAGGTACGCCAGCAGGCGCGGCAAGAACGGCATGCGGCAAAAACGCAGACGGCGCATGATGATTGAGCTACAATGAGTGCAATTCAAGGGTGTGTGCGACTTCACGGCGAAACATCGAGGAATTGCGCCGAAGCGAATTGAGAGAAGTCGAACGGGGCAGGCATCCAGCGTCAGCCTCGCGGAGTGAAGGGTCATGCAGTGCAGGGACGTGGAATTCGTAGTAGAGCAGGAAGGTCTGGCGCCGCTGCCGGAAGCAGCACGAGCGCACGTGGCTACCTGCAGCCAATGCCAGGGATTTGTCGCTGATCTCGAGACCATTGTTTCTGCCGCGAATGAATTGCCGGCCGAAGTCGAACCTCCTACCCGTGTGTGGGTTTCCCTCCGGGCTCGACTGGAACTCGAAGGGATTATCAAGACGCCCGTCGTTGCTGCTCGTAGTGAACGCGCTACGTGGTGGCACGAATTCAACGATCTATTCCGAAGCCGCGCTTTGGCCACTGCGACAGTGGGCTTGCTGATCGTCTTTGCTGGCGTGCTGCAATTGCGGCAACCGGATGACTCCGCGGAAATTCCTCTGAGGGTTGCTGGGCCTGCTTGGCAAATTCCTTTCGCAAAAACCGCCAAGGTCCTGAACGAGCAGGAAATCGATCTCACCAACATGCAGCTTGCCAGCACCACGACGGTGGACGCCTCTTTCCGGCAGAACTTGAAGCAAGTGGATGATTTTATTGCTGACTGCGAGCGCCGTGTGAGCGCTGAACCGCAGGATGATCTGGCGCGTGAATACCTGTCCAACGCCTATCAGCAAAAAGCCGAATTGCTGTCCGCGATGATGGATCGCGGAGGGAGTGTCAACTAACATGGGAATTGGAATGATGAGTCTGTCCGCTCTACTTTCAGATATGAAACGCGGCATGCTGCCGGTACTTGGCGCGGCGGCTTTTTTCTGCTCGGGTATTTCGCCTGCGCATGCGGCGGCAAGCCAGCACGTCGAAAGGCATTTTGCGGTCAACACCCGCCCAGTCGTTGTGATCCACAACGTTGCCAACGGGCGCATCGAAGTGAAGTCCTGGAAAAACAAGGAAGTCGACGTTGTCGCCAGCCAGACGTCCGACAAGATTGGCTTTGACATGGAGCAAGCCGGAGACCGCATCGACGTCACCGCTAATGTTCTGGACGCTTCGGCGCAAGCCACGGAGTTGGCAGCCAGTCTGCAGCTCACCGTGCCTGAAGAAACCGAATTGCAGCTCAAGACGGAAACGGGACTTATTTATGTCGAGCAGGTCATGGGCGATATGACGCTGGAGAGCGTGGCCGGTGATATACACTTAAAAGAGGTTTCCGGGTACATCATTGTTAAGACCACGGAAGGTTCGCTGGTCTGCACGCAATGCGCGGGGAAACTGGATTTCAAGTCCATTAGCGGCGGCGCGCAAGTTCTCCAGCCAGCGCTAACCAATGTCAGTCTCTTCACCACTTCAGGAAATATTCTTTTTGACGGCGACTTTGTCCGCACTGGCCTTTACACCATGAAGAGCGGCCGAGGCCTTGTTGAGGTTCGCTTCTCGGGCAACGATTCCTTTGACCTGAAGGCGCAAACTGCCACGGGCACGGTTGACAATCAGGCGGCGGCGTACCTCAAGCCCGATTCTCACGGCATGATGCGCCGAGCATCAAAGTTCACCAAGGGACTCTTCGGCACCGTCGGGCAAGGCCTGGCTAAAGTCGAGCTCTCCTCCTACAGTGGTACAATACGCATTCTGAAGCGCGACTAGTTTTTTTTTCGCGCTGCGTTCGCGTGACAACAACACTTCCTTTTCGCGGCCCGCAGGCCCGCGTCTCGATTCTGTGCCTCGCCGGTTTTATGGGTTCCGGGAAAACCACCATTGGCACGCTCCTGGCGCGGCAACTCGCTTGGCGCTTTGTCGATCTCGATGACCGCATTGAGGAATCCGCGGGCCTCACAATCCCACAAATTTTCGAGCGCCTCGGTGAGCCGGCTTTCCGCCAGCTTGAGGCAGACCAACTGCGCGCCGCTCTTGGCCGTGCCACCGAGATGAAAGAAAGCACCGTTCTGGCTCTGGGCGGCGGCACCTACGCGCAGCCGGGCTGCCCTGAATTCCTGCGCGCGACGGGCGGCCCGGTATTATGGCTGGATTCGCCCATCGAAGTTCTCCTCTCACGGTGCATGACAATGACCGGCCGCCCGCTTTTCCGCGATGAAGCGAGCTTCCGCGCGCTTTACGCTCAGCGCCTCCCCTCCTATCAACTTGCCGACTATCGCGTGGATAGCTCCGGCCAACCAACACAAGTGGTCGCGGAAATTCTGCGCCGGGGCATTGTTGCATCCGGTGGAAACGCGCCGCATCTGGTGGTTGAGAAACCCCTTCCCTGAGAGAGAATGGACGCGGGGGTAAGAGGCACCGTGAAATTCAGAATCATTTCGATTGCACTGACATTTGGAATTGTGGCGTGCGCCGTTTCCATTGCGGCCCAGAAGAAGTCCGCGGCCACATCCGGCCCCGTTGTTTTCGTTCAGGATAAGGGCAAGCTGACTATCAAGCTCGGCGGACAAACCGTCGGCCACGAGGACTTTGAAATCGCGCCATCCGGCGGCGGCTGGCTCGCCAAGGGCCTCGCGGAGATCAAGCCGCCCGAGGGTGCCGGCAGCAAGGTCTCCGGTTCGCTAACGCTGCAGGGCAACGGGGCACCGATCAGCTACGAGTGGAGCTCTCAGGCGGAAAAGACAAACGGAGCGCACATCCTCTTCGCTAATGGCGTGGCCAGTATCACCCTAGAGATGCAGGGCGCGCGCCCGTTTCAACAAGACCTCACATTCAATACGCCGCTCATCGCTGTTCTGGACAATAATCTCTACCATCAATACGCGGTTTTGGCGCGGATTTACGATTGGTCCAAGCGCGGCGTGCAGACTT
>MNDE01000189.1 GCA_001914785.1 Acidobacteria bacterium 13_2_20CM_57_17 | reverse complement strand
GCCGATGCACTTCCTTCGTGAAGCCAACGATGTGCACAGGCATTTTCCATGGCCGAGCGCGTAGTTTCGCCGCCAATTCTTCGTTTCGTCCGCAAATCAAAATCAACTGCAGCGGCAAGCCGGCGGCGTCCAGTTTTTCCGTGATGTCGTACATCACTTTGGAACCATGGCCGCCGAAGAGCACTATGGCCGTCGGTAGATCTTCCCGAAGGCCAAATTCCCGGCGAAGTGCAATTGGATCGGAATTGTCTTCGACGTAAAAATCAGGGCGCAAAATCATTCCCGAGGTCAGAAAAACGTGAGCATCATCATGGCCTATCGCTCGTGCTTGTTCGGCAGCTTTTTCCGTGCCAGCGATCACGTATTGCTCCTTGACCGGCTCGATCCAGAATCGCGGCGGAAAATCCGCCAGGTCCGTGATGATAGTGACAAACGGACGGCTGGGATAAACCCTGTTCCAGCTTTCGCAAATTTGCCGATTGAAATGGGGAATTACGGAAATGAGCAGTTCCGCAGGTTTTTCACGCCAGAATCGTTCGAGCAGATTCACTAGCGGTCTGTGAAATAGCCGGATCGTTGCTTGCAGAATGCGAAGGAGATATGTACTGCCTAGAGTCCAGCCATTTTGCAACAGGATGTTGTACTGCTGCTGGATGCGAATGCCAGTGAGTTTGCGCAGAACGTCCAGGCGGTCCGTCAGGTCTTGGAACTGGATGAGTTCGACCTGCCAGTCGCGCTGCTGCTGGGAAATTACGGTCTGTAAGGCTACTGCAGCGTTGCGATGCCCTCCCCCGCCATCGTGGAAGACGACGTGAATTTTGTTCATTGGGAGGATTGTGCCACAAAGCGACGGGTATTGGAGAGAGCACGCTCCATGCCATGTGGATAGCCGAATAACTGATTTGTGTTCAATAAGTTCCGTGGACACATTCACGCAGATTTCGCAACCTCTTTACAGGCTGTTCATATCGAGGGAAGAAAATTGCAACATGCGTTGCGACCTTCATGTTCACTCGATCGCATCCGGAATGTTCAACCCACCCGGGCTGAATCGCATTTGCCGGGAGTGCTACACCGAACCGGCGGCCGTGTATGAACGGCTGAAGCGGATGGGCATGTCCATTGTCACCCTAACAGACCATGACTCGATCGACGGAGCGGAGTCCTTACGGCAGTACGCCGACTTTTTCCTCAGCGAAGAAGTGACCGTGCGAATGCCCAGCGGCACCGAGATGCACATGGGAGTTTATGGCCTCACGGAACGCGATCATGCTGAAATTCAGCGCCGAAGAAACGATTTTATTGCGCTACTGATGTACCTCACCGAGCGTAAACTATTTTTCAGCGCGAATCACGTTTTCTCCGGGTTGACGGGCAGGCGCGAAGCAGAAGATTTCCGTTGGTTTGAATCGTATGTGCCGGCGTTTGAAACGCGCAACGGGCAGATGTGGCCGCAGTCCAATGAGAGTTCCGCGCGACTGGCGGCGCGGCTCGGAAAAATCGCGATTGCGGGCAGCGATTCGCACACCATCGCCGGCATCGGGCATACGTTCACGGAAGTGCGGGGCGCGCGAACTGTAGATGAATTTTTCGCCGGGCTGCGGACGGGACATGGACGAATTCATGGGGCACACGGAAGCTGCGGCAAACTGACGGCTGATGTATTCAGCATCGTGCGGTCGCTTTTCTGGGACAAGCCGTGGACGCTGGCAATGTCTCCGCTCGCGTTGCTCGTGCCAGCGTTCACCGCGGGGCACTGGCTCAACGAAATTCGTTTTTGCCGAAAATGGTCCGCAGTTATCGAACGCGGCGAGAAGCGCAAGCGAATGCTGTGGGACTTGGATTCGAACTTCGAGGCCAACTGGGCAAGTTGAGGTGCGCGGTGCGCAAGTCCTCTAATCCTTCGCCGCATCCGGAAACAAAAACATTTCACGCGCGAGCGGTTTGCTTGCGAGAAATCTTTCCCGCCTATACATGCATCTTTCTTATTGAAAGCGCATGTTTGTTTCCGGCTGTGTGGGTGAGGTAGGCAATGGCAGTCGCACGCAACCTCTGGGGATATATCGATCGCCGCGATCACCGGCTGATGCGGCGGATGAATCGCTGGCGCGCGCCGCGATGGATTCGCATTTGGATGATCGCGGCGACGCGCATGGGCGATGGCTGGATTTGGTATGGCCTGGGGCTGATGCTGCTCGCCTCCGGAGGCCCGCAGCGTTTTTCGGCCATCGGGGCTGCTGGATTAGCAGCGGTTCTGGGCATTTTTGTTTTCAAGGCGCTGAAGAGATTGAGCCAACGGCCGAGGCCATGCCAGATTGAGCCGCACTGCTGGTCGAAGGTGCTGCCTCCTGACAAGTTTTCGTTTCCCTCAGGACACACGATGACGGCGTTTTCGATCGCGCTGGTGGTCAGCTACTTTTATCCTTCGCTCGAAGGCATGCTCTTTTTCCTGGCGCTCAGCATTGCGGTGTCCCGCATCGTGCTGGGCATGCACTTTCTGAGTGATGTCCTCGCGGGCGTGGTCATGGGCGTGGCATTGGGCTGCGCTTCGATTACGGCTTTCGCTTCTTTGGGACTCATCTAGCAGGCACACGTCTTTCTCGCCTAGCAGTTTCCTCTTGACCTGCGTTTCGGCGAAGCGTTCAAAACCAGTGAAACGATTCGGCACATCGCGATGGTATGAAAACCCGGGCGCGGACTTAATCGCGGTATATTGAGGCAGATGGCCGAAGCCGCCCAAGCCTCTCCCAGTGTTGCGAGCCGGCAGCAATCTCATTCCTATTTAGTTTTCTTGTTGCAGGTTTCGCGACCCGGGCTGTGGAGCACGACTTCCCTCTTTTACCTCATTCCGCTCGGACACGTAGATTTTTTGCATTCCGGGAAACTTTGGCTGGGACTGGTTTTCGTGCTGTTTCCGCTGGGGTTTGTGCTCTACGGCGTCAACGACATCGTCGACGCCGAAAACGATTCGCTGAACCCGCGAAAAGGCACGTTTATGTTCGGTTCGCGCGGCGCGCGGGAACAACTGGCGGCTTTGAAATGGCAGATTGCCGCGGTGCAAGTCCCGTTCTTGGCGGCATTTTATTTTTTCATCGGGCCCAGAATCTTGTGGTGGTACGTCATACTTCTACTGGCCGTTGGGCTCTACAATGCTCCCGGCATCGGTTGGAAAGGCCGGCCTCCCTTCGATGTGCTGATTCAGGCAAGCTACCTCCTCGTTTTCGTGTTGAGCAGCTGGCTGAACAACGCGCGGCAACTCCCGTGGCAGACTTTTCTGTTTGGCGCGATGTTTGCGATGCACTCGCATATTTTCGGCGAGGTAATGGATATCGAGCCGGACCGGCTGACCGGCAGGCGAACAACGGCGACTGCAATTGGAAGAGTACGCGCCAAATTCTTAATTGCTGCTTTTTTGTGCATTGAAACTGCTTTGGTGCAATTCTATTTTCGAGACTGGCTCATCACGGGTTTTCTCGCCATCGGCGCGCTCTGGTTCCTGGTCGATGCAACTTTACTTTGGAAAGAGCGTGCTTATAGTCCCAGCGAAATGCGCCTGTTCTTGTGGGGCTGGAACACCGCCGCGCTGCTGGGAATGATTTGGGATTGGAGCAGCGGCACCCTGACGCACGTGGTCCCCAGCTCAGGACTTCCGTTGTGAAACGAAAATGCCTTCTCGAAATTAGTGTTGAAACTCTTGAAGCCGCGATGGCTGCGGAGCGCGGCGGGGCGGACCGCATTGAACTCTGCGGAAATTTATCCGTCGGCGGAGTTACGCCGGATACGGAAATCCTTCGCACGGTGCGGGCGCAAATTCACATTCCCATTTTCTCCATGATCCGGCCGCGCGCGGGAGACTTTGTATATTCGGACGCGGAATTTTCAGAAATGCGACACTCGATCGCTTACGCCAAAGAATCTGGGATGGATGGCATCGTACTGGGCGCTTTGACGAAAGGCCGACGTGTCGACGTTGAGCGGACGCGGGAACTGGTTGAACTTGCGCATCCGTTGCCGGTGACGTATCACCGCGCGTTTGACGAGGCCATCGATCTGCGGCCAGCGCTCGAAGATGTGATCGAGACTGGTGCGAAAAGAATCCTGACGTCCGGCGGCGCGAAGAGCGCGCTGGAGGGATCCCCCGTTCTCGCCGAACTCACCGAAGCTGCGAGGGAACGCATCGTCATTGTCCCCGGCGCAGGAATCAGCGCCGCAAACATTGCGGAAGTTGCGCGGCGAACGAAGGCGCGCGAATTTCACTCCGGACTGAGCGCCGCGCTTCCTTACGGGAGCCACGAGTACAGGCGGTTTGAAGAAGAAGTGCGCAAGCTTACGAAGAAAATCGGGCGACTCGCCTAGGCTGCGGCAGCGACTCGGGACGACACAAGGGGCACCCCCCACATCATTTTGCATCGATTTGAAAACAAATGACTTACACAAAAGGCATTCCGTAACTGATAGATTCTAAAGGGCCGAGGTTGCGTTTGCCAGACGACATAGCGTAGTGTGCTCCGCCGCAAGTTTTTCTCGGCAGCGTTGATTGCACAAGGGTTAGTCTAGGAGTGCCCTTAAGAGTGGTTTGCAACTGTCTTTCTAAAAGACACTGCGCCGACATCCTTGGCGGTCGTCGTCGATTACTCTACGTTGGAAACCAGGGTGCGGGAAGCCTCGGAGAAATTTCGGCGCTAGAAACAAAACTGCGGCAACCGAAGCTGCCGCAGTCTTTACAGATCACAATTTGACCTGAAGACATTATAGCATGTAGGCCGGGCACGTCCAGGAAAAACTTCTTGGGGCGTTGGACAAGTCTCCGATTAGCGCAATACAAATCTTTTGCGGCCTGAAATGATGCTTTTGACCAAGGAGAAGCCGATGCGAGCAAAGCGAGTGGCCACATTCACTGTGATTTGTATGGTTTCGTGCTGGATGACCTCTGGAAGGGCGCAAGCCCCACAGCAAAAAGCGCCGGCGAGGCTTTACAACACCGCCAAGCAGAAGCTCAAAGAAGGCAAGCACATTATCGGCGCCACCGTTTTCTCTCCCGACCCGAATATCTATTGCGCCATAGCGAATGCCGGATACGATTTCCTGTGGATCGAGATGCAGCACAGCCCTCTTACTTACGAGGACGTCGCCAAAATGATTTGGGCCTGCAGGGGAGCTTCAGCGATGCCATTTATTCGCGTCCCGGACGCGACAGAGAGTGATATCCAAAAAGCGACGGACATCGGCGCTGTGGGGATTATCGTTCCGACAGTCGACACGGTGGAGAAGGCTCAAGCAGCGGTGAAGTGGTCCAAGTATCCGCCCGAGGGGCGGCGCAGCCAAGGCAACGGCCAGTATGGGGCTTTGTGGGGAAATGACTACCGCCAGACCGCGAATGAAAACATGGTGGTGGTGATTATGATTGAGACTCCCATCGGCGTAGAGAACGCCGAGAAGATTGCATCGGTACCTGGGATCGACGTGATCTTCGCGGCCAGCACGGACCTTGGCAATTTTTCCGGACACCGGCAGGGCGACAAGGAGTATGAAGCCCTAGTCACGAGGATTCACGACGTGACGTTGCAGCACGGGATCAGGCTGGGTGGACCGCAGGCCTGGAAGGATCGCCCGGGATTCACCTTTTTCCAGGGCCCCGGGGAAACCCAGCTCATCCAGTTCGGAGCGCGTGTGAACCTTCAGGGCGGCACACAATGAAAAGTGGCTCCGATCGAAGGCGCCACGCCGCATTAGTCGCGGCCCGTACTGGCTGAAGCGGTTGCGGGCGAAGACCGATACTCAGTTCCTATCGGATTTTTGGTTAGTTGACACCGAGCCGTTCAGCTTCTGCAATTTTGCCAACTGCTCCCGTACCTGATCCGCGTCTGTCGCATGCGGAGCTAACTCCAAATAAGTTTGCATTTCCAAGATCGCCATGGCGTAGTTGTTTTTTCGGGCGGAGATTTCAGCCAGCAAGAGATGGGTGTGCGGAAAATGAGTGCGCAGGTCAAGGTGTTCGGCCCTGAGCGCGCTCTTTTCAGCGTCTTCGATCTTGTTGAGCTTGTAATTCGCAACACCGTTATAGAAATAGGCCTCGGTGTAATCCAATGGATCGAGATCCAGCATGTAACCAGCGGCGGCCTGCTGATTAAACGGATCAAGATCCAAAATGTGACCAGTAAGTTTAAGGACCTCCGGCCAATTTTCTGCCTGGTAAGCCATCAGCGCGAGCGACAGATACGGCCGCAGGAACTTGGTATCGATGGCCGTGGCTTGGGTATACGCGGTGCGAGCCGCGTCGTTCTGGTTTTGTTTCTGTAAAACAGTACCCAACTGAAACCAGGCGTTCGTAAAACTGGGGTAGATCTCCACTGCCTGTTCAAAATACTTGCGTGCATTGGCAAGTTTGCTGTTCTTCTCGGCCTCCAGGCCCTTCTCATAAGCTCTTCTGGCATCTCTGGGTGCTTTGTAGGGAGTGGCGCTCAGGGTCATGCCCTCAATCTTTGCAGCTCTCTGCACCACGATAGCGCCCACGTCAAGGCTGCCGCCGAGAGTAACGAGATCCCCCACAAGGTTCATGACACCGGGGTAAAAACCAGAAGCCGAGGCTCGCAGCTCACAATTCGCCAACTCGCGTCGTGGAATTCCCATATCGGAGTCCTTCCGAGCCGCGCCAGATTGCAGACCCGGGTCGCCGCTGGCGTCAACGAAAGAATCAGCCCGCGATCCCAATTGCATGCTGAAATCGCCGTGAGGAGATGCATACAACTGTTGACGCACCCTGTTGTTACAAACCCTCTCAACCAACACATTGTTGGGAAGAGGTGTGCCGTCGTTGGTTGCAACTCGTCCTCGAAGAAACATCACGAGATCCCCTGTCGGTTGATTTGCCACCGAACTCGGGGGAGGGGAATTCGCAGGACGGCTTGGTGGTGCGGAAGGCGGAGGCGGCGGAGCCGGGGGCTTCTGCGCGACGGCGACTGGGGCCAGAAGTGCCATTGCGATGGCCAGCACGACGAGAATGCGCAAGCCGTGGCTCATAGATCGCTGCCTACGGAGGAAGCATCAGCGCCCAAAATCCTAGGGCACATGTCAGTTCAAGTCAAGGTTCCGGACTCGCCGAAAGCTTGCTCTAGGCCTTTTGGGCTTGGCGGCGGAGGAATGTCGGAACGTCCAGATCGTCGGACGGCACGTCCTGACTGACTTCGCGGACGTTATTCGACTCGGGGTTTGTAAGTACAAACCCCGAACCCCGCTGTTGGACCTGGTGGACGACGTTCGGCAAATCCTGCTGCACCGGCATGTCCGGCATTTCGCGGCCGGCCTTCCAGGTCTTGGGCAAAAACGATTGCTTCTGATGGATGTTTTTCTTGTTGGCGTCCTTGAAGCCGGCGGCAATGACAGTGATTTTCACGGAGTCCTTCATATTATCGTCCTGCACGGCGCCGAAAATGATGTTGGCATTCTCGTGCGCGGCTTTTTGAATGACGCTCGACGCTTCGTGGACTTCATGAAGCGTGAGGCTCGAGCTTCCGGAAATGTTTATGAGGATGCCCTGCGCGCCCTGGATGGTATTGTCCTCAAGCAAAGGGCTGGCGATAGCGCGGTTCGCAGCGTCCACGGCGCGGTTCGTGCCAGTGGCGACGGCAGTGCCCATCACCGCGTAGCCCTGGCCGTGCATTATCGCTTTCACATCGGCAAAGTCGCGATTGATGATGCCGGGCACAGTGATGATGTCCGAAATGCCCTGAACGGCCTGGCGAAGAATGTCGTCGGCGATGCGGAAGGCGTCGAAGAAGCTGGTGCCGCGTTCGACGGTGTCCATCAAGCGCTCGTTGGGGATGACAATGACGGTGTCAACGGCGCCGATCAGTTCCTGGAGGGCTTGCTCGGCCTGCATCATGCGGCGCTTGCCTTCAAAAGCGAAGGGCTTGGTGACGACGGCGACGCTCAAGGCACCCAATTCGCTGGCGAGCGAAGCGACCACGGGCGCAGCGCCGCTGCCGGTGCCTCCGCCAAGGCCGGAGGTAATGAAAATCATGTCCGAGCCTTCCAGCGCTTCGATAATTTTTTCCGTGTCTTCTAGCGCGGCTTTGCGCCCGACTTCGGGATTGGCGCCCGCGCCGAGTCCCTTGGTGAGCTTCGCGCCGAGCTGAAGTTTGACCGGCGCTTGCGACAGTTTCAGCGCCTGCAGGTCGGTATTCGCGGTGATGAATTCCACGCCTTCGAGCTTGGCGCGAATCATGCGATTGACCGCGTTGCACCCGCCCCCGCCCACACCGATGACTTTAATCTTCGCCGGCTGCAGCTCCTCGCTGAAGCTCATGCGAATTCCTGCTTCTCTCGTCGTCATATTTTCCCCAACCTTCTCCAGGTCCGCTGGCAGCTCTCGGGCAGGGTCACGAGGCGCCGGCGAACATGGCTTTCAATTTGGATACCAGACTTCCCGCGCGCTGGGGCGCAGAGCGCCGCGCCTTCGCGCCACACAAAACGAGCCCTACTACGGTTGCATATTCCGGCTGCGCCACCTGTTCCGGCAGGTCAGCCAAGCCTTTGGGTTCCGCGACCCGCACCGGCAGATGGAAAGACTGCTCGATGAGTTCATCGAGTCCATGCAGGCGCGCGCCGCCGCCCGCCAGGATAAATCCTGCGGGAAGCTGGCCGTCTAGGCCGGCGCGCTGCAAGTCGTCGCGAATCAGCGAAAGCAATTCCATGGCGCGCGGCTCGATGATGTCCGTCAACATGTGCGCGAAGATGGTCCGCGGCGGACGGTCGCCGACGCTGGCAATTTCGATGGCACCATTTCCCTTCATGAAAGCGGAAGCGGCGCAACCGTGTCGACGCTTGAGTCTTTCGGCCTCGGGAATCGGCGTGCGCAAACCGACGGCGAGATCATTTGTGAAGTGATCGCCGCCAATCGGAACCGCACTGCTGTGGCGTACCACGCCGCCGCCAAAGACAAGCAATTCGGTGGTGCCGCCGCCGATGTCCAAAAGGCAGCAGCCGAGATCGCGCTCGTCCTGGGTGAGGCAGGATTCCGCGGAGGCGAGCGGTTCGAGAACGGTGTCGGTGATGAGGATGCCTGCTTTGTTCGCGGCGGTGACGAGGTTCTGCGTGGCGGCGACGGAGGAAGTTACGAGATGGACGTTGACTTCCAGGCGCTGACCGACCATGCCGATGGCGTCGCGAATGCCGTTCTGCGCATCCACGATGAATTCATGCGGAAGAACATGAAGGACTTCGCGGTCTTCGGGAAGAGTGATGTTACGCGCGGCGTCGACGGCGCGGCGCACGTCTTCGCGCTCGATGTCACGCGGACGGTGGCCCAAGGTGATGCCGCCGCGGCTATTGACCCCGCGCACGTGGCCGCCGGCGACGCCAACTAGAGCTTCTTCCACCGGCACGTTGGCAACGCTTTCGGCTTCTTCTACCGCGCGGCGGATGGAGCTCACGGTGGAATCAAGATTGACGATCAGGCCTTTGCGAAGCCCCTTGGACTCTGCCGCGCCAAGAGCCAGAAACTTCACAAGGTCGCCATCGATTTCCGTGATTAATACGCAAGTTTTTGTGCTGCCGATGTCCAGCCCGATGAGGTATTTGTCTTTCTTCGCCAAGCTGCCGCTCCTGCGATGAAGCTATTTTTTCCTAGCTACGGCCGTGCCCGGACTGGTATCGGGATTCACGACCACTTGCCGCGAATACTGCAAATCGATGGACTGGACTCGGCCGGCATTCGCCTGCCACTGCGAAAAATTGTCGATCAGCATTTTGAATTTGCCGGTGAACTCGCCGGAGCCGAAATGAATGGTGACGGCCTGCGAATCGCTGGGGTTCGCGAGGCCAGTCATCACCACGCGCAAATCCTTGGGATTGGAGAGATCGATTTCGCTCACGCGATCGGACGAGCCGGAGCGCACGAGGTCGATAGCCTTGATGAATTCTTCGTACGCCTGCATGCGCTTTTCGCGCTGGTCGCGCGGCACTTCTTCCGAGACGCCGGTGACGATCGGAAAATGCAATTCTTCGCCGTGCGGGCGGTCGAGGATGACGCCATGCGCGTCGATTAGCGCGAGCTCGTTGCCGTTGCGAACAAAAGCGACGGGAGTGCGCTCGGTCAGCTCGATGCGAAGGCGGTTCGGCAGGATGCGCTGCACGCTGGCGGATTCAACCCAAGGAATTTGTTCTAACTGGCCCCGGCGGGACTCCAAAGGCACGCGCAAAACGCTGCGGTTGCGGTCGTGAACAAACTGCTGGAGAACGGCCTCGCGGCTGACAATGTGATTGCCGGTCAGTTCAATTTGATCCGGCTTTAGCAGAAGCATGCTGGGTGAATACAAGAGAAACTGCGCGCCGTAATAAGCCGCCGTCATACCCACAACACCAGCAATACTTACGACCAGCACGCGCCGGTAGAACGGCCAGCCCCGCCCAGTGAATTTCTTGCGGCGGATTTCGACCGGCTTCTGGCGGCGCAGGTAACGCGGCTCCTCGTCGGCAACCAGCTCAGGCCGGTAGGAGTCGGCGTCCCTCGCCGCAGTCGCATTGCGCTGCATGGCCTTCACGCGTTCCAAACGACCACCTCGTTTTCAAGGCTGACACCAAAACTTTTCTGCACGCGTTCGCGCACGCCGGCAATTAGCGCCAGCATGTCTTTGGCAGAGGCATGGCCGGCGTTCACAAAGAAATTGGCATGACGATCGCTGACCTGGGCGTCACCCACGGACAGACCTTTGAGTCCCAATTCATCAATCATGCGGCCCGCGGAGGCCCCTGGAGGGTTTTTGAAGATGCAGCCGGCGCTTTTCTGACCGAGCGGCTGGCTCGAGCGCCGTTTTTCGTTGCAGATACGAATCCCTTTTAGAATTTCTTTGTACGGTTTGGAGGGTAGTTCCAATATCACTGCGAGCATCATATCATCGGGCGCAAAAGAAGTGTGGCGGTATTCGAAAGAAATTTGATCACCCCGGAGGATTTCGACCTTCCGGCTGGCCGACCGGTAGAGCGTCACTTCCCGGACATAGTTGCCGATCTGCATGCCATACGCGCCGGCATTCATGCGCAGAGCGCCCCCGACCGTGCCCGGAACACCGATGAGCCCTTCCATTCCGCCGAGGTCGTTCTTGGCACAAAAGGTGATCATGCGGCCAAGGTCGGCAGCGGCGTCGACGCGCGCAAGGCTGCCATCAAGGACGACGTCCGGCTCCGGACGAACAAGTTGCAGAACCACCCAAGGCAATTCGCCATCACCTACGAGCAGGTTCGAGCCGCCACCGAGGAACTTGTGAGGAATGTCGTTCACGTCGAGCAGACTCAGCAGGTCAGGGAGGCTTTCGTGCTTCTTAATGCGCAGCAGGTCCGTCGTTCCACCGATGCCCAGCGAAGTCAGGTCGGATAGGGCGGCGCCATACTGCAGCTCGACGTGGAGCTCCGCGAGTTTGCCGACGATACTCGGATCATGAATGCGCATGAGGCGTCGGATGCTCCGTTCCCAGTAAGACCATGAATTCGTTGCTCGCCCGGCTGATATTGCCCGCGCCGATGGTGAGGACTGCATCTCCCGGGCGGGCTTGTTTCAGCAGGTACTCGATGCCTTCCTGCATCGAGCGAAAGTAGTGGACGTTTTTGTGTCCGGCATCGCGAATGGCGGTTGCCAGCGCTTCGCTGGTCACGCCCGGGATGGGTGCTTCGCTCGCCGCATAGATATCGAGCAGCACAAGGATGTCCGCCTGATTGAACGCGCTGCGAAAATCGTCCCAAAGGTGCTGAGTGCGGGTGAAGCGATGAGGCTGGAAGAGCACGAGCAGGCGATTGAACTTGCAGCCGCGAGCCGCTTCGAGCGTGGCGCGAATCTCGGCGGGGTGATGGCCGTAGTCATCAACCACGGTGATGTCGTTGACCACGCCCTTGATGTCAAAGCGACGGCCCACGCCGGCAAACTTAGCGAGGCCTTCGCGGATCAGGTCGGCCGGAACGTTTAGGTAGAGGGCGACGGCTGCGGCTGCGGCGGCGTTGCGAACATTGTGCATGCCGGGAGGATGCGCCAGGCGGAACAAGCCGAGGTCTTCGCCTCTGTAAGTCAACCGGAACTCGCTGCCCAAACCTTCCAGCTTTACATCGCTGATCACCAGATCGGCTTGGCTCGAGATTCCATAGGTAATGATGGGGCGCTTCACGCTGGGAATGATCGCTTGCACATTGGGCTCGTCGATGCAGAGGATGGCCGCGCCGTAAAACGGCACGCGATTCACAAACTGGATGAAAGCGTCCTGAATATCTTCGAGCGAGGTGTACTGGTCGAGATGTTCGCGATCAATCGTGGTGACGACTGCGACCACCGGGGCGAGCATCAGGAAGCTGCGGTCGCTCTCGTCCGCTTCGACCACAAAGTATTCGCCTTTGCCGAGGCGTGCGGTCGTGCCGGCCTGGTTGACTTTTCCACCGATGACAAACGTAGGGTCAAGATGCGCCGCGGCGAGCACCGAGGCGACGATTGAAGTCGTAGTCGTCTTGCCGTGCGCACCGGCTACAGCGATTCCGTATTTCAAGCGCATCAGCTCCGCGAGCATTTCCGCGCGCGGAATCACGGGAATCTTATTTTTGTGGGCTTCGACAACTTCGGGGTTATCAGCCTTCACGGCGGAAGAGGTGACCACAACGTGCGCGCCATCTCCATTCGATGCTTTGTGGCCCTCGTAGATGGTCGCGCCCAGATTTTGCAGGCGTTCGGTGATAGTGGACAGTTTGACGTCGGAACCGGACACGGAATAGCCGAGCGTCAAGAGCACTTCGGCGATGCCGCTCATGCCGATGCCGCCGATACCGACCAAGTGGATGCGTTGAAAATTGCGAAATGAAACCATCATGCGGTTACCTTCTGCCGATTTGCTTGCACGTTCGCGGCCTCTTCGATGAGATTGACAATGTCGCGCGCGGCATGAGGGCGGGCAAGTTCGCGCGCAGCGGTAGACAATTTTTCGATCTCCTGGGGCTGGTCGAGGAGAGAGAAAATTTCGCTGGTCAGCCTTTCAGGCGTGAGTTCTGCTTCGGAAATCAGGCGGCCGGCGCCTGCGCGGGACATTTCCTGCGCATTGCGGAGTTGATGGCTGTCCGTCGCTCTGCCGAAGGGAATGAAGATGGATGCACGGCCCGCAGCGGCGATTTCGGCTGCCGTGATAGCTCCCGCTCGGCAAACAATGATGTCTGCCCAGGCAAACCGTTCCGGCATGTTCGTAAGGAAAGGGACAACCTCGGCGTTGATTTCGCGCCGCGCGTAAGCCGTGCGTACAGCGTTGTAATCGCGCTCGCCGGTCTGGTGCGCGATTGCCAATTCGTTTTTGCGCGCCGCGAGGCGATCCATGGAGTCGACAAACGTGCGGTTGATTGGCAACGCTCCCTGGCTGCCACCGGTGATGAGCAACCGAAACGGCTTTTCGAGACGCCGTGGCGTGATGGAGAAGAATTCCGGACGCACCGGGCAACCTGTGACGATCGCCTTTTTCCCCCAATGGCGTGCAGAAACTTCATAGCCGGTCGCAATTCGTGTAGAAATTCTAGCCAGCATTTTGTTGGTGAAGCCGGCTTCGGCGTTAGGTTCGAAGATGACGTTGGGTATTCGGCCCAGCCAGGTAACAAGCATCATGGGGCCGGCGGCATATCCGCCGACGCCAAAAGCGGCGATAGGTTTGTGCTTGCGCAGCACGCGGCGCGCATCGAGCATTGCCGGAGCGAGCATAGATATATTCTTGATTAACGTCGCGCCGCCTTTGCCCTTCAAGCCGGCCACCCGCAACGTTTCCAGCGGCAGCCCCGCCTGCGGCACCAGCTTCATCTCAATCCCACGTTCTGTTCCCACCAGCACAACTTCCCTTTCGTTTCCTCTCGCAAGCCATTCCCGCGCAATTGCCAGCGCCGGAAAAACATGTCCGCCCGTGCCGCCGCCTGCAATCAGCAATTTCACCGGACTGGCCCGCTCCTCATGCTTCCGCCGCGCGTTGCGAAATATTCAGCAGAACGCCGGTGGCCAGCAGCATGACCAGCAAACTCGATCCGCCATAGCTGATGAAGGGCAGCGGAATTCCCTTCGTCGGCACCATCCCAAGGACGACAGCAAAATTAATCAGCGCTTGGCACAAGACCATCGCGGTAATTCCCAGCGCCAGCAGGCGCCCGAATCCGTCCGGGGCGCCAAGCGCAGCGCGCATTCCGCGCCAGCCATAAACCACAAAGAGCACGATGACAGCGATCGCCCCGAGAAAGCCCAATTCCTCGCAGATGACCGCATAAATAAAATCCGTGTGCGCTTCCGGCAGATAGAAGAGCTTTTGTTTGCTCTCCATCAGGCCCACGCCTGTGAATCCGCCGGAGCCAACTGCGATGAGCGACTGCAACAGTTGAAATCCAGCGCCTTGCGGATCGGAGTCCGGATGCAGAAAAGCCATCAATCGGGCTTGCCGGTACGCCACTTGCGTGATTAGCAGATACACCAGGGGAACTGCGCCTGCTAGCCCCACCGCAAGCCACTTCCAGGAGAGTCCAGCGACGAACAAAATGGCGGCGGCCACGACGAGAATATCGATGGAGGTTCCAAGGTCGGGCTGCAGCAGGATCAACGCGACATAGACCAGAATGGGGCCGGCAGCTGGAAAAATCGTTCCCCAGAAATCCTCCTTGCAAAATTCCATGCCGGCTCTGTTGCGGCGTCTCTGATCCATGAACCAGGCCAGGTAAAGGATGGTGGCGAGTTTCGCAAGCTCCGACGGCTGGATGCCTACGGGGCCAAACTTGATCCAGCGATGCGTGGCATGCGACTTGTCGAGGAAAAACGTGCCGATGAGCAGCAACAAGACGATGCACACGACGGGATAAATGACCGCGGGTTCGCGCAGACGGCGGTAATCCGTCCGCATCAAAGCGAACATCCCGAGGAGCCCGATAAAGAGCCACGCGGCCTGGCGGACGAGAAATATGTAGGAATGCCCATACTGCTGTTGCGCGGTGACTGCGGAGGCGCTGAAAATCATCACCGCGCCAAGCAGGCACAACGCCAGCGTCACTCCAAAAAGCAGGCGATCATTTTCCAGTCGTCTCGGCACTTTCGTTCACCCTCTTGCAGAAGTACTCGCCGCTTGCCGTTCCAGTTGATGCACCAAGTCTTTGAACACGCGGCCGCGGTGTTCGTAATTCTGAAATTGATCGAAACTGGCGCACGCCGGAGCGAGCAGCACTACGTCGCCGGGTCGCGCCGCGAGCGAAGCGATTTCCACGGCACGCTCAATGGTTCCGGCGCGCTCGATGGCCACGCTGCCGGTAATTTGGTTTTCAATTTTTTCCGCTGCCGCGCCGATCAGAAGCGCAAGAATGGCTTTCTCGCGCAACGGTTTTTGCAAAACGGTGTAATCGCTGCCTTTATCTTTACCGCCGAGAACGATCAGGATTCGCCCGGGAAAAGCATCCAGCGCCTTTAATGTGGCATCCACGTTCGTGGCCTTCGAATCGTTGTAATAGCGGACACCGACGATTTCTGCGACGAACTCGAGCCGGTGCTCGACCCCAGCGAACGAGCGGATTCCCCTGGCGATGGCCTCGGCTTGGGCGCCAACAAGACGCGCCGCCGCCACGGCCGCGAGCACATTTTCCACGTTGTGCCCGCCTGCGAGCGGAATGTCCTTGAGATGCAACACCGCTTCCTCCTGGCCGTCCCGGCGAAACACAATTTCGTTTCCGCGCACGAACGCACCCTGAGCCACGCGCTGCTTCCGGCTGAACCAGTACACTTGCGGTTTGGTGGGCGCGAGCGGCGTGGTCGCTGGATCATCCGCGTTCAGGACCGCGCTGTCGGCTTCCGTCTGATTCTCGAAGATGCGGGCTTTGGCTCGGCCATACGCTTCGAGCGTGTGATGCCGGTCCAAATGGTCAGGGGTGAGATTCAAGAACACGCTGATATTGGGGCGCAACGTTTCAATCAGTTCCAGTTGAAAACTGCTTAGCTCCGCTACAGTGATGGAATCGCCATTGGTCTGGTCCACGCGCGCGATCAAGGGCGTGCCGATATTCCCGGCGAGAATCGTAGAAAAACCGGCGTTCTTCAAAATGTGGTCGATTAAGGAAGTCGTCGTCGTCTTGCCGTTCGAGCCGGTGATCCCAATCAGGCGTCCGCGCAGAAAACGATCCGCGAGTTCCACCTCGCTCCAGATCGTGACGCCCTTGGCGCGGGCAGCTTGCAGCAAAGGCGCATCTGCAGGCACGCCCGGACTCGGAACAATCAGATCTTGTTCGAGAAAGGAATTTTCACGGTGGTCGCCCAGCTCGAGGCTTACGCCAGCAGCTCGGAGCGGAGCAATCGTATCGCCGATTTCGTTTTCGCTCCGCGCGTCGGTAGCAGTCACTTTCGCGCCGCGCTCAGCGCAAAAGAGCGCAGTAGCCACACCCGTCCTGGCCAGTCCAACGACCAGCAAACGCTTGCCCCGCAACTCAAACGGATTCGGCATAACTCTCGCAAACGAGAATACTCTGCTACCTCAATTTCAAGGTCGTCAGCGCAAACAGCGCAAACACCAGCGCCGCGATCCAAAAACGCACGATTACTTTCGATTCGCTCCAGCCAAGCAACTCGAAATGATGATGAATGGGCGCCATGCGGAAGATGCGCTTGCCGCGCAGCTTGAACGAGCCCACCTGCAAAATCACCGACAAGGCTTCCAGCACAAAAACTCCCCCAACGAAGAACAGCAGAATCTCCTGCTTGATGATGACGGCGATCACGCCGAGGGTCCCGCCCAACGAGAGCGAGCCCACATCGCCCATAAAGATTTCCGCGGGATGCGCGTTGTACCAAAGGAAGCCGAGCGATGCGCCGACGAGCGCGCCACAGAAAACGGTTAGCTCGCCGACCTTCGGGATGTATTGAATGTCGAGGTACGTCGCCCAGCGGAAATTGCTGCTGACGTAAGTCAGCACTGTGAGGGCTCCTGCCGCGATCACCGTGCAGCCGATGGCGAGGCCGTCCAAACCGTCAGTCAGGTTGACGGCATTGGAAGAGCCCACGATGACAATGCCGACGAAAACGAGAAAAGGAATAAACGCCAGCGGCCAGAGATGCGGCGAATGCATGAAGGAGTGAAAAACGAGATCGGGGCGAAAGCGCTTCAAAAACGGGATCATCAACTGCGTGGAGTAAGCGCTGTGCGTTGTCAGGACGAGGAGCGAGGCACCCACAACGAGACTGAGGAACGCCTGGAAATAGATTTTCTTTTTCGCGGTAAGACCCAGGTTGCGCTGCTTGGAGACTTTCGCGTAATCGTCAATAAAGCCGATGATCGCGAAGCCGATGAGCGCAAACAGCGCCAGCAAGATGAAAGGGTTTGTCAGATCGGCCCAAAGCAGCGTCGGCACGGCGGTAGAGAGAACAATCAGCACGCCGCCCATTGTGGGAGTGCCCGCTTTTTTCTTGTGCTCCTGCGGGCCTTCTTCGCGAATGAACTGGCCGATTTGCAGTTCGCGGAGGCGGCGGATCAGCGCGGGGCCGAAGACCAGCGCGAGAAACATCGCCGTGAGGCTTGCATACACGGTTCGAACCGTAATGTAACGGAAAACATTCAGCGGGCTGATGTACTTGCGCAAAACCTCATAGAGGAGGTAGTAAAGCATCTCAGTGGCGTACCTCCTGACCTGTGATTTCTCCGGCTGCGGCATGCCGCGAGATCAGCGCCTCCACAATTTGCTCCATCTTCACACCGCGCGAGCCTTTCACCAGCAGCAAGTCACCAGTGGTTATAAAGTCCGCGAGAAATTCGGCGGCCTCCTGGGGTGTAGCGAAAAACTTCGCGCACTCGCGCGGGAGTCCTGCCGCAACGGCGCCTTCCACGATTTGCGCTGCATCGCCGCACACGCCGACGATCCAATCGACCTTCCCAGTCTTTGTCGCAAATTGCCCCGCTGCGCGATGCAGCTCCGGCGAAGCCGTGCCTAGCTCACGCATTTCGCCGGCGGCGAGGATGCGCCGACGAAAATTCGGCGTGGCCGCAAGCAACTCTGTCATGGCTTGCAGCGCCGCGGGACTCGAGTTGTAACTGTCGTTGATGAGCGCCGCTCCATTCGAAAATCGCAGTAATTCTCCGCGCATCGCCGGAGCGCGCAGCGACCGAAACACGTCCTGTGCTTCCGCCGCGCCGATGTCCCATACGCTTGCCGCCGCCAGGGCCGCCAGCGCATTGGCGATCGCGTGACGCCCGGGAACATTCAGCTCCAGCCGAACGCGCCCCTCCGGACTAACGTAATCAAAAGCCGTTCCCAACGCGCCGCGGTCTTCAATCTCCCGCGCCATGAAAAATGCCGTGTTTTCGACGCCATACGTCAACACACGGCCTGGCGCGAATGATCCAAACGCGGCGACGCGCGGATCATCCGCGTTGAGCACCGCGGTCGACTCGTGACCATTCAACCCTTCAATCAGTTCGCGCTTCGCGAGCGCAATCTCATCCACGGATGCAAAAAATTCCAGGTGCGCCGGCGAAACGCGCGTCACCACTCCGACGTCCGGCCGGGCGATCTCCGCCAGCCGCGCAAGCTCTCCGCGGCGCGACATCCCCATTTCCAGCACGGCCGCCTGATGCGTTTCCTCCAACCGAAACAGCGTTAGCGGCAGCCCGTACTCGTTATTTAAATTCCCTTCCGACTTCAGGACCCGCAGCTTCGCGCCCAGCAGTGCCGCCAGGATCTCCTTCGTGGTGGTCTTGCCGACAGAACCCGTGACGCCGGCAATTTTCCCGCCCCAGGATTCGCGCACCGCGCGCGCCAGTTGCTTGAGCGCGAGGAAGGTGTCGCCCACGGCGATGCATTGGGCTCGGATTGCGTCCGCATATCGCGGAAGCTGCGCGTCTGCCACCACCGCCGCAATGGCTCCGCCTTCCAGCGCACTGGCCACATGATCGTGTCCATCGTGACGCGGTCCGTGGATGGCGATGAACAGTTCTCCGGCACGAATCGCGCGAGAATCAATCGACACGCCGGCCAACCGGGCCAGGGGGTTGAGTCCGTTCCCCGGCCGAGTACCCAAAGCGTCAGCCACCTGTGCAATCGTCCACCGCATAAATTCCTCAAAGGATTCGTCTTACTCCAGTACCGAACGCCTCGTTGTGTTTTCAACGTTTTGAGGGCTCCTCCTTTCGAGAGGTCCGCTATTGGCCCGCCCCGACCGTGCCGGGCCCGAGCGCCCTCGTCTCTACTATGAACCAAGCGCGCTAGGTGCCAAACCCTGAGCCGCCTCGCGGCTCGCCTTTCGATGGACCGTCCTTCCCGTTCTCGTTTCGCGGTCCTTCAAATCCACGCCCGCGCAAGGCGCGCCGCGCCATTTCGCGATCGTCAAATTCAAACGTTCTATCGGCAAGAATCTGATAATTCTCGTGGCCTTTTCCCGCCAACAGCACGATGTCGCCACTGCGGGCTTCGTCCATGGCCATGCCGATGGCTTTTTCACGGTCCGGCTCGATCAGATATTTGCCTGCGGTTTTCTGTAGTCCCACGATGATGTCGCTGATGATTTTCAGCGGATCCTCGCTGCGTGGATTGTCGCTGGACAGAATCGTTAAATCGCTAAGCCGGCCGGTGACTTCTCCCATCACCGGCCGCTTGGTGCGATCCTTTTCGCCGCCGCATCCGAACAGCGTGATGATCCGGCCCTTGGGATTGAGTTCGCGAGCGGTCCGAATCAAGTTTTCCAGGGCATCGTCGGTGTGCGCATAGTCGACGATTACCGGGAAGGGCTGCCCGAGATCGATCCGCTGAAAACGTCCGGAAACACTTTCAAGATTTCGGATTCCGCTTTCAATGACTTCGTTCGAAAGGCCTAGCGCCTGTGCTGCTCCGATAGCAGCGAGAAGATTGTAAACGTTGATCCGGCCGACCAGACGCGATTCCACATGCACCTTTCCATTTGGTGTCTGCGCCGTGAACGTCAAACCATCGAAGGTCAGTTGAAATTTCTTCGTGGTAATGTCCGCGTCCGATTCCAATCCATAGGTGACCGTTTTCTTCGCCAGATGGGTCAGCCGTTTGCCGAATTCATTGTCCGCATTCAACACCGCAACTTCTGGAGCACCTGCCCCCGTGCCCTCAAACAAGCGCTTCTTCGCCACAAAATAATCCTCAAACGTTTTGTGAAAATCCATGTGCTCGCGCGTCAAGTTGGTGAAGACCGCGGTCTGAAAATGGCATCCCCACAGCCGGTCCATCGCCAGCGAATGTGAGCTGGCCTCAAGCACAGCGTACTTTCCGCCTGCATCGCGGATCTCGGCGAAAAATCCCTGCAGGTCGACGGATTCCGGCGTCGTGTTCGGCGCGGGATAGTCGCCGAGCGGCGTGTGATACGCAATCGTCCCAAACAGTCCCGTCTTTGCACCGGAGGCCTTCACAATCGCATCCACGACCGAAGTCGTGGTGGTCTTCCCGTTCGTGCCGGTCACTGCGACGAGGTGCAGCGCACTCGCCGGATGCCCCAGGAAATTCGCAGCCGCGATCGCCAGAGCTTTGCGCGCTTCTCGAACTTGAATCCACGACACACCTGGCGGAATCTTGCCGACGGCCTTCTCTTCGCTTGCTATGGCAACCGCGCCGCGCTTGATGGCGTCCCGAATAAACGCGTTCCCGTCTGCCTTCGCTCCATGCAAAGCAAAAAACAGCGTGCCCGGTTGCACTTTTCGCGAATCGCAAGCCACCTTCTGAATAGTCAATTTATTTGCGTTCGCAGACAGAGTTGTCTCCACGCCTTGCAACACTTCGCTCAGCTTCCTTCCGCTGGCCGTTGCGCTTGTGCGGGGAGAGTGCTTTCGTTGGCGGTTAACCCGGTTCGTGGTGGCGTCCCGTACCTGTTCTGCTGGGCTCAATACAATTTTCATCCTAATGCCTGACTCTCCGGTGCGGCTTCGCAATTTTTGTCGCTGGTGTTCCGAACTGCACGGTTACCTTCGCGCCCTTCCGGACCTTCGTTCCCGCGCCTGGGGTCTGATTTGTTGCAAGACTGCTGCCAACCAGGATCGGCTCTATCCCCAGATGCAAGCACATCTCCGTCACTTCACGCATGGTCTTCCCGGAAAAATCCGGAACCTGAATGTCGCCGCCCTCATCCACAGCCACGGTCACCGGAGGCGCAGGGCTATTTCCCTCTCTATTGTTGGTTGCTGCGGACTTCGCGGGAGGTTGGTCGGGCTGTTCCGAAAAATCCGTGGCCGTGAAATCCTCGAGGACTGAGCTGTCCGATACATCGCGATTCCGGTACGCGGCCTGGACAAGCCGCGGTCCAATCGGCACATCGCGCGGCACATCCAGATATGGCAATACTTGCTCCGCAATCCGCTTGAAAACTGGCGCGGCCACCTGCCCGCCTTCGTGCTGTCCCACCGGTGAATCGAGCGACACCAGAATTGTAACGGCCGGGTTGCTGATCGGCGCGAACCCGGTGAACGAAGCAATAAGCTGCGTCCTCGAATAGCGACCCGTCGCGGGATCAATTTTTTGCGCGGAACCGGTTTTCCCGGCTGCGGTCCAGCCATCAAGCCGCGCCAGTGGCCCCGTCCCATGCAATATGACGCCTTCCATCAGTCTCCGCAGTGTCGCCGCCGTTTCCGGCCGGATTACTCTTCGTGCCTCGGAAGGCGCCAGCGGGCCTTCCGCGGGCAATTTGTGATCTCCGCGTCTCAACTCTGCAACGACATGCGGCTTGTACAGCGTTCCTCCGTTGGCAATCGCGGAAACCGCGCTGATGAGCTGAATCGGCGTGACGCCAACTTCCTGCCCCATGGAGATCGATCCAATCGAAACTGCCGACCAGTTATCCAGTCGCCGCAAGAGCCCTTTGCTTTCTCCGGGCATGTCCACGCCGGTGGGCTGGCCAAAGCCAAATGCGCGGATGTAGTCATAAAATTTCGGCGCTCCCAGCCGCAGGGCAATCTTGATCGCGCCCACGTCGCTCGACTGCGCCAAAATGTCGGCAACGGTCAGCATCCCAAACGGCTTATGGTCGCGAATACGATGCCCGGCCACGTAGACTGCTCCGTTCTCGCAATCGAAAACTTCCCCTGGCCGCGTAATTCCCTGATCGAACGCAGCTGCCAAGGTAATGAGCTTAAACGTTGAGCCAGGCTCGTAGAGTGCTGCGACCGCACGGTTCATTCGCGATTCCGCAGGCGCCTCATTTGCCGAGTTGGGATTGAACTTCGGCCAGTTCGCCAGCCCGAGAATTTCGCCGCTATTAGGATTCATCACCATCACGGTGCCGGCCATGGCGTGCGTTTTGGCAATCGCTGCGGTCAGTTCGCGCTCCGCGATATATTGGATTTTCTCGTCGAGCGTGAGAACCACGTTCGCGCCGGGCTCGCGCCGGGCTTCTCCGCCATCGAACCAGTGCTGTCGCGCGTCCGCCATCACGATAATTTTTTCGCTCTTGCCGCGAATCTGGCCGTCCAATTCGTATTCGATTCCGCCCAGCCCTTTTTCATCGAGATCGACGAAGCCCAGCACATGGGATGCCAGGCCGCGCTTCGGATAAATACGCTGGTTTTCTTTTTGGAAGTAGACGCCTTTCAGATTGAGCGCCTCAACCGCTTCCTTTTTGTCCGGAGGCAGCTTGCGCGCGATCCACACAAACGAGTGCGAGGATTCGAATCGCGCCTCCAGCACTTCACGTGGAATTCCCAGCACGCCCGAAATCAGCCGCGCCGCCAGTTGCTGGTCGCCAAGCTCGGAGGGGACCGCGAACGCTGAGTCCACCGGGATGCTCATTGCCAGTGGGTGCATGTTGCGGTCGTAGATAGCACCGCGCTTCGGAGTGATTTCGATCACGCGCTGCTGCTGCCGCTGCGCTCGGGCCATGTATTCGCTGTGTCGGAAAAGCTGCAGGTATCCCAGCCGCCCAAAGACGGCGGTCATCCATAAGATTGTCAAGCAGGCAACGATCAGTGGGCGGCTAGCTGCTTTGCGGTCACTGTTCCATTCGACCGCTCGGCGGTTGCGTTCGGACCCTGCCGCTATGCGGCCACCTGTGGCGGCGTGAGCACGGTTTTCTGGCATGGCGACATCAAATCGAGAAGCGCTCCGCCTTGAAGCTCAAATCTCTGACAGCAAACTGGTTGTCGAGCCCTGTCCATTTCGTGAAAAAGGTTACGGCGCTCGATTCGGCCGGATGTAACGCGCTGCCGCCACTTCTGCGCCGTCCGGAGCCTCGTATTCTTGCACCTGCGTTGGCAGCGGCTCGGTCAAGCCCAGTTGGCGGCGCGCAATCACGTCAATGCGCATCGGATTGCGCAGCCCGGCGATTTCCAATTTCAGCGACGAATTCAGCGAGGCCGCCTCGGATTGCCGCGCCTTCACGTCCTCGAGCTGAAAACTTAAATCAATGCAGCGGAAATGCTGGTAGATGTACAGCATGAAAAACGCGGCAATCAGACCTCCGAGAGCGACTGTCCGGTACAGCCTGCGCATCTTTGCGGGCTCGATGTGGCGCACGATGCGCGAATTGTCGATCCGCTTGACGGTATGAAACTCGGTCATTGCCGATGATTTTTTCCTGCGTGCCATAACGTTACCTTGCCGGCTGCTAAGCGGCCGGCGCTCTTTCCGCACACCGCAGCTTCGCGCTTCGCGAACGCGGGTTGCCCATCGTCTCATGCTCACTGGGCTGGATCACGTGTTTCGTCAGCACGCGGAGCGCTCCTGCCCGCTCTCCCTCTTGAAACGCGCGCTTCACCAGGCGGTCTTCCCGCGAGTGGTAGCTCAGCACCACGCAGCGGCCTCCTGAATTCATTGTGGCGGGGGTCCGAGAAAGAAACTGCCCGAGTTCCTCCATCTCTCGATTCACCGCTATCCGCAGCGCCAGAAACGTTTTTGTTGCGGGATGCAGTCTCTGCCTTCCCCATTGCTTTCGGGCCCCTGCCACAGTCGTTGCCAAGTGCGCGGTGTCCCTAAGGGGTCGCGCTCGTACAATCGCCTTGGCGATTCTTCTGGAATCGTGCTCATCGGCTTCGCGGTAGAGCAGGTCGGCAATTTCCTTCTCCGGCCATCGATTCACAATCTCGTCTGCCGTCAGTTCGTCGTTGTCAGTGTCCATCCGCATATCCAGCGGAGCAGCCTCGCGAAACGAAAATCCGCGCGCGGCTTGATCAAGCTGCATGCTCGAAACCCCCAAGTCGGCCAAGACCCCGTCCACCACGGGAGTCTCCAACTCTTGCGCGACCTCCGCAATCCTCGAGAACGGGGCGTGTATCAGCGTCACTTTCGCCCCAAAGATCTTGAGCCGCTCCCGCGCCAAGTCCAGCGCCTGTGCGTCCCGGTCCAGACTGATCAACCGCCCAGAGGTCAATCTCTGCGCGATTGCTTCCGAGTGTCCGCCCGCTCCCAGCGTGGCGTCGATGTACGTTCCGTCCGGCTTTATTCGCAGCCATTCGAGCACCTCTTCCAACAGCACCGGCGTGTGCGGCGCAGCCAATCTTGCAAAACCCTAAATTCCCAAGTCTTCGAGCGCCTTGTCGTCTTCGTCCGTGTACGGCTCGCTCTTCAATTGATCCAAAACTCTTGTATGGTTCATGACTTCCAAGTAGTCCAGGTTCCCCAGGACGTCCACGTCTCCCTTGGTTTGCGCTGCTTCACGCAACACCGTCGGCAGCAAGAGTCTTCCCTGCCCATCCAGTTCAACCGTCTGCCCGTAATAGCTCGTCCGCATCAGAAACTTCCTCTTTGCCCGGTTCGTGCTTGGCATCTGAGCCAGCTTGTCTTCGATCTCCGACCAAACTTTCATCGGGTAAATCCTGGCCGTCTCACCGGTGGTGCTGGTGATGTAAAACTGATTCCCGTACTCCTTCAATTCGTCGAGATACACGGCGGGTATCTTCAACCGACCCTTCTCGTCCACCTTCGCCGGACAGTTGCCCCGCAGCTTCATGCGCCCCGCTGTCAGCCGTCCTACGGCTGCCGAAAATGATCCTGACGCCGTTTTTCCCGGTGTCAGACACCAAAATCTGGTCTAGAATGGCCAAAAATGCCCACTTTCGCCACAGATCTGGGAACCTGTCTTTTTTTGTTCTTAAAGTACCCTGCTGCCGACTACCTTGCCCTACTTCTGCCCACATCTAACCACTTTTGCCCACATCCTACGCCGCTTTTCCCGCTTGTCAAGAGGAAAAATTCGTTTTCTGGAAGTTTTTTTGAGACGAGTTGTGCAAATTATCTCTCTCAGACGGCCCCCGATTTTGACGCCACAGGCTGTGGTCTTGCGAAAGCTTGCTCGCTACATTTAGCGGTTGATATCTTTCCCTCTTCGCGCCAGGGCTTCGACCCTGATCCTGCTGTGTCGAAATCCCTATTTGAATTGAAACTGACTCATGCTAATCTATGGGGCGTCATGGAGTTTCAGAACCGCCTAGGAGCCTCGACCATGGAATGGGTAGCCCCTCAGCACGAAGAGATCAACCTCAACTGTGAAGTCAGTTCGTACGCCAACGCTGAGCTCTAATCCTTCTGGCCGCAGGAAGCGGTCAGTGGCAAACGAGCAAGAATGCGCGTAAGAGTCCTCGGCTCCGCAGCCGGGGGCGGTTTTCCCCAGTGGAATTGCGGCTGTCCAAACTGTAGCGGCCTTCGCAACGGTAGCATAAAGGCTCGTCCGCGCACCCAGGCTCAGGTCGCTGTCTCTCCCGACCCGTCACGCTGGTTTCTCCTCAACGCTTCTCCCGACCTACGCCAGCAAATCTTGGCGACCCCCGAGTTGTCGGTCATATCCTCATCCCTCGGCCCACCCATTTCCACTATTCTGCTCACCAGCGCCGACGTGGACTCGGTGTTGGGCTTGCTCCATCTTCGCGAGTTTCAGCCACTGCGCATTTATTCGACATTGTCCGTGCGTCGTGCGCTCACGGAAGAAAATAGCCTCTTCCGAATCCTAAGCCGCTCGAATCCGCCCGTCCAATGGGAGACTCTGTCACTGGATCGCATCATTCCCCTTGCCCCGCCCTCTTCACCTGGAGCAAAAGACGGCCTCTTTTGCAAAGCGGTGCCTCTTCTCGGTAGCTTTCCGGACTACGTGAGTGATTCGCTAAAACGGAATTTTCCTCCGGAAGAAGCGGTCATTGGCCTGCAACTCGTCCAGAAAGACAAGAGATTCTTCTACGCGCCGAGCGTCCCCGGCCTGGGAGAAAGCTCCCAGCACTCCGTGGATGAGAGTGATCTGGCTCTCCTCGACGGCACATTCTGGAAAGACGACGAGCTGATTCAAGCCAAGCGTAGCCGCAAAACTGCGCGCGATATGGGGCATCTTCCGCTCTGGGGCGAGCGCAGCATGCTCAGGCTGCCTTTCCGCCTCGGGAAGACCAAGCGTGTCCTCATTCACATCAACAATACGAATCCGATATTGAACGAAGAGAGCGCAGAACACCGCGCGGTGCGTGAAGCCGGATGGGAAATCGCCTATGATGGGATGGAGTTCAACCTGTGACTTCATCCATCCAAACATCGCCCGAAAACCCATTGCTCTCCGAATCCGAGTTCATCGCCGGCTTTCACGCCATTGGCGAAGAGCGCTATCACCATAAACATCCGTTTCACTTGCTCATGCACGAAGGCAAGCTCACGCGCGGCCAACTCCAGGCGTGGGCGCTGAACCGCTACTATTATCAAAGCCGAATACCCATCAAAGACGCGGCCATTCTGGCCCGCAGCGAAGATTCTGACTTTCGCCTCGCCTGGCGCAAACGCATCCTCGATCATGATGGCGACGGTACCGAGCCGGGCGGCATTGAAAAGTGGCTGCGGCTTGTCGAAGCCACCGGCCTGTCCCGTGAACACGCGCTCCGCGGCGACGGCATTCTTCCCGCGACTCGTTTCGCCGTCCAAGCCTACGTTGATTTCGTATCCACCCATTCTCATCTCGAAGCGGTCGCTTCTTCCCTCACCGAATTATTCTCAAAGAAATTGATCGTCCTGCGCATGGACCGGCTTCGCGAACATTATCACTGGCTTTCCGGCGGCTTGGACTATTTCACCGGCCGCCTCACGCAAGCTCCCGAAGATGCCGATTTCGCGCTCGCCTGGGTCGTCAAACACGCGCGGACCCGCGAACAGCAGGACCTAGCTCACGCCGCCCTCCGCGCCAAGTGCGACATTCTATGGGCTCAACTCGACGCTCTCTACTTTGCGTACGTGAATCCCGGCTGGCCGCCCCCGGGCGCTTTCCAGCCAGCGAAAGAATCGTGAAGAGTCTAGGATGACCATCGAATTGACCAGCCGTCCGCGCCTCGCAGCCGGTTGCCGTCTGGGCGAGAACAATCAAGAACGCATTCTGCAAATGCCCGAACGCGCTCTGCGCCTCAACGGCCCCAGCCTCGAAATCGTCACGCGTTGCGACGGCAAGCACACCGTCCAGCAAATCGTTTCCGAGCTGCAGCAGATTTATTCCAAGGCGCAACCAAGAAAAGTGGAAGAGGACATCCTCGGCTATCTCGCTCTCTTGCAAAAGGAACGCGCGCTCGATTTCGAGGAGTAATTTTCGAGTGCGGGAGCGCAGCTCCCGCTTTTCGGTCAAGCTAGAAACCTGACCTTCATGCCACACGAACTTTCCAACCCGCTAGCCCTAATCGCCGAACTCACCCACCGCTGCCCGCTCCATTGCGTCTACTGCTCGAATCCGCTGGAGATGCAATCCCGCTCCAACGAACTCCCCACCGAGACCTGGTCTCGCGTCTTTCAGGAAGCCGCCCAATTCGGCGTTCTCCAAGCCGATTTCACCGGCGGCGAACCTCTCGCCCGTACCGACATTATCGATCTTGTTCGCGCAGCTCGCGCCGCCGGCCTGTACATCAATCTGATCACTTCCGGCTTGCCCCTCGATGAAACGAAACTCTCGGCCCTCATCGCTGCCGGACTTGACCACATCCAACTCAGCTTCCAGGGCGCGCGGGAAGAAATCTCCAATGAAATCTCCGGCACGAAGTCCCATGGGCAAAAACTCCGCGTCCTCGAATGGATCAAGCAGCATCGCGTCGCGCTGACGCTTAATTTTGTCATTCATCGCCGCAACGTCGATCAACTTGAAGAAATGGTGGCTCTCGCGGAAACTTCCAGCGCCACGCGCATCGAATTTGCCAACGTCCAGTATTACGGCTGGGCCTTTGCGAACCGGGAAAACCTTCTTCCCACGCGCGCGCAGTTGGATCGCTCCATGGCGATCATTAAACGCGAACAGGAGCGGTTGGAAGGCAGGATTCGTGTCGAATACGTCGTCCCCGATTACTACGCAAAATATCCCAAGCCCTGCATGGGCGGCTGGGGCCGCAAGCTGATGCTCATCACTCCGAGCGGCGGCGCGCTTCCCTGCCACGCTGCGCAAGTAATCCCCGGCCTATCGTTTGAGAACGTGAAAGAGCGCAGTCTGCGTGATATTTGGGAACGCTCCGCCGCATTCCAGAAATTCCGCGGGGAAGATTGGATGCAGGAGCCTTGCAAGAACTGTGACCGCCGGGATCAGGATTTCGGCGGCTGCCGCTGCCAGGCCTTGCTCCTCGCGGGCGATGCTGCTGCCACCGATCCAGTCTGCTCGCTCGCGCCGCTGCGTCCCAAAGTCGACGCCATCCTCGCGGCTGTGAACCTTGCCCCCGTTTCCGTAGGAGCAGGTGCGGGCCCGTCCCCCAACGAGTCGCTCACTCGGCCTTCCTGGCTCTACCGGCCGAATCCAGCCTAGTCCGCTGGCACGGTCTGCGTTTCTCCGAGCCGCATCACCACGCGAACGATGAAAATCAAGCTGCCCAGCAACACCAGTGATCCGCACACCGTCAGCGCGAACGGCGCCCCGATGCGCTTCGCCACGCCGCCCGCAAGCAACGCCCCGATCGGCTGCACACCCATGAACATCGTCGCGTACACCGCCATCACGCGGCTGCGCAGCTCATCCGGAACGCGGTTTTGAATCAAGGTATTCGTCGCCGCCATCTGCGACGTTGCCGCAAAACCCACCACGAACAAGACAACCGCGCATAACCAAAAGGTTTTCGCCTGGGAGAAAATAATCAGCCCGGCAGCGCAGGTCATCGACGTTGCCGCTATCCACCGGGCCAGCCCCTTGTAGTGTGCGCGCGCCGCGAATTGCAGCGCACCTAAAAATGCACCCACACCCGCAAAACTCAAAAGCAGGCCGAGCATGCGCCGGCCCCCCTTCAGGATTTCATTAGCGTAGATCGGCATGAAAACCGAGTATTGCAATCCAAACAGGCTCAGGGTGCTGAGCAGCAGCAACGCAGATCGCATTGGTAGATCGCCCATCGCAAACTGGAAGCCCTGAATAACGCTTCTCAGTGGTGATTCGTCGCTCGGCTTCCCTTCTGTCTTTGCGATTCTCATCATAAGCAGGGCAACGATGACGGCCAAGAAGCTGATCCCATTCACAAAGAAACACCAGCCTTCTCCAATCCACGCCATCGCAAACCCCGCAATCGCAGGCCCTACCACTCTCGCTCCATTGAAAATGGAGGAATTCAAGGCAATCGCGTTTGGCAGATCTTCCTTTCCAACCATCTGCACGAGAAACGCCTGCCGGATGGGCACATCGAAGGCATTCACAATGCCTACCAGAAACGCGATGCCAATCACTTCCCACTCGCGAATCAGGTTCGTCAGCGTCAGTGCCGCCAGAACGAATGCTAGAACCATGGAAACGGACTGAGTGACAATCACCCCACGGTGCCGGTTGTACCGGTCGCCTACATAGCCGCCGATCGAGGAAAGGAAGAGCATCGGCACTTGGCTTGCGAAACCGAACACACCTAGCAGCGCAGGGGAGTGCGTCAGTTCGTAGACTAGTTGGAGTTGCGCGGTCGTCTGCATCCACGTGCCGATCAGCGAAATGAGTTGTCCTGCGATGAATAGCTGGAAATTGCGGTGCTGCATCGCGCGGAAGCGCGTAGAACCGGGCCGAAAGCGCGCAGGCACAGTCGCGTTGACCGCTGTGCGGTCACTCTTCAAGTGAATTCCCCTCCATTCGTTGGATGCCAACCCTGCAAACTAGTCACGATGCCGCGAGACGCGAGGCGTTGTCAATGCAATCGAAAGGAGGAAACGATCCAGATTGTCTCTTGGAAAAGAGGCGGCGCTATTCGTTCGGCGGGTCCGGCGCGCCCACGTGCAGGTGGCTCAAGTCGCGCAGCATGGCCTTATCTTCTTCGCTCATGCCCCGCGTGAAATTCGGGTCATTCAAGTGCTGGTTCCGCGCCGATTCCGGCATGTTCTGCAACACACCTAGCCGTTGCTGAATCGCCCGCTGCCGGTTCGGAGGAAGCTCCTTCCATTTCGGCGCCAGATCATTCCGAACATGATCTTTCTGTTCCGGCGTCAACCTGCCAAATATTTCCTCGCGCTTTTTGATTTCTTGTCTGTCCGCCGGAGAAAGATTTCTTTGCTTGTTATAGTTCTCGACGACCTTTCTCTGTTCCTGCGGACTCAGTTGGTTAAATTTCTTCTGTGGCGGCGGAGTGTACGCCGATGGCGGCCGGTTCGGATTGATATTTGGCGTCCCCATCAAGTCCGCCCGATTAGGATTCGAGCTCGGAGAACGATTCGCGCCGGAGTTCTGCCGCTCGTTTTGTGCTCTTCGTATTTCTTGCCGCTGTTGCCGGTTGTCTCGCTTTTGTTCTTGTCTCTGCTGTTGCCGCGGAGGCTGCTGACGTTGCGGCTGGCTCTGCTGTTTAGGCGGCTTATTGTCCTGCCGATTCTGCGCCCAGTTCGCGCGCGGTCCCTGCGCAAAAGTCGGCACAGCCAGCGCCGCACCCAGTCCCAGCGCGATCAGCCATCCCGCGAATTGGAGTTTCCGTCTCATCTCTCTTTACATCTGTTGATTCTGATTGTCGCTCGCGTCGTCGTTCTGCACCGGCTGCGGCAACTCGCTCAACGGCGCAAAATCCGAAATCACATCATAATTTTCCAGCACTTGCATGTTCTGATTGATCTTGTCGATATCCACCGCGCTCAACGAGCTATCCGCGGGACGCGAACTCAGCCACACCGTCGCCAGCAACAGCATCGACGCCGCCAGCGCCGCCCGCGGCGACGGCGCGAACCATGCCCACCAGCTTTGCCTCACAGGTTCTGCCGCCACGCGCGCCTGCAAGCGAATATCAAACGCCGCCGACGGCTCGATCACCGGCAGTTCATCCAGCAAACCGCTCACCGCGCGAAATTCGTTTACGCGCAACCGGCACGCCGCGCACGTCGCGAGATGCTTCTCCACATCCCGCCGTTCGCCTTCCTTCAGGCGCCCGTCCACGTACGGCAGAATTCGGTTTTCCATCCGCCCACAACTCATGATGTCCTTCCCTTCCTGGCACACCCTCTATTGCCTTGCTTGCTGCGCCACGAGGGGGGCTAGTTCCACTCGCAGCGCTTCGTACGCCCGAAAGAGGAGCGATTTCAGCGCGCTCTCCGAGCACTGCAAAATCTTCGAAATCTCTCCGTAATCCAGCTCCTGATACTTGTGCAGCAGCACCGCCGCTCGCTGTTTCTCCGGCAATTTGTCGATCGCGTGGCGGATCATTTTGTTCCGCGTTTGCTCGACCAAGTGCTGCTCGATGTTTGGATGCTTCTCAGCGACATCAATCGTTTTCTCTTCCCCGTCCTCGGCATCCACCGTCACCGGCGCATCCAGTGAAATCTCCATGCGCTGGTAACGATTGTCCCGCAGCGAATTCAGCGCCAAGTTTGTCGCGATCCGGAAGAGCCAGGTGGTGAACTTCGCGCTCGGCACATACTCTTCCCGCGCTCGGTACACTCTTATGAAAACTTCCTGCGCCAGGTCTTCCGCCTGTTCCCGGTTCCGAACCATCCGGTACAGAAAATTGATCAGTGGACTCCTGTAGCGATGGAGTAGAAGCGCGAACGACTGTTCATCGCCCGCCTTCACGTCCAGCATCAGTTGGACGTCCGACCTGGCCATAGCCGCCACACTGTATCAAACCCTAGTTGTCTCAGAAAGTTGCAAATGGCCGGGGCAATCGTAAGCGAAGGTAAGACGAAACTAGACGTGGAATAAGTGCTGCATTATCAACAAACTGACAACTCCCACAAACACCAGCAGCGCCATTCGCCAGTTCGGCTCTCGGTTCACTTCTGGCAGCAAATCCGTCGCCGCCACGTACAACGTTACCCCGCCCGAAAGCGGCAGCGCGTACCTCAATTGGCCCTGCAGCGAAGTCGCGAGAGCCACGCCCGCCACCGTCGCCACTCCTAATAACCCTGCCGCCAGAATTGCGTTGCGCTTCCCTTGCCCGCTCGCCAGCACCACCGAAGCCACGGTAAACCCTTCAGGCAGTTTGTGCAGAAACACCGCGAAGAACATCACCGCTCCCAGCCAAGTCGAAACCAGGAATCCAGCTGCGATTGCCACCCCGTCAAAAAACGTATGGATCGTCAGCCCCACCAGCACGCTCGTCCGCGCATGCTGATGGCTCATCTCTTCAAGGTGCGTCTCTTCGCCAAAGTGAAAATGCGGCGCGAGCGTGTGTTCAAACAAGTGCACAATAAAGTATCCGATCAACACAAACAGCAGGGCGCTTTCGCCCGACAGCCGCACTGATTCTGGAATCACCTCGACAAACGCCACTGCCAGCATGTACCCGGCGCCCAGCGCCAGAAAATATTGCAGATATTTCCGCGGCCAGTCCCTTCGAACAACGAAATACCCGCCAACCAAATTCCCCGCCGCGGCCACCAGCCCCAGCCCAGCCGCGAGTGCCGTCCGAAATGTCAGATCATGTCCCATCGCCAGTGGCACAGGCTTCAGCCTGTGCAAACCCTCAATCCAACTCGGTGTAGCCCGCAATCACAAATTGCTCCTTGTCTCTTCTTCTCTACGAAACCTCTACGTTCTCTGCGTCTCTGCGTTATCTTTTCTTCTTTCCTTCTCTTTCTTCATCCGCTGTGCCGAAACAGAATCACATCCCCTTCCTGCACTACGTACTCTTTCCCCTCCAGCCGCACCTGCGCTTTCTCTCGCGCCGCCCCCAAACTGCCCGCTGCCAGCAAATCATTCCATCGCACCACTTCCGCGCGTATGAATCCCTTCTCGATGTCGCTGTGGATCGCTCCCGCCGCCTTCACTGCCGTCGCACCTTTTCGAATTGTCCACGCCCGCACTTCCGGCTCTCCCGCCGTGAAAAACTGAATCAGCCCCATCAAGTCATACGTCGCGCGAATCAAGCGGTTCAGCCCCGGCTCCTTCAATCCGTACGACGCCAGAAGCTCCACCGCCTCTTTCTCCTCCATCTCCGAAAGTTCCGCCTCCAGACGCCCGCAAATCGCTACGACTGCCGCATTCGGCCGTTCCTGCAATGCGGTCAGCTTGTGCCGCTCCACTGCCGTGTCCAGCTTGTCCGCTTCCTCGTCTCCCAGATTCAGCACGTACAGCACCGGCCGCGCTGATAAAAACAAAAATCCCCCGATCGACTTTCTCTCCTCCGTCGTCAACTCCAATTCCCGCAACGCTTTCTCCGCCTCTAGGTGCGTCTTGCATTTCTCCAGCGCCGTTTTTTCAATTTCCAGCGCCGGATCGCGTTTCTTCTTCAAATCCTTATCCAAGCGCTCCAGCCGCCGCGCAATCTGGTCGTGGTCGGAAAGCATCAGCTCCAAATCCAGATTCGTCGCATCCCGCAGCGGATCGATGCTTCCCTCCGAATGCGGCACGGACGGATCCTCAAACACGCGAATCACGTGTGCAATCACATCCACTTCGCGCAGTTGCGCCAGCGCATCGCGCATGCGTTCCTTTTGCATCCCGCCCAAATCGACGTAGTTCACCGTGGCGTATGTGATTTTCTTCGGGTTGTACAGCTTCGCCAGCTCGACCAGTCGCGGTTCCGGCACCTTTGCCACCCCCACGTGCGTCGCCGACGCCCCGCTCTTGCCCTCGACGTGCGCCTTCGTCAATATCCGAAACAGCGTCGTCTTCCCTACCTGTGGTAGTCCAATGATTCCCGTCTGCACTCCAACCTCTTCAATACGCTAATTGTTCGCCTGCACAAACGCATCATCCTAGCACACCCGGTCTTGTGAACCGGTCGTTGTGCCGTCATGGGGCTTGTCTCGTATCCCCATTTTTTCCTCAGGGCCCGTTATAACTACGTCCCATTTTGGGAATTTGTTGTTGACAAACGCTTTTCTGCGCGTTACGGTCTGTTTCAGATATTTTCCTTAGGGTATTTACCTGTGCAATCTCTGTGGTTATTGTGACACGGTCTTTGTTTTTCAGGCGTTGAGAGGAGGTAATTCTCATGCCTGCTATAGCCCCTGCAAACAGAATTCACCCGCTCTGCTACGAACACCATTCGGAAATGACGGTTCGAGAGTTATCTTCAAGCGAAAACGGAGTGGCCTACGATTGTAAAGAACCTCACTGTTTCGTGAGCTACAGCAGGTCGGATGGTTATTTCCTAAATACGCAAAATCAATTCATTATCAAGCGATGCCCGATTCCTCCCCACCAGTACTGTGCGCATGACCGCTATCCGATGTACTTGCTGGAAGTGCAGCCGGAGCATCCCAACTTCCGTCTCTGGCGATGTCCCCACTGCAGCATGAGCCGTTTGGGTGGCCAGCTTACCTGACCTCTCTGCGCTTTCCCTGTGTGCGGCGCCTGCCCTGGCCCAGTCGGGGCGTCTCTACTTTAGACCCTCCCTGTTTTCGTTTCTGCTTCTTGTAAACACAATCGCACGTCCTTGCCTCAAACTGGAGGATTGCACAAGGGCCGAGGTTTCTAGCACATGCCGCCAACGCGTATCACCATCTTGGAGCTCTCGGCCTACGTCGGACTACTCGCCGTCGGCGCGGTAACCCTCAATGTCCTCCTGGGTCTGCTCATGGCCCTCCGCTACAGTCCTCACCGCTCCTGGCCGCATCATCGATTCAATTATTTCCGTTTCACAACTGGACCGGTTACTTCGTTCTCGCTCTATCGATCCTTCACCCGGCAATTCTGCTCCTAAACAAAAATCCGCGCTTCCTCATCTTCGACCTCGTCTATCCCGTACATTCGCCGGCCCAGCCCCTCGACAACACCATCGGCGCAATCGCTCTCTACCTGCTTGCATTTGTCGTCGCCACTTCCTACTTGCGCATCCGTCTCGGCCGCCATCTTTGGAAGTCTTTCCATTTCTCCATTTACTTTGTTGCTGCGGCGCTCTTCTGGCACAGCCTGTTCACTGATCCCGGCTTGAAAAATGCCTCTGTGGATTGGTTCGATGGCGGCAAACTCTTCGTCGAATCTTGCTTGCTCCTCATCGCCGCCATTAGCCTGCTGCGCCTGCGTCATGCCCGCAAGAAGGCCAGCCGCCTCCGCCAAGTCTCCCACCAAACCATTGCCTCAACGGAGCCATTGTAGCGGCGCGTCTTCAGACCCGCGTTTTTCGTATTTCGATTTTCGAATTTCGCATTTCCTTCTTCGACTTGCTACTCTATTCCCCCGTTTCCGGAATGGAGCCATCGTGACAGAGACACCCGCCGTCCCGGCATTTGATCTTGACAAAGCCACCAAGCACCTCGCTGAACGCGACGAGCACCTGAAGCGCCTGATCGAAGAAACCGTCCCGTTCCAACTCAAGATCGAAGCCGCACAATCTCCCTACGAAACTCTTCTCGAAGCCGTCACCCACCAATCCATTTCCGGCAAAGCCGCCGCCACCATCTTCGCCCGCGTCAAAGCTCTCAGCTCCAACGGCGGCATCCCCACTCCCCGGGAAATGCTAAAGCTCCGCAAGCCCGCGCTTCGCAAAGCGGGCCTCTCCGGCGCAAAAATCCTCGCCATGAAGGACCTCGCGCAAAAAACCATCAACGGCGTCGTTCCCACGCTCGAACAAGCCCAAAGGCTTTCCGACGAAGAACTCGTCAAGCGTCTCGTTTCCGTCCGCGGAATCGGCGCCTGGACCGTCGAAATGTTTTTGATCTTCCGCCTTGGCCGCCCTGACGTTCTCCCCATCCATGATCTCGGCGTCAAAAAAGGCTGGTCCATCACCTACGGCAAGAAGCACATGCCCAAGCCCAAGGAACTCCTCGCCTTCGGCGAACGCTGGCGCCCCTACCGCACCGTCGCCAGTTGGTACATGTGGCGCGCCTGCCAGCGCGCCGGCAACGCAGCCATGCGCAAAATCCGCCCCGCCCGTGTCCGCAAACCTCGCCAGCACGCGGAGCGTGGTCGAGCCGCGTCCAAGCGTCCTCGCCGCAAACACCTGTAGCACGAACGCCATGCGGACCCACAGCCTTCTTTTTCGTTACCATATTTTTACAAATTTCTATTGACAACAGGGTCACTACTAAGGTACATTACTCACGTGAAGTAGTTCGCCTCGCCTTCCTCCCAACCTTCTCACAGTTTGAATGCTCTCCTATAGGGCATTTATGTGTCTGCCAATCGGTTCGTGGACCGCTCGTTGTGGTGCATCTTAACGCTGGGGCAGGGTTGCACCAAATACAGTGCTAACCGTCTTTAGAATCAACACTTCTGCATATGCGTCAAAAACACAGCTCTAACTCTCTTTAGAATCAACACTTACAAAAGTGTATCAAAACAAAGGACTTTAACCAGGGATTATATACTTGACTTCACCACTCATTCCTGTTAGCCTTTCTTTGTGTTTGACTTCCGCTCAATTTCGGCAATATGGCGCTTGATAATCTTGTGGCCTTTCTTTGTGAACAAGTGCTGTAGCGCCTCTTCCGTTGTCATGTCTTTCGGGTGTTTCTTCTTCTTCGGCATGGGAGCGTCCTATGAATCTCGTTGAGCTAATCAAGCAATTCAATAGTGAAGCCAAGTGTCGCGCCTACATCGAAATGTTGCGTTGGCCGGACGGCGTT
>MNDE01000161.1 GCA_001914785.1 Acidobacteria bacterium 13_2_20CM_57_17 | reverse complement strand
GGGTTCACGCACCGCTGCGATGCTCGAGCCCTATTCCGACGATCCCTCCACGAATGGAATCCTCACCAACGATCCAGAGAAACTGAAAGCGATGGCTATTCAGCGCGACAAGTCCGGGTTTCAGCTGGCGTTCCACGCGATTGGTGACCGCGCCAATCGCATCGCGCTGGATGTTTTCGAGGCGGTGGCCAAGACTAACGGTCGGCGCGACCGCCGCGACCGCATCGAGCACGCGCAAGTGGTCGCGCCCATGGACTTCGCGCGTTTTGCGGAACTCCAAGTGATCGCGTCGATGCAGCCTTCGCATCAGACCACGGACATGCGCTGGGCGGAGGACCGCATCGGGCGCGAGCGGATCATCGGCGCGTACGCTTGGGCCAGCATGCTGAAAAACAGCGTTCGACTCGCGTTCGGCACCGATTACAACGTGGAGCCGATCAGCCCGTTTCGCGGCTTGTACGCTTGCGTGACGCGCGAACGTCCGGATGGCGGTCCAAAGAACGGGTGGGAGCCGCAGGAGAAAATCTCGCTAGCGGATTGCATTCGTGCGTACACCTCGGGGTCCGCTTACGCACAGTTCGAAGAAGGGAAGAAGGGCGAGCTGAAAGAGGGCGAGTACGCCGACTTCATCGTCCTTTCGAACGACCTCACCAAAGTTCCGCCCGCCCAGTTCACCAAGACGCGCGTCCTCCGCACCGTTGTCGGCGGCCGTACGGTCTACCAGGCCAATTAAGAATCCCGCCATCTCATCTCGGCCTCTTCAGGCTCCGACGCTCTCCCGCCGAAGGCGCAAGACAAGCTGCCAGTACCTACTAGCGTCATAATTTAGATTCTATTTAGCTAAAGTTTATTTGGCTGTGGGGAGTAGAAATGTGTTGACAAAGCATTCGGTAACAATATATATCCCGCATGGAATCTTGTGCTTACACGGTCGCGTGCCTGAGATTGAGTGATGCAGGCTGTCGGTGAATGCGGTCGAATCGTTGCGATGCGCAGCCAAGGACGGGTCGGAACGCGGGAGAATATCTATGAAAGTCCGTATGAAAATATGACCGAACATAGACAGAGCGCACGTCCATGACTCCTAAAATCTGTGTAAATCACGAGAAATTTAGAACTTAGCCGGTGGAGTAGCGCTGGTACGTAATTTGCTCTCCTGCCAGGCAGGTTGCAGTTTGCGAGTGGATTTCTGATTTATGGCCTCTTGCAGAATCCTTCCTTTTGCTAACCCGGGACAGTTCGTCGGCCAGGTGTGCACAGTTCAGGTGAGCCAGTCATGGCCCAACCAGGAGGTAGTTACATGTTAAGCAAGCGAGTGGTTATGGTGGTGGTTGCCCTGTGTTGTGTGTTTGCTTTGGTTCCAACCGCACTGTTTTCGCAGGAAACAACGGCCGGAGTTCAAGGGTATGTGAAGGATCCAACAGGCGCGGTTGTTGCGGGTGCGACGGTAGAAGTCTCAGGCCCGACGTTACTGGGCAGTAGGAAAACCGAAACGGATACGACTGGCTTTTATCGCTTCTCGAGTCTTCCGGCGGGCAGCTACACTCTTACTGTCACCGCCAAGGGCTTCCGTGTCGTTAAGCGCGAGGGCGTTTCGCTCGATGTCGGCCGCCTCCCAAACGTTGACATTCAATTGGAAATAGGTACCGCCAGTGAAGTCGTGGAAGTTCGGGCCGAGGCTCCTGCCGTGGACGTAACCCAGAGCAAAGTAGCTGTCACGGTCACGCGGGATGATCTTTCGAGTATACCTATGGGCCGATCCTTTCAGTCAGTCATTCAATTTGCTCCCGGCTCCCGCCAGGAACCTTTGCAGAGCACTAGCGGCAACCGAACGAACGGGTTTCAGATCAATGGAGCCAGCGACGGTGAAAACACCTATTTGATCGACGGTATCAACACTACCAACGTCAATGTCGGCGGCGTGGGCAAGAACTTCCAGCAGGACTTCATCCAGGAAGTGCAGATTAAGGCCAGCAGCTTTGAGGCCGAGTTCGGCGGCGCCATGGGCGGCGTGGTAAACGCAGTTCCCAAACGCGGCACGCAAGACTGGCACGGCGAGCTCAAAGTGTACTATCAGAGCGCGGCGTTGGATGCGAATGACCCCTGCGCGAGCGGTTTTACCTCAGGCTCTGCGGGATCATCCGCCGGTTTCAGTACAGTTTGCGGCTTGCGGCTCGACCCGACGCAGGCAAGCCTTAGCACCAGCACACGCCTCGACGGCACGCCTCAGTACTACATACCCCAAAAGGACAGCCGGAAAGTCATCGAGCCCGGCTACGAGATTGGTGGGCCCATATTCAAAGATAGGCTGTTTGCCTACAGCAGTTACATTCCCACGATTGATACCACGAACCGCACCACCACGTTCACCAGCGCTAACCCCGGACCGCGCCGGCTAACGCGCACTTTCCTCCAGCACAATATGTACAACCGGCTGGACTTTCGCGCGCTCAATTCATTACGTCTCTTTGCCGACTGGAACTACGCCTATTCCCGAACGCAGGGACAACTCGGTAGCCCGGACAGCGCTTACCGCCAGTTGAATACCGGCGCATCCACCGATCCGAACACTTTCCGCTCCGACAATGGCACGGTCAACCCAAGCGCCCTGTACATCTTCGGCGGTGACTGGACTCCCACGTCTAGGACTGTCATCAGCGCGCGCTACGGTTACTTCTTCAGTAACAATGAGAGTCGTGGTGTGCCCCAAGGAACGCGCTACATTTACGACACCACAGTCAATGCCAGTAGCAAGGATCTTACCGGTCAGCCGTTCCCCACGTCCTCTTTTAACACCGCCGGTTTCTCCAACATTCCCAATAACTTCTCGACACATTTTGACGCGTTTAAGCGTAAGAGCTTTGACGTTAACGCCTCGTACTATGTAGGTCGGTTCTTGGGCAGCCATACGTTTAAGGGTGGCTACTTCTGGTCAACACAGTCCAACGACGTGCTCGTAACTGCCAACACAAACGTAGTTGACCTTGCTTGGGGGCAGCAGTATACCCCTCTGACGAGCACGACGGCTTGCAACCAGATCATAGCCCAGAACCAGGCTCAATTCGGCGCTACCGCCGGAAACTTCTGCGGTGGCCAGTTCGGATACGCGGCTTGACCCTCAACCTCGGCGTTCGCTTCGATACCGAGATCCTGCCGCCTTACGATCCGACACGCTTCCCGTCAGTGAACTTCGGTTGGGGCGATAAAATTGCTCCTCGCATCGGAGGCGCGTACGACCTTTTGCACAATGGCAAGGTAAAGGTTTACGCCAGCTATGGAAAGTACTTCGATATCATGAAGATGAATCTGGCCCGCGGCTCTTTCGGGTCCGACTATTGGCACCAGTGCGTGTACACGCTGGACTCCACGAACTACAACGCGATCACGCCTACACTGGCCACGGGGGCCGGCTGTCCCGCGAGCGGAGCCGCGCCTGGTGTGACGGTAGGGCGCTTTATCGAGAACGTGGACTTTCGCGCCACCAAGGCGGATCCGCGCGACCCGGCTATAGATCCAAACATGAAGCCCATGTCCCAGCACGAGTTTGTCGCCGGCGTGGACTGGGCCATAACACCAACTTTGAGTTTGGAGTCCGGATATTCGCGCATGCGATTGGACAACGCTATTGAAGATATGTCCATCACCGACAACTTGGGCTTTTACATCGGTAATCCCGGCAGCACATTTGCCGATGTGCTGGATCGCAACGTCGTCATCCCCGATACGGGCGGAGTTCCCTGTACCTCTCCGAATACGCCGGCTGGGTGCAACGCAAATTTTGGCAACAATTATCTGCTTACGGCCTCGAACGGAGGACCGTTCTGCGCGGAGTGCCCGGGCGTCGTGCGAGCCATTCGCCGTTATGACGGCGCGGAATTCCGCCTGAAGCACCAGAGTGCCAAATGGGTCGGGGCCGTCACTTACACCTACAGCAAACTCACAGGCAACTACCCGGGGCTAACGAACACCGACCCGACCGACGGTGCTGGGGGCCGCCATAACCCCAACAATACTCGTTTGTTTGACCTGCCGAGCATGACCTACCTGCCCAACGGCAAGATTGATGATGGTCCGCTAAGCACAGATCGTCCCAACACTGCCAAGGTGTACGGCTACTACCCCTTGAAGTGGCACAGAATGGAGACCAGCTTTGGCGTGATCCAGGCCGCCTTCCAGGGCACCCCGATCAACACCTGCTTGCCGGTGGTGGGTACTTCGTCTGCCTGCCAGTGGGCCGAGGGCCGGGGTAATTTCGCCAACTTCACTCGGACTCCCGGTCTCTACCAGCCGGATCCCTCCAAGGCAAACTTCTGCACAACGTGTGGCAACTTTGTGGCCTCTGGCGTCACTCAGAATGCTCGCACTGACCCGTATTTCCAGACCGATTTCTTTGTAACCCACCAGTTCAAGATGACGGAGAGGTACTCTCTGAAGTTGGGGGCGAATGTGTACAACATCCTTAATCAGCACGCTGCGGTGGCGGTCACGGAAAACGTGAACGCGGCCAGCTCCAACCTAATCAGCCCGGTCCGGCCTTCGCGATTTAGCGGAGACCCGCAGGTAAACTGGGCTCTAGTGATGTCTCCCTACAACTATGTGGACGCAGTAAACCATACCGGTTCGTTCACTTCGTCGCTGGGAACGCCAATGACACTTGCCGGCCGTTACGGCATGCCGTCGGTATACCAGACGGCGCGCCAGTTGCGCTTGGAGGTCCACTTCATCTTCTAAACAGCTTCAATTCCAGTTTCCGGGCCGGCCGCCAAGCCGGCCCTTTTTTTCTAACGTGCATCGTCCCGTTGGCCGTGTGTTACGATTCTCGCTGTTGTGCTGAAGATTTCGTGCCAATGTGTCGCCTACCGCAATATTTCTTGGTTTTGCTCGCAATGCCTGCCTTGTGTTCAGCCCAAATCAGTCAGCGGCAGGCTCCAACGCCTGTCACACTGCGATTGTTTATCACCATCGACGGCGACGTGGAGAAGGCCGGCTACGCGACAGTTGAGTTGATGGACGCCGTCGGCTCCAGCAGTGCCATGACGAATAAGATCACGGATAATAATGGCACGGTGATCTTCCAAACGTTTCCAGGCCTGCATCGCATTCGAATCACTGGACCCAATATCAAGCCGTACGAAGGCGACCTGGAAATTGCGCGCAATGAGACTTCCCACGTGGAGCGCATCCGCGTTCGCCGCGCCGAACCTGGTGGACGCACCAACGAAACCCTGCCGGCCGGCACTGTTGCCGCGTTACGCCTGACCATCCCTGCCGCGGCGTTAAAGGCGTTCGAGCAGGCAGGCGAAGCAATGCGTCGGCAGCGCTGGCAAGAGAGCCGCGCGCTGTTCGAATCGGCAATTCGCGAGTATCCGCGGTACGACCTGGCCTATAACGGCCTCGGAATGGTTGAAGCGGAATTGAATGAGAGGGACGCCGCGCGGGAATCGTTTTCGAAAGCCATCGAGCTGAATCCTGATTTCCCAGCAGCCTACAGAAACCTTGCGCGCATTTCTTTCGCTGAAAAAAAATACGAAGAGGCAGACGCCTTTCTGGTCAAGTCCCTAGACGGGGAGCCTCTCAATGTTTGGGCTCTCAGCTCCGCTTCGAATGCTGAGCTTCTCACTCACAAGTACAGCGATGCGATTGCTCATGCGCGCAAGGCGCACGCGGTTCCCCACCAGGGACTCGCAGGTGTGCATATTGTTGCGGCTCTCGCGCTCGAGGCCACGCAGCAGCCGGTTGAGGCGGCGAAAGAGTATCAACTGTATCTCGATGAAGACCCAAAGGGGCGCGATGCGGATCGCGCGCGGAAAGCCGTCATTCGGCTGAGCGAATCAGCCCCCAAGTAATTGTGCGCCACGCCATTCATCCGTGTTCCTGCAAGAGGCGCCTTTCTGTTCAGCGGAGCGCGGCGAGTTGCTTATGAATTTGTTCCAGCTCCGGCAAATCTCGATCTGCTTTGCCCCAAAGTTTTTCGGCGGTGGCAAAGGCTTGACGCGCGTCGCTTGATTTGCCGGAGTGCTCTGCCGCGAGGCCATACGCGAAGTGGCCTCCTGCATAGTTCAGGTTGTGCAGAATCATCTGCTGGGCCAGGAAACCGGCCAGATCCCAATCGCCAGCGTTGCGGGCGCTCTGCGCCATCGATTCCAGCTCAAATACGGCAGCCATCCACGCGTCCGGGCCGGGCATTGCCAGCACGGACTTAGCCACATCCGTGGCCAGTGGTTCACCCTCGGACGTGTTCTTCTCTTGCAGCAAAATATCCGTTCGAAGCGTCGTTGGATACGGAAGTGCCGCGACCGCTCTTGCTGGAAGCCGTTCAGTTTCCCTCTCCGCCAGAGTCAACTCCTCCTTGGCCTCCGCGACCGAACCCGCTCCAAGCAGTGCCTGTCCCGCCAAAGTGTGGCCTGCCAGACGCGCCAGCGGCCACGTACTATTTGTAAGTTCGCGCGCGGCCACCAGCGACTCCTGATATCGCCGCCGGCTGAGCAGAAACTCCGGCCAGCACTTGCGGTTGTAGTCCAGAAAATCCGTGTAAGCAGGCGAAGAAAATGCTTCGTGAAAAAGAGCTTCAGCAGACTTCATTTGTCCTAGCGACTGGTAACTCATCGCCAGCAAAGTAAGGTTGTGGGCGTGGTGCCAGTCATAACGGGCCGGAATCTTCTCTGATCGATAGTAATTTTCTTCCAACTCTTTCGTCTTCAGAAATTCGGTAATCGCTTCCTCGGTCCGCCCCGTTCGCATCAGCGCGTGCCCGTGCATGTGATGCGCATGCGGAATCGCGGGAGCCATGCGCGCATACAGCGCGCTCTCTTCAAGCGCGTCTTTCGATCGCCCCATGTTTTCGTACGCGTGTGCGCAGTAGTGATGAGCCGCAAGATTGCCGGGCGCGAGCGCCAGCGCCGTTTTGTAAAACGCGAGCGCGTCCACACCGCCGGCTTGCCCATGTGTAAAAGGACTGGCTTCATCCGCCAGTCCGCGTTGGATCCACAGCCAGGGGTCGTTCGGGTTAGCTTTCAGCGCGTCGTTGATTGATTTGCGGTAGGCGACGTAGCCATTCGGCTTGTCCTCGGCGAATTGGAGTTCTCCTTCGCGGATGGAAAGCCAAGCCCGCTCGCGATCGCTCAATCCTTTTTCCAGCGCCTTGGCGCGCTCCAGCGTGGCACTTGCCGTCGCAACGTCTTGAAGACCGATGAAAGCGTCGGTCAAGCCGAGGTACGCCATGGCCAAGTTTGGGTCCAGGCGCAACGCCTGATGAAACGAGCGCGCGGCTTCCATCCACACGTAGGAATGCACGTAGGCAATCCCCTGATCGTAGAAGGATTGCGCTTCTGGCGAATGCGTGGATACTTTCTCGTGGAGCTCACCAATCCCCGTGCGCAACGTCACGGGACGCTGCAGAATTTCCAGTGGAACCGAACCAGCCTGCGAATGTCTTTCGTGAGGCGATTGCTGTGCTGGTGATGATCCACCTGCGAACAGGCTCAGCACGATGATTGCAGTCATTCCGCTGGCAGGTTGCTTCACTCTTTTCACCTCATTGCGGCGTGATTGCGCCGGATAACGATTAAACTTCCGGAATCTCGACGGACCGCACATAGTATCCGGAATCCAGCCGCCTGGTTCGAACCCCTGGATCTCTCACGGTCAGCCGGATCGAATATGTTCCAGGTTCCTTCGGCGACCACGCATGCGTCCACGGTGTCCAGGGATCGTTCTTGGTTTGCACAAAATTGTCCACGGGTACGTAATCTTCTTCCGGATTGAAGCGAATCATCAGCGTCTTGACCGGAGTATGTCCGCCCCACGCGATTCCCACTACTCGGTATTTGATTTTTTCTTCGACCAGCCATTTCTCAATTCGAATCGGCATAGCTGCCTGATCGATGGTTGCCGCCTGGAAATCGCGCGCTTGTGCAGGCACACCCTTCTGATGAGTCCTTGCCGCGTACTCCTGCATCTGTGATGTGGCTTCCGCGGTATCGTCCACAAATGTAATTCCCGTCACCCATTTGATGCATGCGCAGCCATACCAGCCTGGTACCACCAGACGAACCGGCGCGCCATGATCAGGCGTCAGTGGGTTGCCGTTCATCTCCGTTGCCAGGAACGCTCCCGCCGCATTGAGGTCTCCGATGGAGAAGACCCAGCTCGCTCCTGGAACCGAGGTCATCGATTTTGTAGCGTACTGATCGAATCCCGTGACCAGCACGCGCGACGCCTGGGACTTCGCGCCGTTCTTCTCCAGAATGTCAGCGAGAGGCACGCCGCCCCAACTGGCCACGCTGATCATTCCAAAGTTCGTCAGCGGCACGTTCCCCGCGCACTCCATCAAATACAATCCCAACGGCTTCGCCGCACTCGTCAACTCATCGATCGTGCGGGTCCGCGGTTTCTCCACTAGCCCATCGACGCGCACTCGCCACGATTTCACATCCGGGAGCAACCTGGAAACTCGCGTGCGAACATAAAATCTGTCAGTGGCGATGACTGGCTCTTGCAGTGAGAGCTTGGACAAGTCCGTGTACAACCTGCCGTCCAATTCGGTCCCTTGCTCCGTGTCCATCTCCAAAGGCCGCGGGTTTATAAAATTCACCAGTCCCAGTTGCTTGCCTCCCGAAAAAGGATCGGCAGGTTGGATTTGCAAACAGGGAAGGCTGCAAATCGCCCATGCGGCCTCTTCGTATCCAACCAGAAACGCACCGCCGCACATCATTCCCCGCTTGGCAAAATCCCTGCGCGTCAGCATCGTCCCCATCTCAGAACCAACTCATTCGAAGTACACTTGCCTTGCCGGCGCGGAACACTTCGTCATGGCAGAAATGCATCTTACCTTACCAGATGTATTTCTTTCCTCGCGTGTAATCCTAAATCAACTTGACTGGTGAACACTGTCCAGTGATGAAAGGCAGCCTCGATCGATTCCCGTCAACGGAATAATCGAATCTGGTTTATCTGAAGTTTATCTCAGGTCCGTCTAACTTTATTCTTGACAAAGCCTTTCAGGGGATATTCAATACGCGCAAATGGGTGGCCTCGCCTGTGATCCCCGGCGCGGCCGTGGTGACGAAATCCTGTTTCGTCGAGAGAGACGAGGCCCTGTGGTTGGCTGGAAAATCTTAAATCAGCTCCATAAATTCAGGGGGTGTAGTGTGAGGCAGCGAACTTTTCTTGTCTTGTTTACGGCTTTCTTGGTTCTTGCTGCGAGTGGAGTTGCTTGGTCACAGACCGTGCAGGGTGTAATTACCGGTACGATTACGGACCCGACTGGCGCGGTGGTTCCTGGCGCGACGGTGACCATCACCAACGTCGGCACCAACATTTCTCAAACAACCACGACGGGGTCCGACGGTTCCTATCGCTTCCCTCTTGTGCCGCCCGGAACATACACTATCGAGATTAAGGCTGCCAATTTTGCCGGACTCAGAGCCTCTGGAATTGTTGTCGAGGCCAGCCAAACCGTTTCGTTCAATCGTCAGTTGGAATTGGCAAAAACCTCGCAGCTTGTAGAAGTGACCGCGGAAGTCCCGCTTGTGCAGACGGCCACTTCCGATCTCGCGACTCAAATTGATCGCACAACCATCCTTAATACACCTCTCGCGGATCGAGATGTTTTCTCTTCGCTGCCGTTTACAGCGCCGTCCGTGCAGCCGGGCCTCGATATGAACCCGGCGTCGGGAGGGGCTAGGGAATCCGGCACGGCTTACTTGCTCAATGGTGGCGACGATAACGATAACTTTAGCGAGGGCGCAATCAACATTCACCCCCCGCTTGAGTCTGTCCAGGACTTCACCATCAAGACGAATCAAATGAGTGCGGAATATGGCCGAGGGATTGGCGCTGTTGTCAGCGCGAACCAAGTGTCGGGCGGGAACAAGTTCCATGGCGCTCTCTACGAGTTCAACCGCAATGCGGCTTTGAATGCCAACGATTTCTTTTATGACCGGCAGTACAATTCTGCGGTCACCGATCGCAAAACAGACCCAGCCGTGACCCTCCTTCCTCCCAGGCCAAAATACATCCGCAACCAGTTTGGCGGCGAGGTCGACGGTCCGATCAAGAAGGACAAGACTTTCTTTTCGTTCGCGTACGACCGCATAAAATTGCTTGCCTCAACAACCACTGCGCACAATTACGTGCCCACAAGTGCTGGGCTCGCCTATATCCTGGCGAATGCCAATGGGAATGGAGGGGGAAGTGCGTCCATCGCCAAACAGATCTTGTCAGCATATCCCCCACTTACGTCCGACCAGAAATGTCCCGCTAGTGCTGACCCCCTCGGCGTTACTGGTGCTGGCACGAACTATTGGGGAAACGGGCTACCGAATCCGGTGGGGTGCCTCTCCTTCTCTGATCCGCAGAGAGACTCGGAAGATGCTTATTACGGTCGCATCGACCACAATTTCAGTGCCAAAGACCGGCTGAGCTTCGCGGCAAATATCTTTCGCCAGAATTTTGTGGATGAGTTTGGCGGGGGCCCTCTGACCACGAAGGGCCCCATAAATGGGACCACCAACAATCACTACCATAACCTTACCCTGAGCGAGACCCATATTTTCAACCCACAGCTTTTGAACGAAGTCTCGCTCGCGCATAACCGGCACTATAACGTGTTCGTTGCTGGCGACGGGACGAATACAATTCCGAGCATCAGCATTGATAACCAATCAGGTGGCTGTCTCGGTTTCAGCTTAGGAGGTCCCTTCGAGGGAAGCCAGGTTCAAGGGTTTACACAGGACCGCTGGGGTTTGACCGATGGCCTGACTTGGACCAAGGGACGGCACTCGCTCAAGTTCGGCGGGGGCACACAAGCCGGCATTCTCTACCGCAACTGGGATCTGGGGATCCCTGGCAACTACGAGTTCGGAGAACTGACAAGGATCGAGGATGGCGGTGGCGAGAGCACGGCCTGCTCGGTCGGCGCAATAATTACGCCATTTTGCGATCAGACCTTGCAACCCAACGGCACCGTCGCGAATGTCTTTGATGAATCCAACGCGAATTTTTCCGGGGATTACCCGTACTTCCAGGAGACCTCTGTTAACCCGGCCACGGGAACCAAAGCCAGCGCATACCGCCACTACACCTACCACGACTACTATGCTTTCGTTCAGGACGACTGGAAAGTTTCGCCGCGGCTGACTCTAAACCTCGGAGTGCGCTGGGACCGCTATGGCGCGCCCAGCGAGGCTCATGGCATCCTGGCGCAATTTATAAACTTGAACTGCAATATCTCTGATCCTACATGCATCGCTAACGCTCGCACCGGTCCGGTGAGCCGGATGTGGAATACGCGGAACGGCGATGTCGCACCCCGCGTCGGCTTTGCCTGGGACCTTATGGGCAACGGCAAGATGGCCCTCCGTGGCGGCTTTGGCATCGCTTATGACCGCATCTTTGACAATATCTGGTCGAACGGCGCCTGGAATCCGCCGTTTTATGGCCTAGCCGACTTCGAGAATGATATCGGTGACGCTGTGAACTACTCCAATCCAGCGTCCTTGGGCCTTGCATACGATCCGAGTATCCCGGGCTGCCAGATCCCGAACGCGGCAAATGCGAATTGCGCCGGCCACCGCGTTTCCATCCGAACCATGGACGTCAACATGAAGGACTCAGCCGGCGATAACTATTACCTCGGCGTCGAGCGGCAAGTGCTTGGTGGATTGCTTTTGCGGGTGAGCTATCAGGGTTCGCTCGGTCGGCATTTGCCCATGCTTGAAAACTACAACCGCTTTGATGGGATCGGGTACGGAGTCGCTTCGCAGGCCGCTTGCGCGACTGTGAATTCTAAGTGCTCCCCCAGCATAACTCCTGTACGTCCTAACGCCCTATATACGGGTTTTAATTACCGCTCGAACAGCGTTAGCTCCAGCTACAACTCGCTCGTTGTGGAAGCGCAGAAGCGCATGGGCCACGGACTGCAATTCCAGACGAGTTACACTTGGTCAAAGCTTCTGGATTTGAACTCCGACCTGTTTGCGGGCTGCTCAACGATTGGTGGATTTACTGCCCCTTACTACTACATCTCCAATAAGCTTCCAGGACTGTCTCACGCCCCAGCATCCTACGACCACAAGCACGCCTACAAGTTTAACGTGACCTATGAACTGCCCTTCTTGAAGAGTCAGAAGGGATTTGTGGGACACGCACTTGGCGGCTGGACGCTCGGATCTCTCATGCAGTTGTACTCCGGCCATCCCGTGGACGTGTATGTAGGTGCTCTAGGGAACGGCGCGAGTACCCGATTGAGTGCAAGGGACGGCAATAAGACGACTCCTTGCTCCTATAATGGCGTGGTCAGCACCAACAAATTTGGCTGTCTGTTGCTAGACCCGAACGGTGTTCCTTACAATCTCGGAGGCGATTACAACTTGGATGGCGTTCTTAACGACCATCCAAACTTCCTTGGGTCCAGCATATCGTCGGCATATAGTGGAGGTAACCCGGCTGACGGCGTCTTCACTAACAATGGTACGATAGGATGCGGAGAAGCTGGTCTGCCTGCGACCGTTGCGAACTGTTCGGGAGGCGGGAACACTCTTTTCGGCAACCCGCCGTATCCATCCTCTGGTCCAGGCTTCATGCGCTTTGGAACTCTCGGTCGTAACGTGTTTCGTGGGCCCAAGTTTGTGCAATTGGACCTTGGCCTGAGCAAAAGTTTTAAGCTGACGGAAATAATGAAGCTGGACTTCCGTGCCCAGGCTCAGAATCTGGCGAACCATCCTGACTTTGACTGTATCCAAGGCAATTTGGTTCGAGCAGAGTTTGGTAAGGCGCAGTGTCTCGCCCAGTCAGTCCAAGGATTGGGAGCGCCAAACTCGCGCATTATGTCGCTGGGCTTGCGGCTCGCGTTCTAAACTTACTTCCGCGGTTCGAATGGACCGCGCGTAGCAAATTTGAGTGTAAACAGCGGGGAAAGTCCGTCGGACTTTCCCCGCTGTTCTTTTTTGTTCCCGCTTTTTTTGCTTCGGACTTTTCTTTTGTTTGGGAATTGGCGACGCGGCGACAACAATTTGAAAGCTGAGAACTCAGAACGGGAAAGTCAAAACTGAAGACTGAGATTTCAAAAAACTGAAAACTCAAGATTCTAAAATTCAAACCTACAATCAACTCAAACTTCACCTGGAGCCGGTCGATGGGCACGCAATTCTATGCCCAGGCAAACAACGGCATCAATCCGAACAACGGGTACGACTTCAAGAACTGGGGTTCGTATGGGCCTCAGCCATACGACATCCGCTTTGTCTACAACCTGCAATCTCTTTATCAGTTACCATTCTACAAGAGCCAGAAGGGGTTCGTAGGCAAGGCACTTGGCGGCTGGGCCGTTGCGCCGTTCTTCACCATGCATAGCGGCTATCCACTGACCGTGTATACGAACGGCAGCATCAGCGACGAAACATTAGGGCAGGGCAACCCCAACTCCGGCAGCTTGGGAGTAAACGCTGTGCTCATCTCGCCGTATTCCGGCGGTGCTTCAGTTCACGGAAACGTCGTGGGCGCGAATGGCACTGGCAGCAACAATGACCCTACTACCGGGGGCACCGGTTTGAACCTCTTTGCCAACCCAGATAAGGTGTTCAACCAATTCAGGCCGTTCATCCTTGGGATTGATGGCCCCAACGGCGGCGGTGCCGGACCGCTCCGCGGCCAGTCCCGCTGGAATCTCGACCTGACGGTGTCGAAGGAGTTGAAGTTCACCGAGCGGTTCAATGCCAGGTTCATCGCCACGTTCAGTAACATTATGAATCACCCATGGTTCACCGACCCATACTTGGACCTGTTTGATCAGGCCGATTTTGGCTCGATTTACAATGGGGTTTCTCCAACCGGAAACATCCAAATTAACAGCCCGCGCCAAATCGAATTCGGGTTGCGTGTCGGATTCTAACTTCTTCCGGCGAGCACAACTCGCCGCTTAGGGAAAGGGGAAGGCAAAATGCTTTCCCCTTTTTCTTTTGGGATTGAAATTCAAAATCGAAAACCGTGTCAGCGGCCGTTGGAGTAGTACTTCACGTCGACGGGGTCGTACATCGTGGCGGTGGCGGTGTGGGCTTTTTCGTAGGTATCGATTTTGGCGGCGTGCTGCAGCGTCGTGCCGATGTCGTCGAGGCCTTTCAGCAAAACTTCCTTGCGCGATGGTGCGATTTCGAACTTGAACATCAGGCCGTGCTTGTCGGCGATCGTTTGATTTGGCAGATTCACCGTGAGCGAATAGCCTTCTTCTTTTTCCGTGCGCTTGAAGAGTTCTTCGACTTCATTTTCGGACAATGTCGCAGGAAGAATGCCGTTCTTGAAACAGTTGTTGTAGAAAATGTCCGCGTAACTCGGCGCGATGACCACGCGAAAGCCGTAGTCTTTCACGCCCCAGGGGGCGTGCTCGCGGCTGGAGCCGCAGCCGAAGTTCGCTCGCGCCAGCAAAACGGACGCGCCTTTGTAGCGCGGAAAATTCAGCACAAATTCCGGGTTCGGGTTTTCGCCGGGAAGATAGCGCCAATCATAAAAGAGTATCCGTCCGAAGCCTTCGCGCGTGAGTGCCTTCAGGAATTGTTTCGGCACCATCTGATCGGTGTCCACGTTGACGCGGTCGAGCGGCATCACCATACCGGTGTGCGTACTGAAAGGTTGCATTTGTTCTAGGTCCTCCGATTCACTGGTAGAACAGGGTGTTTCCGTGTTGTGTTTCCCAGAACGTCAGCGCAGCGCCCGCGATGAAAGAGATCAACATAAGCAAATTGCGAGTGCGCGACGGCATTGGGCCCCTATCTATGCCAAATCGATTGCTGTGTCGGACCTCCAAAACCACCCAGATGACTGCTGTGATGGACATGAGGGATAGGAGAGCGATACGCATAGCGTTACTCCACTGGTGCGACGCCATCGAGTGAGCGTACGTCCACAAAATGGCCGGCGATCGCGGCTGCGGCGGCCATTACCGGGCTTACGAGGTGCGTGCGGCTGTCTTTGCCCTGGCGGCCCTCGAAATTACGGTTCGACGTGCTGGCGCTGCGTTCGTGGGGCGGCAGGACGTCGGCGTTCATGCCG
>MNDE01000090.1 GCA_001914785.1 Acidobacteria bacterium 13_2_20CM_57_17 | reverse complement strand
TTTGCTGAGAGCGCAATGGGTTTCCTCACAGCTTCGTTTTGAAGCGTGCGGGGTTTGACGTTTCCAACTACGGACCACCTACCGACCCCCTGCAGCTTCACCCGCCGCACCCACTTCCATCCTCGTAAGTAGCCGCACCTTCTTCCACTTGCCGCTAATTCTTGTGCTCAACACGTCGAGTTTACGTGTGGGCTTTTTGACTCCGCTTTTTCTAGCTCGTCCCGCATCCCCATCCCATTTCAGTCTTCGATCCTTTAACCCCCGCATCCTCAACGCCTTCCCGCTCCATTCGAATGATGTACAACAAATAACTTGACACTTTCATGACTTTCGTGCTACATTTCCTTGTGTATCTCGCATCCCACGCTCGCCGGCCGCCTGTCTTTTTTCTTAGCCTACGCCCAATTCCTCTGGCCCCATCCCCTAAGCCCTTTCCTCTCAATCTTTTTGCCGACCCCCACACCCTAAACCCATACGCTGCAATCCTTTACAAAAGGATGGCGGGGGAGGGGCTGCCAATGTCAAGCAGGCCATTCCCTAACTCCTTTCGCTGCAACACCTGCGCGCCACCCCGCAAGTGTTGCAAACAAAAGACTTACAGGAAAGCTAAATCCTTTAGATGCAACATTTACAGAAAAATGGGGGGGAGGGCTCCCGGTTATGGTTAACCAGCCATCCGCAGGACGCTTCTCCACGGATCACGGAACACAAGTCAGTTCCTTTGTTGGCCGGAGCGTTCGACCGGGCCCGGGCGTCTCTTCAGACCTTTCTTCCACGGGCCACAGAAAACGGGTCACGGTGCACTCTCTTCGCCTCTTTCAACAAAAGGCCAGTAGCATTTCCGCTACACGGTACTTCGCGCCCATTGAAGAAAACGCCTCCGAGCCTGACCATGGAGTCGCCCGTACTTACGGGCGCAAGCGAAAAAAGTCCGTACTTACGGGCGCGCAGTCTGGTCGCTATTGAAACCTAAATATGGGTACTTTGAACCGCACAGAACTCGATCGTCTCGAACGCCGTGAGCTCCAGCTCACCATTCTCGCCGCTGCTTTCGTTCTCATTCAGGCCGCCGGACTGGCCATGTTCATGTACCCGCTGGTGTTCCTCCATCCCATTGGCAATAAGTGGACGCTCCGTGCGTCCTTCTTCGGCTTTTGCGCGCTGACCCTGCTCTTCGTCAGCTACTTGCTCGAACGGCAGCGCACCGTACGCCAGCTCAAGCAGCAACTCCTCGCGGAACTGGAGCGCAACGTCACCCTCCAGCATCAAGCCAGCGTCGACCTGCTCCAGACCATGCCCGACCAAAACCATTTCTGGGATCGCCTCACCATGGAATACCGGAGGGCTATGACCATGCAAAAGACGCTCTCCATCTTGCTCGTGAAAGCCAAGCCCGCCGGCGCTTCCGCAAAAGAAGCAAAAGAAAGAGACGCCACCTCGGAAGCCTGGAGCGATGCCGCGAAAGCCATGTCCCGCAAACTGCGGCCCACCGATTCCATCTATCGCCTTGCGACGGATACCTTCGCCCTAGTGTTGCCTGAGACCGACGTCCTGAATGCCAAGCGCGTCGCGGTTCGCTTGCAGGAAGAATTGCAAACCGTCCGCGCCAAACACAGCGTGTCCTTCGACATTACCGCACACAATTATCCCGAGCACGTGAAGAGCGCGCACGAACTGGAAGACATCGTGAAGTCCCTGCTCCCCGAGCAGGACGAATTTACCGCCGCGGTCCCGGCCCCGGTTCCCGTTCCCGCGGCGAAGTCCTAGGATTTTGCGGACGTGAAGTTTTGTTTTTGGTTTTTGTTTGTTCTTGATTTTGTAGTGGCCGGACGGCGTTTCGCTTGTTTTGTTCTTGTTCTTGATTTTGTAGTGGCCGGTCTTCAGACCGGCGCGGTTGCAAAGAGCGTCGCTGTAAAAAGCTGAGCGCTAAAAATTGAGCGCCGCGCGAAACTGAAATTGCGCGCTGGAAAAAATCAGCCGAGCGCTTGCTTCAAATCCTCGATCAAATCTTCTTTGTCTTCGAGGCCGATCGAAACGCGCACCGTTCCCGGACTGACGCCCGCGCGCTGCAATTCTTCGTTGCTCATGTTGTAGTGCGAGCTGTAAATCGGAAGAATTACCAGCGACTCCACTCCGCCAAGACTCGCCGCCAGCAGGAACAGCCGGACGCGATCGCAGAAGCGCCGCGCCGCCGGCAGCCCGCCCTTCATGTCGAACGCCAACATGGAGCCGAATCCGCGCATCTGCTTTGCCGCGAGTTTGTGATCCTCATGCGATTTCAAGCCTGGATAATGCACGCGCTCCACTTTCGGATGCTTCTCCAGAAATTTGGCGATGGCGATCGCGTTTTCGCACTGCCGCTGCACGCGCACGCCGAGCGTTTTGATTCCGCGAATCAGCAGGTACGCCGCGCCGGGATCCATCGATCCACCCAGGTAGATGATCATTTGGCGCACGCGCTCCATCCAACTCGAATTGCCGACAGCAACGCCCGCGATGATGTCGGAATGGCCGGCGAGTGCCTTCGTGGCGCTGTGAACGACCATGTCGTAGCCAAGCGCGATGGGATTCTGCAAGACAGGAGTGGCGAAAGTATTGTCAATAATGGAGACGAGTTTGTGTTTCTTGGCGAAGGCCACCGCTTTTTGAATATCAACGAGGCGAAGCGTCGGGTTCGTGGGCGTTTCGACGTAAAGAACTTTTGAACGTGGCGTAACGAGATTTTCGATGCCCGCTAGATCCGTGGCGACGTGGCGCACCGTGATTCCCATATTAGGGAAAACGTCGCGCATCAAGCGGTACGAACCGCCGTAAACTTCCGCGGTGGAGATCAATTCGTCGCCGGCTTTTAGCGCGGCAAGCAGCGCGGAAGAAACTGCGGCCATACCGGACGAAGTAACCACCGCGGCTTCCGCTCCTTCGAGCGCGGCGATTTTCTTTTCCGCAACGGAAAGCGTCGGATTGCCGTAGCGCGTATAAATGTAAGCTTTGTTCTTGCCCTCGGCCCACAGTTTCATTTCCTCCGTGGAAGAAAAAGTAAAAGTGGAGGAGCGGATGATTTCAGTAACGATGGGGCCATTGACGCCACGGCGATTCGGTTCGCCGCCATGAATGGCTCGTGTTTGCGGCCCGAGTTGGTGCTGGGATTTGTTTTTCATGGAGGAGAGTGTGCTCCTTGCAGGCCAACAAAAACAGCTTCCAATTTGGCTGATGCGCGGACAATTTGGCGGGAGCGGAGTTCTGTGCGATTGCTTCTTTGTCCCTGCACACTCCCAGCCAACCCAGCTTGGGCGTTCGAATCCAAATCTCTAGCTGGCGAGAATATGCGGAAGAATTGGGTGTATACTCCCGCTACCCGAAAAACTAGCTAGTCCTTCACAGGAGGAGTCTCGCTGACGGGAAAACGAACTTTGAATTGAGCCCGGCCGAGCGCTGGGGAGCAATGGAACGGCCGGCACTCAGTAAGAGAGGGTGCGATGAAGCAAACCTTCGCTATCGGTATCGGAGGCGCGGCCGGACAGGGAGTCGCCACCCCGGGCGACATTTTCGCAAAAATCTTCAGCCGGCGCGGCCTGCACCTGAATGCCTACAACGCCTACCAATCCATCATCCGCGGCGGCCACACCTTACTGACGATTCGAACGGGCACGGAAAAAGTCACCAACATGGGTGACCGCCTCGATCTGCTTATCCCCCTGAACCAGGACACCATGGACCGGCACCTGCAACTGCTCACTGTCGGCGCGGCTTGCATCTACAACGCGGACACGATAAAGCCGGGACCTGCAGCAGATGGAGTCCAGCTTTGCCCGCTCCCCGTTTCCGAACTGGCGGACATCAGCAGAAATAAGGTCGCGCAGAATACGCTGGCAATGGGCGCGGGCCTGCACATGATGGGGATCGGCTTCCAGGCGCTGGAAGAAGTTCTCCGCGAGCAGTTCAAGAAAAAAGGCGAAGCCGTGGTGGCAGAGAATGTCGGCGTGGCGCGGGCCGGCTACGATTATGCCGCCGCGCACTTCATGGCTTTTCCTAATCCCATTCCCAAAACGGAGAATCGCTACGCGATCCTAAGCGGCAACGTCGCCATGGCCATGGGCGGGGCAGCGGCTGGCGTGAAATTCTACTGCGCTTACCCGATGAGTCCTTCGACGGGCGTGCTGCACTGGATGGCGGCGCACGCGCGCAAAGCCGGCATCATGGTGCGGCAGGTCGAAGACGAAATCGGAGTGATCAACATGACGATCGGCGCGGCGCACGCCGGCGTCCGCGCCATGTGCGCCACGTCGGGCGGCGGATTTGCTCTGATGAGCGAGGGCCTGGGCATGTCCGCGATGATCGAGACGCCAGTCGTGGTCATCAACTGCCAGCGAGCCGGCCCGTCCACGGGTGTCCCTACCAAGACCGAGCAAGGCGATCTGTGGCAAATGCTCGGCGCCGCGTTCGGCGATTATCCGCGAGTCATTGCCGCTCCGTTGGACATCGGCGATTGCTTCAAACTGATCCCCGAAATCTTCAACCTTGCTGACCGCTTCCAGTGCCCGGGCCTCGTATTATGCGATCTGCTGCTGTCGGAAGGCCGGCTCAGCGTGCATCCCAAAGATCTGGATTTCAACCAGAGCATCGACCGCGGCGAACTGATCATGACGAATGGCAACGGCAACGGAGCGTCCATCGCTGCTGCCAGGAACGGCGATTACAAGCGCTACAAAATCACCGACAGCGGCATTTCACCACGGGCGGTTCCGGGCGTGCCAGGTCACATCCACACGGTTGCGACGGATGAGCACATGGAAGACGGCGTACTGATCAGCGACGAATTCACGAATCCAATCAAGCGCCGCGCCATGATGGAAAAACGCATGCGCAAGGTGGCGGGTATCGAAGCCGCGGTGCCGCCGCCAACGCTGTCGGGGCCGCGCGACGCGGATGTAACGTTGATCGGCTGGGGTTCCACGAAAGGTGTCATCGAGGAGGCCTGCGAAATCCTCAATGAAGAAGGAGTCTCCGCAAATCAACTGCAAATCCGCTGGCTCGTGCCGCTGCATGGCGAAGCGATTCTGGACATTCTGCGGGATTCGCGCCACACCATCATCGTGGAGAACAATTACAGCGGCCAGTTTGCGCGCTACCTGCGCAGCGAAACCAGCTTTGTGCCGGACGGCCACATCCGCAAATACGACGGCGAACCCTTCATGCCGCACCACATCGTGGAGGCCGTGAAGCAGCAACTTGCTGGGCAGACGAAACTGTCCGTTCCCATGCACGAGATTATGGTCTGAGGAGGAGACGCAAATGGCGACAAGCGTACAGCGTGCCAGTCAGCAACTGACCATGGCGGATTTGAAAGGTAAAGTCGATCCCGACTGGTGTCCGGGATGCGGCGATTTCGGTGTGCTCGCGGCGGTACAAAAGGCGCTGGTTGAGCTGCGCATCCCAACTTACAACGTGGTGACTATCAGCGGCATCGGCTGCTCGTCTAACTTCCCTGGGTACATGAATACTTACGGAATGCACACACTGCATGGCCGCGCGTTGGCGGTGGCTACCGGACTGAAGCTTGCGAACCACGAGCTAACCGTTTTGGTGACGGGCGGCGACGGTGACGGCTTTGGGATCGGCGGCAACCATTTTGTCCATTCGATGCGCCGCAATGTGGACCTGCTTTACATCGTCATGGACAACCAGATCTATGGCTTGACCACCGGCCAGACGTCGCCAACCAGCCGCATTGGCATGAAGACCAAAAGCATGCCTTTCGGCAACATCGAAGCACCGGTCAACCCGATTTCTCTGGCCCTCGCCGCCGGAGCAACGTTCGTTGCGCGCGGCTTCAGCGGAGAGCAAAAGCATCTGACCGAATTGATCAAACAAGGCATCGAACATCCGGGTTTTTCGTTTCTGGATGTCTTCAGCCCCTGCGTCACTTACAATCACGACAATACCTATCAGTGGTTCCGTCCCCGCGTGAAGAAGCTCGAAGACGATTCCGCGCATGATCCCACCAACTGGATGGCTGCCATGGAGAAGTCGCTGCTCTGGGGCGAGGAGATTCCCATCGGGAAATTCTTCGAGCGCACCGACGTTTCTACTCTGCACGGTGCCGAGCCGGTCCTGAACAATGGCCCGTTGGTCCATGGCGATCTGAAGGTGCCGCCCGAAGTTGCCCGTTCGTTCGTCGAGGAGTTGATGTAGCAACTCACCCATGGATTCTTCCTCGCCACGAGAATGGAACAACGCGCTCTGGGTTTTATTTGGATTGTATTGGCTGGTTTCCGCGCTCAATCGGAAAAAAACCAAGCGGCGCGAAACGTGGGGCCAGCGATTCATCTATACGCTCCCGCTGGTGGCCGCCGCTGAACTTTTAGTTCGGCCGGAAGCGCGCTATGGATGGTTGGGTGCTCGGTTTGTTCCCGCAGATCCCACGGTGGAATGGGCCGGCGTTCTTCTGACCGCCGCGGGAGTGGCTGTTGCATTTTGGGCCCGCTGGCATCTGGGGGCCAATTGGAGCGGCGTCGTCACTTTGAAAGAGGGCCATGAGTTAATTCGCACCGGGCCGTATCGCAACATTCGCCATCCGATTTATACCGGGATACTCCTTGCGCTGTTGGGAACCGTCCTTGCCACGGGCGAAGTGCGCGGGTTGCTCGCCGTGGCCGTTGCCTGGCTATCCTTTTATTGGAAGGCGCGCCGTGAAGAGTCTTTCCTCTCGCAGGAGTTCGGCGAAAAGTTCGCCGCGCACGCCAAACAGACCGGGATGTTCCTGCCAAAGTTTGCCAACGGTTGACAGCTACGGTCGCGAACCAGTACTGGACTACCGGCACTGAGTAAGCGAGAATCTCCGCCATGAAAAACCGTCTTTTGCGATTTCTCGCGGCATTTCTGTGCTTGTTTTTCGGCGCGTCGAATTTGAACGCCCAAACTGCGGCGAACGCTTCCGCGGCCAAGGAGCCTGCTCGGCCCGCCTATCTCGACCCGAGCCTTCCTCTGGAACAGCGCGTGAACGATCTGGTCTCGCGAATGACGCTCGAAGAGAAAGTCGCGCAGATGCAAGACGTCGCGCCGGGCATTTCCCGCCTCGGCATTCCGGCGTACAACTGGTGGAACGAAGGCTTGCACGGCGTGGCCCGCGCGGGAAACGCAACCGTTTTCCCTCAGGCGATCGGTCTTGCCGCTACGTGGGACACCGATCTGATCCATCGTGTCGCCGACGTGATTTCCACCGAAGCGCGCGCGAAATACAACGATGCGATCCAGCACGGAAACACTGGCCGCTACTACGGCCTCACTTTCTGGTCGCCGAACATCAATATTTTTCGCGACCCACGCTGGGGGCGCGGCCAGGAAACCTACGGCGAAGATCCGTACTTGACCAGCCGCATCGGAGTGGCCTTCGTAAGCGGCTTGCAAGGCGACGACCCGAATTATTTGAAAACAGTTTCGACACCCAAACATTTTGCCGTCCACAGCGGCCCCGAAGTTTTGCGGCATCGCTTCAACGTGCCGGTTTCCCCCCACGATTTCGCGGACACCTACACGCCCGCGTTTCGCGCCACCATCATGGAAGCCCATGCCGATTCGGTCATGTGCGCTTATAACGCCGTACGCGGCGAGCCGGCCTGCGCGAATCATCTTCTCTTTGACTCATTGCGCAACAAATGGGGCTTCAAAGGCTATGTCGTCTCGGATTGCTGGGCCATCAGCGACCTCCATCAAGGCCACGGGTTCGTCTTAACTCTCGAGCAAGCCGCCGCGCTCGCGGTAAAAGCGGGAACGGACTTGAGCTGCGGGCCGGAGTTTGGCGCGCTGCCGTTTGCGGTCCGCAACCGACTCCTTTCGAACGCTGACGTCGATCGCGCCGTGAAACGCCTTTTCGAAGCGCGGTTCCGGCTCGGCATGTTTGACCTGCAGGAGCGCGTGCCGTGGTCGAAGCTAACCATGGCCGACAACGACACTCCCGCGCATCGCCAGCTTGCTCTCGAAGCCGCGCGCAAATCGATCGTGCTGCTGAAAAACGATCGCAACACGTTGCCGCTGAAATCTTCGGTGAAAACCATCGCGGTCATCGGCCCCAATGGCGATTCTTTGAGCGTGCTCCTCGGCAATTACAATGGCAATCCGTCCAGCTACACCACCATTCTCGAAGGCATTCGCAAACGCTTTCGCGGCGCGAAAATTCTTACCGCCATGGGAGCCCCGGTCACGGAAACGAGCGCGGTTATCGTTCCTTCGGAGCACCTTCGCACCGGCGGAGCGAATTCCCAGCCCGGCTTGAACGCGGAATATTTTGCCAACATCAATTTTTCAGGCGCTCCGGTTTTGAAACGCGTGGATGCCAAGGTGGATTTCGAATGGAACAATGTTTCGCCCGGACCAGGCGTTCCCGCGGGGAATTACTCCATTCGCTGGACTGGTGAACTGGTCCCGCCAGTGGACGGCGACTATCGTCTGGGTGCAAACGCCGACGGCGGTTACCGCATTTACCTGGATGGAAAAAAGTTTGTCGATGACTCCGCGCCCCATGGCACGCGCACGATGACTACTCTCGTTCACCTTCAGGCTGGTCATGCTTATCCGATTCGAATCGAGTACTTCCACGGCTGGTGGGAAGCCACGGCGCGGCTGCTCTGGTTGCCGCCGAATCTGACCGAAGACGCCGTGAGCGCCGCTCGCAAGGCGGATGTCGTCATCGCCGTGGTCGGCATCAGCGCGCAATTCGAAGGCGAGGAAAGTGACTCCAGCGATCCAGGCTTTTTCGGCGGCGATCGCCTGGACCTCAATCTCCCGCGGCCTCAGGAAGAACTTCTCGAATCCGTCGCGGCCACGGGAAAACCCTTGATCGTTATTCTCACAAACGGCAGCGCGCTGTCTGTGAACTGGGCGCAGCAGCACGCCGCGGCCATCGTCGAAGCCTGGTATCCCGGTGAGGAAGGCGGCGCCGCCGTCGCGGATGTCCTTTCTGGCGATTACAATCCCGCGGGAAGACTTCCTGTGACATTTTATCAATCCGTCGTGCAGCTTCCGCCGTTTGGAAACTATTCCATGTCCGGCCGCACGTATCGCTACTTCACCGAGCAGCCGCTTTATCCTTTCGGCTACGGTCTGAGTTTTTCGTCCTTCAATTATTCCGACGCGAAAGTAAGCCAGGCGAAAGTCGCCGCGGACGGCACAGTTACCGTCTCCGTTCGCGTGACCAACGGTGGTTCCGCTGCAGGCGATGAAGTTGTGCAACTTTATCTCGCTCATCCGGGCGTCGATGGCGCGCCGATTCGCGCACTCGCTGGGTTCCAGCGCATCCATCTCGACGCTGCTGCTTCCAAAACGGTGGATTTCACTTTGCACGACCGCGATTTGAGTATCGTCGACGAGGCCGGAGCCCGCCGCGTTGTCCCTGGCGCGGTCGATGTTTGGATCGGCGGCGGCCAGCCGATTGCCGGTCCTGGCCAGCCTCCAACCAAGGGTGCTCGAACGTCATTCGAAATCACGTCCGGCGCAACCTTGGAGGACTAGAAATTAACTCGGAGTGTTCTAAAGGCCGCCCATGATTCGAAGCCGCATCACAACCTTGCTTTTCCTCTGCCTTGCTTGTGCCCTTCTCGATGCGCGCGGGCAGGACGCTGGCAAGACTCTCGCCGAAAGGCTCGGTTTCCCGCCAGACGCCAGGCTCCTGATTGTCCACGCCGACGATGTTGGCGTGACTCATTCCGTGAACGCCGCGACCATCAAAGCTCTCGACACCGGAGCCGTCAACTCTGCCAGCATCATGGTCCCCTGCCCATGGTTTCCGGAAATTGCCGATTACGCCAAATCCCATCGGGCCAGCGATCTCGGCCTTCACCTTACTCTGACCAGCGAGCGTGTCTACTACCGCTGGGGCCCCGTCGCTTCAAAGGACAAAGTTCCCAGCCTGGTCGACGAAAACGGTTATTTTCATCGCGACTGGACGCCGTCCACAAAAATAAATCCCCAGGAAGTCGAGTTCGAGCTTCGCGCGCAAATTGACCGCGCTTATGCGATGGGTGTTCGCCCCACTCATCTTGATTCTCATCAATACCGCCTCATCAGTAGTGGCAAGGACCTTTTCGAAGTATTTCTTCGGGTGGCGCACGCGTACAAGCTCCCGTTTTTTGTCACCCGGGACTGGTTCAAGGAGCAGCCCTATCTGGAATCCACGTTAACTCCCGCTGACGTGGTCATCGATCACACCGTCACCATCGCTCCCGCCGTTCCCCCGGAAAAATGGGCGGAGTTTTACAAGACCGCGCTAAAAAATCTTCAACCGGGCGTCACCGAATTCGTCATCCATCTCGCTTTCGCCGATGACGAAATGAGAGCCGCAACGCGCGAGCGCGACACTTGGGGCGCTGCCTGGCGTCAGCGCGATTTCGATTTTTTCACCAGCAAGGAATTCCACCAGTTGCTCCAGGAACAAAACATCAAGCTCGTCACCTGGCGCGAACTGGGCAACACAGCTCATCCGTGAGTCCTTCGTTCCGGTTCGCTCCGGCTTTCCTCCGGACACCCTTCCGCGGTATTTTCTAATTGAAGCCCTCATTCGAATGGAGCGCCCTGCATGCTGGCTGAACCGGATCCCCAGAAAAAATCTGCCTTCAAGAATCCCTTTCTTTATTCCTGGACCATCCTCGGGATCGTCGCGCTGGTGGTTTGCCTCATCCTTGTTTCACGCTGGAAGGAAAATCGCGACATCGAAAGGCGCGCCAGGGAAGCGCAAACCCAGCAACAACGAGAGCAGGATCGCGCCGCGATTGAACAAATGGGCGGCAAGGATCTCGCCATCCAGAATTTCTACGCCGTCCCCGGAGTGGCTCGCCGCGGCGAACCCGTCGAGCTGTGCTACGGCGTGGCCAACGCCAAGACCGTCAAGCTCGAGCCGCAGTCCAATCCCGTCTGGCCCTCTTATTCCCGCTGCGTCGACGTAACTCCAGTCAAAACAACCACTTACACGTTGACTATCGCCGACGCCGCCGGCAATACCCGAACCCAGAGCCTCGAAGTCAAAGTCCAATAACCTGCGGCCACCCCTCTTCCCGCCAATTCTTGCGCTCCCCCTTGTGACTTCAATTCCCTCGCATCTATAATGTCTACTTAAGCGGGGTCCGGGCGGCCATTCGTCGCTTACGGACTCCGCGGACTTTTTTAGCGAACAGACAACCAACTGCCATGTCCGACCCACTAGCCAAGATTAAGAAAAAGCTCCAGGACGAAATCGACCAGCTCTCGCACGAGCTCAGCGTCGAGCTTCCCAAGGAGATCGCCGTCGCGCGCGCCCACGGCGACCTGTCCGAAAACGCCGAGTACAAGTTCGCCAAGGAGCGTCAGAGCTTCGTCAACCTCAAGATCACTCATCTCAAGAAGCGCATGGGCGATCTGAGCATGCTGAACCTCACTAATATCCCCAAGGATCGCTCAGGGTACGGCTCGCGGCTCACTGTGCTCGACGTGCAGCGCGACGCAAAGATCGAATACACGCTGGTGAGCAGCGAAGAAGTCGACGCCGAGAAGGGCCTCATCTCCACCACTTCGCCCATCGGCAAAGCTCTGCTCAACCGCAAAGTCGGCGACGAAATTGAAGTCGCCACGCCCGCGGGCAAAAAGGAATTTGAAGTCGTCCGCCTCGTTACCATCCACGACGGCGAATAAACCTTCTGGCTGTTCCGGGCGTCCAACTATGTGAAACCATGTGGGCCGCCTGTGAGGATTTATGAATTGGGGAGCAGGCCCGGCGCTCGGGCTCTTGACCGTTTTCGGCTATCTGCTGTTTCTGGCTGGCGCCAGGCTAGCGTGGCGCAGCCGCGGCGATTTCTCCGTGTGGTTCCACGACGAACTTTCTTTTTTCCGCCGCAACTTTTCCCGCTACACGCCGGCCGGACCGTTCTACGCCATTCGCGAGGACTCGCGCTACAAAGCCATCCCGGTTTCTTTCGTGCGGTCCATTACGCGCTTTCCGCGCCGCCGCATCAACGGCCCCGCCGTCCTTCTCTTCCTCGGTTTCCTTCTTTTCGTCCTCGACTTCTTCGTCTGAAGCCTTTTCTTCTCTGTGAACTCTGTGCTCTTCTCTCCGTGTCCTCTGTGTTAAATCTGTTTTTTCTTGCGCGATCTCCACTTTTAAATTTCGCTTTTCGAATTTCTATTTTCCATTTTCCTTTTTCTCTGCGATGCTTTCCCGATGAAACCATCTCTGATTGTTCACGGCGGCGCGTGGAATATTCCTGACGAAGCTGTTGACGCTTGCAAATCCGGCTGCCATCGCGCTCTCGCCGCTGGCTGGTCGATTCTTTCGCGCGGCGGCTCCGCTCTCGACGCCATCGAAGCCGCCGTCATGGTCCTCGAAGACGATCCCGTTTTCGACGCTGGTTACGGCTCGCATCTCAATCTGGACGGCCACGTCGAATGTGACGCCATCGTCATGAACGGCGCAACGCTGCGCGCCGGCGCGGCGGCCACTTTGCAGCGGGTCAGGAATCCCGTTCAGCTCGCGCGCAAAATTCTGGAAGACTCCCCGCACATGATGCTCGTTGCGGAAGGCGCGGAACGCTTCGCAAAGCAGCACGGCATCAAGCTGTGCAAGCCGGAAGAACTGGTCAGCGACGCCGAGCGCGAAGCCTGGATGAAATGTAAATCCGACAAGCACGCTGCCGAGCATCACCGCGGCCACGAACAGGGAACCGTCGGCGCCGTGGCCATCGATGTTAACGGAAGCCTCTTCGCCGCCACTTCTACCGGCGGCACGTGCTGCAAACTCCCCGGCCGCGTCGGCGATTCGCCGCTCATCGGCTGCGGCTGCTATGCGGACTCCGAAGCTGGTGGCGTTTCCTGCACCGGCTACGGCGAAGCCATCATGAAAGTGGTCCTCGCCAAATCCACCGTCGATCTTCTTCGCGGTCCCGCCACTTGCGTGGACACGCCTCCCAGCATTTCCTGTGGAGCTTCCACCGCCGATCTCGCCGCGCGCGAAGCTATCCATCTTTTCGCCAAACGCACGCACGCCACCGGCGGCCTTATTCTGCTCGACCGCCACGGCAATCCCGGTTTCGCCTTCAACACCGCCCGCATGGCCTACGGCTACGTCGCCCCTGACGGTTCCTTCCTCACCGCCGTGTAGTGCTTTTTGTAGTGGCGGGTCTCGGTGCGTCCGCTCCGATAGGCTGAACAATTTCGCTGCCACGGGCTACGACGGCGTCCACAGTGGTGGCCACGCGATCACAATGGGCGGGAATAACGCAACCGGCTCAGGAACTCGGTTGTTTTCCGGCTAGTGGAACGCCAACGCGACGAACAATCTCCGCGAAGCGTGGATCATCCCGGAGGGCATCGAGTCGGGGATCCACCCCGACAGAGGGCATTCAACCCGAGCGATCGGGATGGGCGGGGATGCAAGGAAAAAGACACTGCAAAGAAGACGAAAGATCCTCCACATCGAAATACACGGCTACTGCTGCGGGAAACCGATGCGGTGGACCAGCTTCGCGTATTCCTTTTTCGCGGCGATGAGAATGGGAATGTCGGGGTCCGCATCTTTCCACAACGTGAGGAAATCCTGATACGCAGCGTGGGCTTTGACGGTGTCACCCTGCAGGACGTAGGCGCGAGCGAGACCAAGACGAGCGAGAGCCCCGATGGGCGAGTTGCCTAGCAGCCCTCGATAGTCGAGCAATTTCTGGAACTCGACTGCGGCTTCGCTTCCGTGACGGGCGGCTAGATAGACCTCGCCCCGCACGAAGACGGGATAGAGAGTAACGTAGCCTACGCTTCCCAATTCGTAGGGAATTGCGGCCTGAAGAGTCTCGATGGCCTTCAAAGTGTTGTTGTCGTTGAGCGCGAGCTGAGCGTGCAGAGTCGACAGGTAGTTGAAGCGCACCAGAGTATCCTGCGGAAAGCGCTTGGCTAAATCATCCGTCAGTGCTTGTGCCCGAGCTGCATCCCCCGCCAAAGCTAGCGCCAGCGCCGCTCCATACTGCACATATCGGCCGGTGGAGAGCACGAGTGCTGAGGCGGCACGCTCGCGAGCCTGGGCTGTATTGCCGAGGAGGGCTTCCATCAGCGCCGCGCCCGCCTCATAGCCTGCCGCCACCTCTTTCTCTTCGGCCCGCTCGGCCGCAGAAACCGCCCGGCGGGAGAACTCGCGGGCCTTCTCAAGCCGCCCGGAATAGGCGGCGGTATCCGCTTCGCTTGCCAACAGCACGTCCTCCACTCCCGGCTTGCCCGCCGACGAGGCGATCTGCCGTACCATTCCCACCGCATCGTTTTTTAAGAAGGCCAATTGATACAAAATGATGTGCAGAAGAGCAGGATCAATGTTTTTTGCCAGCGCTTCATCGGCCGCGGCCTGGGCTTCCTGCAGGCGATTCAGATTGATGTAGGATGTGACGAAGGCGGCATAAATATAACCATTCGCTGGGCTGAGGCGGTGTGACTCACGGGCTTCCAGAAGGGATTTGTCATATTGCGCGACATTCCCGTAGATGAGACACAGGTTGAGTGGTGGCACATAGTCTCGAGGATAGGTCTGCGCCCAGAGTTCATAGATCTGGCGCGCCTTTTCCAAGTCCCCTGTAATGCTCTGATGGTAGTCAGACTCAATGTACAGCCTCTCCCGCTCGCTCCCCCGATCTCGCAGCTCGTAGGCCTTCAAGTAGTTCTCCGCCGCCAGACCGGTTTCCCCAAGGCTGCTGTAAGTATCCCCGAGCAAGGCATACGCCATGGCGAAGTTCTGGTCAAGGCGGATGGCCCGTTGGGCCAAGGGCACCGCGGCGGCAAACTCACCATTTGTCAGGGCCTTGTATCCCTGGTTGTAGGCCTGAAGTGCTTCGAGCAATGGTGTAGTGGCCTGCTCGACCGGTGCGTCGAACTTTTGAATCGAACCCAACGATTCGCCCAACTTCTCTCGGAGATTTGTGGCCCCGCGGCCCAGAGCATCGAGGACCTTTTCCTTGCCTATCGCCTGCATCTGCTCCTGTGCCAGCGAATCGCCCGTGGCACAGTTCACCGCAGTGAGCCCAATCACGTAATCGTTTCCCAGATTTGTAATCGAGCCCCGAATGTAAGCCTTGCTTCCCGCACGCTGACAGAGGTCCCGCGCAATTTCGGAGGTAAGACGTGCCTCGTGGGGCTGACCCATGAGGCGCAGAGTCTGCTGGATCTGCTCGTCCGAGACGAGGCTGAGGAACGGAGATTGTTCGAGTTGCACAGCTAGCCCTTGCCGGAGAGTACCCTCAAAGACCGTATCGCCGGTCGTGTTCGTGAAGTCACCGAGAACGATTGTGTCCTTTTCAGTTAGCGTGTGCGCTTTCCGGGAGAAAGACAACCAGCCGCCCAAGGTCAATCCGGTTACCAGCAATATTGCGCCTGTGGCCGCCAACTGCTCTCGCAGGTCACCAACCGGATTCGGGCCCCGCTTTGCAAGCCAAGAAAACCAGGGGCGCCGTGCGGCTTGCGCGCGCTCCAACTCTTCCAGCCGGGCATGGCCGTTGTTCCACCAAGCGTCCAAATCAGGTTTGTAGGCGTAAACACCGGCCCTCTTCTTGTGGGCATGCCGGTGAATAGGCAGGCCTTCCTCCTGCCAACGTCGAACTGTCCTTTCGCTATGTTTCAGATATACGGCAATCTCTTTCCAAGAGTCGAGGCGGTCACCGGAGGTCGGCTCGGCAGAACGGTCCCGTAAGTCAGTTATATCGTTGGGCATAGACAAACCCGCGTAGGACAAGGTTCAGTAGGCCGGATTTTAACACGCCGCGACCGCCTTGGCGATTGTGCTGTTGGAAATGGCCAAGTGCGGTCATTTCGTGTCTGGCCGCACGTGTCCCTTGCAGCCTTTCGTGATCCCGCTTACGTTCGCGAGCAGGTTCCTGACGACTTCAAATTCGTGGCGCAATGCCGTAGAAGGATTGGTCACTGGAGGACTCAAGTGCAGGGAAACACGCAAAGATTCATTTTCGCATCGGCTCTTGGGCTGCTGCTGTTCACCAACAGAAGTGCCGCCCAGTCGTTTAACTTCAACGCAATTGATGTCCCTTGTAGCGCAACGCCGCCCACTAGCTGTCCAAGTGGGATCGCCCGGCAAACCGTCGCTAACGGCATCAATCCCGCCGGCGACATTGTCGGCGTTTTCACCGATGGTGTGGGTAAGCAGCACGGGTTCCTTTTGAGCCGCGGGCAATTCACTACGATTGACGTTCCGGGCGCGGTTAGCACTAGCGCCAATGGAATTAGCCCGTCTGGTGAGGTTGTCGGGAACTACACCGCCCCATACACCCATGGGTTTAGCGATGCGGCTTCTGTGGATTCGCCAGCCTATTGTCCAGCGGCGGATTCACCAGCCTGCATCAAGGGCTTTCTGTACCGTCACGGCAAATTTTCAACCGTGCTGTTCCCCGGCCATCCGGGCGCGGTTCCTCAGCGCATTACCCCAGATGGCGACATGTACGGGTGCCTGCACGACTTCGATCTAATGAATTCCATGTTCGGCGCTGCTTGGAGACACTCGGGCGACATTAGCTTGACGGCCTATGGTGGAGAACTTTCCGATCCTTCGCAATCAATGCCGAGTTCCATGAACAATGGCGCTACTCCCGGTGGGCACATGATCGTGGGCTTTTGGGACGATATGGATGGTCACCGCCACGGTTTGCTCGTGCAGGATGGTGTCCTTCAGTCCTACGACGTGCCTGGCAGTATCTTGACAGCAATTTGGGACATCAATCCCAACCAGCAATTCGCCGGAACTTACATTGACAACACCGGTCATAGGCACGGGTTTCTGCAGTTGCCAGACGGCTCCGCGCCGATCATCGTGGACTACCCGGGCTCGGCGGCGACTCTCACATTCGGAATTAACCCCGAAGGAGCAGTCGTGGGCCGGTACGCCGCTAGCGGCCACGTCCACGGCTTCGTCGCTGTACCGGTGACGAGCAACTGAGGAACTGTGGTACTCGGCCTGGGCCGGCAGCGATCACTCGCTGGCTGTAAGCCATCAGGAAGCAACGCGTTCCAGTTTCGAGTAGAGAGGTTCAGGAGGACGATCATGACCCAGCTCCACAAGATTCTTTCCCTCATCGCCATGTCGTTACTGATGGCCGCGACTGCCGCGCTGGTGCGCGGCCAAAGCGGAACGACGGTGGTCCTCACGCCGGGCGCGCCCACGGGGCCACAGCTCCAGGTCAACACAACGGTGACCGGCTACCAATTCAGCGCCGCAGTGGGAATGAACGCGGCGGGAAACTCGGTCATCGCCTGGGCCAGCGAGAGGCCCGACGGCAACGAGGCCATCTTCGCACAGCGCTACAACCCCGATGGCACTCCCGCAGGGCAGGAATTCCGAGTGGATGATCCCACTTTCGTGCCGTTCCTCAATAACAGAAAGAGGCAACCCGCGGCAGCCATGGATGCAAGTGGAGATTTCGTGATCGTCTGGGCCGGCGGCACGCTTTTTTTTGGCGACCAGTTTAATTTCGCTTTTAACACTTCCGAAATTTATGCCCAGCGTTTCAATGCCGACGGCACACGCCTCGGGCCGAACTTCATCGTCAATGCCTTCACCGCGGGCGTTCAGGAGCAGCCGGCGATAGGAATGTACGTGTCAGGGGAGTTTGTGGTTGCTTGGACCGGGTTTGGGGATGGTAGCGGCACTGCCATCCTCTCCAAGCGCTTCGATGCTACCGGCTCACCTGTGGGACTCCGCAATTGCTTCGATTTCACCGGACAGCCGGCCGTGTGCGACTTCGTGGTCAATTCGTTCACGACCAGCAATCAGTTCCATCCCGCTGTGGCCGTAAATCCGGGGGAATGCACGATACCTCCGGGCGTCATTTCGGGTTGCGTGCTGGCGGACTTCGTCGTTGCTTGGCAGGGGAACGGCAGCGACGACACTGCCGGAATCTTTGCGCGAACCTTCGATGGCAGCAACGGCGTGCCCCGCGCAGCGCAGTTCCGAGTCAATACCGACACCAACAATCCCGAGGACGACCCGCTCGCGAGCATGGGCGAGGATGGGAACTTCGTCGTGGTTTGGAAGCGCGATGGAAGCGGAGCCTCGCGCGGAATTTTCGCACAGCGCTTCGGCTTTGGCTTGGGTCCGTGCCCTCCGGGCTCCATTTGCGGTTCCCCCTTCGGGCCGCTGGGAAACGAGTTCCAGATTGCTCCGCTCACGGCCGGCACATCACACTTCATCAAAATTTCCCTGGGGATGGCTCCGGCGGGAAACTTTGTAGCGTCCTGGAATGACCTGGAGAACGCTACGAGTGCGACCGACGCGATCTTCGCACGGTCCTTCGACGCCACGGGAACGGCGCAAGGCGAGCCGTTCCGCGTGAGTGATCCATTCTCCAGTTATTTCCGTCCGTCGGCAAAAATGGACGGCACAGGGAATTTTCTGACTGCCTTCGAAGGCGGCAATGACGGGAGCTTTTTCGGCATTTTCGCCAAGCGCTTCGCTGCTGCACCGACAACCGGAGGCGACTTCAATTTCAGTGCGGTTTCCCCATTGACCATCGCTGCCGGCGCCACTGCCTCCACCACCGTCATCGTAAATCCGGTCAACGGGTTCAGTTCTGCGGTAAACCTGAGCGGTTCTGGGCAACCGGCCGCAGTAACAGCCTCCTTATCGCCCAATCCGGTCACACCTTCTGGCGGAAACCCTGCCTCTTCCGTGCTCAAAGTCAGCCTGCCCTCCTTTATCGTTCCCACCAATTTCGCGCTTACTGTCACGGGCGCTTCGGGATCGCTCACCCATTCCACGACAGCCAACATCACCGTCACAACGACCACATCCAGCACCAGCAACTTCATCGATGATCTGTTGAATGCCGGATGCATCGATAACGCGGGCATCGCTAACGCCCTAACCAGTAAACTCTCTGCGGCACAAGCAGCCGGCAACATCCAAACGGCCATCAACATCCTGACCGCCCTCAAAAATCAAATCCAGGCGCAAGCCGGGAAACATATCGACACAGCCTGCACGATTGCGGGCGTAGCGTTCAATCCCGTAACCGCTCTCTTTCTCGACGTGCAAGGTCTGATCGATAGCCTCAAGGTCAGTCTGATTCCCGATCCCGTCACCGGCTACGTGGTTGATGCCAATGGAGCGGGAGTGGCCAGCGCAACGGTAAGCGTTCTCAATTCGGGCGGGAGCACCGTCGCCCTCGCCACGTCCGACATCACTGGCTTCTATTTCCTGGCCACCACCGGCGTTTTAGCTCCCGGAGCCAACTACACGGTCGCAGTGACTGGCGTCCCCGCGGGCTTCGCGAGCTCGACGCCAACCAATCAGGCCTTCACCTGGCAAGGAGCGGCAATAGCGCTGAGCAACTTCGTGCTGAATTAGCATGCGATCTGCGGGTCAGTGCGTGATAAGAATTTCCGGAGGCGGGTGGGACAGGCTTTTGAATTGGGTGGCGCACCCTTTGGGGTTGACTTCTCAAAGGGTGCGGCTCCTAGCTCCGAGTAAACTTGGTTGCGCTAAAACGACCAACGCTCTCATAGAGGTGGCCACTCTTGCGGGCTACTGATAACTGATTTCTGATTCCCAGTTCCTGCCTTCTGGTTTCGAGCTTTCCCGCCCGTCCCTAACCTCAGCACCGCCAATCACTTCCAAATTCACCTTAACTTTTACTTGACAAGTATAGTACTTCTATGGTAACATTCCCTTTGATAGTCGGACGCCACACTCGCCGTAGCCTTCCGTTTTCACCGATCCCCTGTTCCCCGAACCCACTCTTCTTTAACTCCTTTCCTCTCATACCTTTTGCCGACCCCCACCACTTAAATCCTGTCGCATCACATCTTTACAAAAGCCATAGGGGGGCGGGGGTGCCGTCTGCCTTTTCTGTTTCAACCCCCAAATCTCTAACCCCTGTATTTGCTGCACTTCCGGGAAAACCGCTGCTGAGTCCAGTCATTGCCGCAGATCCTAAAATGCCCTCCCGCAAGTCTTTTCCTTGCCACAAATCCGAGACCCCCGGGGGCCTCTTCCCCGTCGGAACCATCACGTGACAAAGCGCGGTCTGTTGTATCATCCCTCGGCGCAGGCGCTTGGAAGTGGAGGCATCTATGAGAAAGCGCCGCAATTGGGGGTCATGAGGGGAATCATGAAACGAACATTCTTTGTGCTTGCCTCGCTGAGCATGGCTATCTTGTTCGGGGCGTTCCTAGCCGCTACAACTCCAGCGCAGACGCCACCGGCACCGCTGGTTTCTCCCGACGTTCACGCCGACAGAACCGTAACACTTCGTTTCCGTGGGCCCAACGACAAAGAAGTCGCCGTTTCCATCGAAGGCAGTCCCAAGCCGCTGCCCATGCAAAAAGACGATCAGGGCGTCTGGAGTGTGACCACCGAGCCGCTCGCTCCCGACTATTACGGCTACACCATCATCGCCGATGGCGTGAACATGTTCGATCCTTCCAATCACGCCATTAAGCCCAACTTCCTCGGCAGGGCGAGCGAGTTGCACGTTCCCGGGCCGTCGTCGCTCTCCTGGGAGCTTGGTGCGGTGCCGCACGGCGAGATTCATCATCATTTTTACAAGTCCGGAGTGGTGGGCGACGACCGCGACTTTTTTGTTTATACGCCGCCCGGTTACGATCCGCGCGCAAAGCAAACCTATCCCGTCCTCTATCTGTTGCACGGATTCAGCGACGATGCCAGCGCATGGTCGGCGGTGGGCCGCGCCAACGTGATCCTCGACAATCTGATTGCCCAGGGCAAAGCCAAGCCCATGCTCGTGGTCATGCCGCTGGGTTATGGCGCGCCCGAAGTTCTAAAAGCGGGATTTGGAGCGTTCCGCGATCGCTCGTTGACCGATCGCAACTTCGATAAGTTCCGCGAAGCCTTGCTTACGGAAGTGATTCCGCGCGTCGAAACCACTTATCTCGTGAACAAGGACCGCAACTCTCGTGCCATCGCCGGACTTTCCATGGGCGGTTCCGAATCCTTGTTGACCGGCTTGAATACTCTGGACAAGTTTGGCTGGATTGGCGCGTTCAGCTCCGGAGGAATCACCGAGGATTTCGACAAGGAATTTCCCGCCGTGAACTCCAAATCCACCGAGCAACTTCACTTGCTGTGGGTCGCGTGCGGCACCGAAGACCGTCTAATCGACATCAATCGCAAGTTCCGCGTCTGGCTCGCGTCCAAGAATGTTAAGCACGTGGACATCGAGACTCCCGGCATGCACACCTGGATGGTGTGGCGCCGCAACCTAACGGAGTTTTCGTCGCTGCTTTTCCGCTAAGGCACGCCATGAAAAAAATGAACGCCACTTCTGGAACAACGACGAAAATGCTTCTCAGCTTTGCGCCGTTGGTGATCCTGTTCGTAGCCGTGAGCGCATCATCGCAGGGACAGGGCCAAATTTCTCCGCACGGTATGGTCACGCCGCTTGCGAGTGCCAATCTCGTTTTCGACGGCGAACCCGCTTGCCTCAAAGTTGCCCGCGAGAACGGCGATCCGGACAAAGGTGCTTCCACTTTCCTTCTCGAAGCTCCTTCCGGATGCGTGGTTCCCGCGCATTATCACACCGCGGAGGAACAATTGATGGTGGTCCGGGGCGACGTGCTCACCGGGATGGACGGCATGGCGGAAGCGACGCTTGGCCCCGGCGGCTTTGCCATGATGCCCAGCAAAGCTATGCACTGGTTCACCTGCAAATCAAAGGATACTTGCCTGATGTTTGTGACGTTCGACCGCAAGTACGACATTGTCTGGGACAAACCGCAGAAGTAGCCGGTCAATCGTCATCGTCTTTTTTGACGCCGCCGGCTTCATCGTCACCGAGCTTGGCGATTCCAAGCCGCATCGCTTGATACGCAGGCAACTGCGCTGTTTGTGGAACGTTTGATCCGTTTCCCGTACACGCGAACCAGATCACCGCGTTCAACACTTGCGGGTCGGCCATGTCCGCATGCGCAAAGTCTTGCCGGTTGGATTTTTTCATCCACTCGGCGGCCGCTTTGCCTTTCGGCTTGTGGGTGATCAAGTTGTCCGCAGCGATGGTCGGCAAGACCGCTTTGTACGGCGTCAAGTCCGGCGTCTCCTGGAAAATATCCATCGGGATCGCCGAAGCATCGAGCTGGTTCATGGGCGCGATTCCCAGCAGCAGCTCGATGGTGCGAATCATGCTTACGGTGTTGTGAAATTTGTGGATCAGTGCTCCCGGCCGGTTGTACGCGCTGATCGCAAGACCGACGGAACGATGCGAGTCCACGTGGTCCGGGCCGGCTTGCGCGTCATCTTCGATGAGGAAAATGGCCGTATCTTTCCAATACGCGCTCGAAGAGACCGCTTCGACGAGGCGGCCCACGGCGTAATCGTTGTCCGCGACCATGAATTGCGGCGTGGGAAAATCATTTTTCATTCCCGTGGTGTGGTCGTTGGGGAATCGCATCACGGTAAGGGCCGGCATAGAATCGCCGCGGCCCGCTTCACGTTCGGTGACGAAGCCGCGAAATTCAGCGAGCCATTCGCCGAAACGCGAATTGCCGCGGCAATTCAAATTGGGGTTGTCCTGAGTCACCGCGGCATCGGAAGAGGCTGACGGATCGAGAGCGGCTTTGTAGCAATCGGCGGTCATGCTGTCCGGGGCGGTGACATCGAAGCTGCGAAAACTCGTACTGTGATGTTTTTGGAGCGAGGCTTTATTGGGGATGGCGCGCACGGCGCTGGAAATATCGGGATAGGTCTTGTGCTTTTTCTGGCCGGCGGCTTCAACATCTTTCGTAGAAATTACGGTTATGAATTCGCCGTAATTGCGGTAGGTCAAACCCGCGCGAGCCGCCGCGTCCCAGAGATACAAAGTTTTCGGTTCGGCGAGATCGATGTAGCCCTGGCGATATGGAAGATGTTTTTCCAAAAGATCCGTCAATGCGGCGAGCGCGTCTCCGTGGAACTTGCCCAGTTCCAAATCTCCCGGCGGCTCGTAATCGGGAAGACGGTTGTAACCTTCCCAATCATAAGTGCGGCCACGGTCGGAATATTGCCATCGGAATCCTTTGTCCACGTAGTCGGTGGAGAAGGCGGCGGTGGCCCAGTTGTGCCCGTCGGGGCTGGCTTCAGAATTCACGAAGAAACGGTCGAACAGACCGAAATGCTGCGCCAGCGCGTGATGATTGGGCGTAACGACTTGGCGCGCACCATCGGGACGCTGCGCGGTGACGCCATTTCCAAAAATGGCAAGAGCCGGTTCGCCGTCGGCAGTGTGTCCGTCGCCGGAAGTTTTCACGTCGCCGAAAACCTGATCGTAAGTGCGATTTTCCTTGATGATGTAAATGACGTGCTTGATCGGGCTTGGCCCTGCAAAGAGTTTCGCGGGCGCGAATCCCATCAGGCCGTCGTTCTGCAAAGTTCGCTGCGTGTAGCGCGAGAGCTGCGGCAAATCGGGAAGTGCGACCATGCTGATGTTTCCAGACACGATGGAACCGCTGTACTGGCCACCCTGACGATTTTTTTCCTTATTCGGAGGAAAGGCGGCGTTGGGAGGATTCGGGGTGAATCCGCTGTTGTTCACGCGCATGGAAGATGGTTCGAATCCCGTTCCTTTGCCATTGCCGATGAAAAGTTTGCCATCCGCGATCGCGATGGCCGACGGATATTGTCCCGTCGGGATGAATCCGAGGATTTTCGATTTCGCAGCTTCGGTGGTTTTGCCGGTTGCTTTTGCGCCACTGACTTTTTCGGAAAGCGCGACCAGCGCAACGGCATTGCTGTGCGCGTTCGCAACGTACAGAGTTTTTTCGTCATCGCTGAGAGCGACCCCTTCCGGACTCGCTCCGGGCAAGGCGTCCTCGGCGAGACGAACGTCGATGCGCTCGATCTCCTGATCCGTCGTTGTGTCGATCACAGAGACGCTGTCCGCATTGGAGTTCGCGACAAAAAGCCGGGTGCCTTCAGCATTCGAAATCATCGCGGTTGGATGCCGATCGACAGAAATGTATTTCCACACAACGCTCCTGCCGCTCAAGGGAATGACCGCGACCGAAGAATCATTCCAACAGGAGACGTAGGCGCGCGCATTTTTACCGCTTCCCAGCACGACTACGCCGTAGGGATAAATGTTTTCGCTCAACTTCCCGGCGTGGTGCAAATCCACTCTCTCCATTTTTCGGGTTCCGCGGAGATTGCGGACGATTGTCAAGCTGTCGCCCAGGTTGTTGGCCGTGACCAGCGTGGAGCCGTCGGATGTTAACGCGAGGCCAGTGGGATAGAGCGCGGCCTTTCCTTTGTTGTAGTCCTTTGGCGAACCTTCGCCCGGCTTGCTGATTTCGAACGAAGGCGCCGCTACTTTTGTATCCGGCCCGCGCGATTCCGGCTGCACGGGCGGCGTGGCTTTGGGATCGAAGCGAAAAATCCATACTTTGTTTTCGAATCCGCCGGAGACGTACATATCAAAAGTGCCGCCGGCGTTCGCGGACGGAGAAAAAGCGAGGCCGACATTTGCGCTTTGCGGCGTGGGGAAATAAATATTCTGGATCACCAGCGGATCCGGTGCCGCATTCAAGTCAATCACCGCGATGGATTGCTGGGCCCGATTTGTCTCCTCGCTGAACTGGACGCCGAAGCCGCTGTTGATTACCAGGAGATAGCGGCCTTTGCCTCCCCTTCCAAGAGAATCTGGGCTGCGAAGCATCGCCATGGGCATGGCACCGACTGCCGGCAGATGCGTGGCGACATCGATCACCAGCGCTCCGGCCGGCGTGATGGGGCGGCCCTCTCCAGCGGGCTCCTGCTGGCACCGCGCGATTTCGCAAAACCCAAGAGTAATCACTAGAAAACCAGCGCTTACGATTCGCGAATTCATATTCCTGCTTTCCCGATCCCCAAAGATGTCACGCTCACTATCCTCTCGCGCAGCCATAATTTACATGGAATTGAGTCTAAGGAAAAATTGTTTCACGAAGTTTACAACTGAAACAGTTAGAAGCGAGTGCCGGGTGGCAACTGATTTGACCGAAAGTGCTTCTACTTCTAGGATGAATGTGGCGCTCCCCAGCCTTGACAAGCCCGCAACAGGTCGCGAATGAAAATAAAATTACTATGCATTGCTGGACTCTTGCTTTTGCCGCTGGCCGCGTCCGCTCAGACCGCCGAAGAGATCGTCAAGAAGGCGCTTGACGCGCGCGGCGGAGTCGAAAAAATTAGAGCCGTGCAATCCGAGCGAGTCAGCGGACAAGTGTCTTTCTCGCGCGGAATGGCGGGGACCTTTGTGGTGGAGCTCAAGCGTCCGCTGAAGATGCACACGGAGATCATCGTCGAAGGGCAAAAAATTATCCGTGTTTACGATGGCAAGTCAAGCGGCTGGATGATCAATCCTTTCCTGGAAAAGAAAGAGGTTCAACCGCTGTCTTCCGAAGACCTCAAGAGCATCTCCGATGAATCGGATTTTGACGGGCCGCTGGTGGACTACCAGGCCAAAGGCAACCAAATCGAACTGGCAGGTAAGGAAAAACTGGATGACAAGCCCGTTTATCGCTTGAAACTCACGAATAAGAACGGGGACGTGCGCTTCTACTTTTTTGACTCCGCATCGTTCTTACTTTTGAAGTGGGAGGGCATCCGCAAAAATGGAGAAGAGGACCTTCCGTGGGAGTCCTTTTTTTCCGACTTTCGCGACGTCCAGGGATTGAAATATCCGTTCCGGATTGACCAAGGCAGCCCGGGCACCGAATTCAAGCAGACGCTGACTGCTGAAAAAATCGAGATCAATCCGCCGATCGATGATTCACGGTTCGTCAAACCCGTAGCAGAAAGCACCCCCCCCGCGCCACCATCGTTCCCTGCGCCAGCCAGTCCTCCACGGTCGAACTAATTGGCGCTCGGACTGATGCTTGCACTTGAAGAGCGGTGTGAGGGACGCAAGTGGTACAGATTTGCGATGGAATAGGTAACGCCTGCAAAAACCGTAACTCGTGGCAATTGTCCGTAGGCGGCAACGTACGCTCCGCCGTCGAGCACCAAGCGGGGCGACAGGCTATACGTGGCGGCGTTCAGGAGCGTCATCGTCGCCGACGTGGTTGCGTTTCGCCTGCTGAATCCCGCAATCTCCCCGGTGTATCCCCATTTCCCGCGCAGGGGGCGGAAATAGGAGAGCGCAGTGAAATAGGTGCGGTCAAATCCGCTCGACAGGGGTCTTCCCACAAATTGCACGCCTTCGTTGACATCAAAATGGTGCTTCCCGAAGTCCTTGCTCACCAGGATTTGCGCCAAGTGCGCGGTGGCTCCAACACCAAGCTCTGGCCGTGCCGTGGGGAGAGTGGCTATATAGAGCACCGCTAGCGTCGGGCGAGCTTTCTTCTGCGGGAATAACTTGTACTTGAATCCTGCACCGGAATCTCCCAGCCCGGCTGTACCTGAATCCTGCTCGACGGGATTGTTGAGAAACCATAGCTCAAGATTCTTGACTGCGCCCCATTTCAGGAGGCCGTTAATGTTTTGGTGTCCTTTCGCGGCTTCAAAGCCATATTCGACTTCGAAAACTCCGAGCTGCACCATCTCGGCGGTTGATGCGAACGTGGGGCGGTTTGGAACGGCGATAATTTCATCTGTGGCTGGACCTTTCTGCTGGTTCTGCGGAGTAGCGTGTGTCGTATCGGCAGTTTGGCCGAGCAAACTCGTTCCCGTGACGAACAGGCCCATACTCACGAGGATGATCCTCACGGCAATGCGCATCCGCTAATCCTTGTACGGCACGACCGAGCGACGATTCATTCTAGCAATCGCGGCGCGAACGCACTGCGCTATCCTTAGTTCCTGTGCCTGATCCGAAGCAAAAGTCGCGCGAGTTACTCAGTGCCGGACTCTGCGGCGATTGTGTTCATGCGCGCGAGGTTGAGTCGGCGCGTGGCTCTGTCTTCATTCTTTGCAATTTGTCTCTAACTGATCCACGGTTTCCCAAGTATCCCCGCTTGCCGGTCCTCGGCTGCGACGGTTACAAGAAGAAGGCCTGACGCAGGGCCCTAATAGGGGAGATTTTTATCCAGAGATACGTCACTCTGTGGTAAGTTCATGGTCGGGTTCATCCTCACTGCGAGGTCCTCTCATGGCTTCCCGCTCGGAACTCATGCTTTGCGCTGCTTTGCTTTTCTTGTGTCCGCCGCGCGCTCTCGGCGACAAACTACAAATTAGCAGTACACCGGCGGGAGCAACAGTGGAGCTTGATGGCGTCGCGGCGGGCGTCACACCGTTGGAAAGGGATTTTCCCGGAGGCTACTTTCACAAAACCAGGACTTCCATGGGTTCGCGGCTTGAGCATCCACTGGTGGCACGCATCAGCCTTGCGGGCTACGCCAGCAAGGAAATTAAGTTGACGGAAGGCCCGATGAACTGGATTTCGCTCAACGGGCGCAACCGCGGCGAGTACTGGCTCTTCAAGTCCGACCATTTTCATGTGGACCTGCAGCCGATATCCGAAACGTTTACGGGCGAAATCGCGGCGAGAGTTTCCGACGCCAGCGCCGGACTTAAGCCTGAGCTTTCGCTCGAAGAGCTTGTGCGCCAAGCTAAGCCCGCGGTCGTTTATCTGAGAGGATTGGACAAAGCCGGATCAGGATTCTTCGTCACCGGTACGGGAATCATTGTTACGAACGCGCATGTGGCTCGGGGGGAAGAAACTCTGAACACTGTTCTTTCGAGCGGCCGGCAACTGGAGGCTAGAGTCGTTCACGTTGATGCGGACCTTGATATTGCGCTTGCGAAAGTGGAAGTTCCATCCGGCGAGCACGATTTTCCCCATCTCATCCTGATGGACGCGAGTGGAGTACGACAAGGGGAAAACGTCCTGGCGATCGGGAATCCGGGCGACGCCATGCTGTTCAGCGTCACGAAGGGGATCGTCAGCGCCGTGGGAAAATTTCCCGATGCCGGGCCGGGCACCTGGATTCAAACGGACACAACCATCAATCCCGGCAACAGCGGCGGTCCGCTGCTCAACGCGCGCGGCGAGGTGATCGGCATCAACACGCAAAAACTCGTCAAGAAAGGTGTAACGGGCATCAGTTTCGCGCTCAGTGCCACGGACCTTCTCGAGGTTCTCCACCGCTTTTATCCCAACGTGGCACTGGGGAACCACGGCGCTGCCCAGGCCGTTAGACAACCAGTCCCGACCGACAATGCTGAATCTTCCGAAGCATTGAAAACTTCTTCTCCATCTGTTGCGGATGCCGTTGGAACTGTTTCGGTGTCTTCGGAGCCGGACGGAGCTGAAATCTTTGTGGACGACAAATTTTTGGGAAACGCTCCCGCGATGCTGAAGCTTCCCGCAGGGCCGCACATCATATTGCTGAAATTCCCCGGGCACGCCGACTGGCGCCGCACTCTGGAAATCCTCAAATCAAGTAAGACTTCGCTGAAGGCTGCTCTCGAACCGGCCCGGTGAAGATTTAGAGCTTGGACGAAAGCGTATTCTCCAAATAGCAATAAAAAAGCAGGGCGCCCATCGTGGGCGCCCTGCCGGATTCGCTGCGCCATCTGCTATTTGGGTTGTTGTGGTTCCGGCTGCTTGGGAATCTCCGGATTCTGGTCCGGCGGCGCCTGCGGGGGGTGCTCCGCCACCGGCCTGATCGTGGCTGCAGACGTGTCGCTCGCGGCCAATTCCGAAGGCCTGTACTTCGGAGCGCTGATGTACCCATGAACGGAGTTCTTGCTGATCTTGTTCACTACTATCTGCACGGGCTGAGATTCATTCTCAGTGTGAATCCAGATCGGCTCGAAGAGATTCACTCTTCTCTTGCTGAGTTGATTGTCGTCAACGACCATCGACAAGTCGTAATTCATGTGCTTGGCATCGGTCCTGCGTAAAGACACCGTGAGAGGCCCGAAGCGCTGGAACTGCTTGGACTTCGCGAGGTCAAATTCGAAATAGTTCCGCTCGCCGCGCTTCTGCAACACGACCAGTTCCTCATGAGTCTTGGCGATGGAACCGTTCAATTCATCCTTCGTTGAACTGAGGGTTCCTTCCAGGTCCGCGCGGTTCTTAGCCACCAGATCCTGTGTCTCTTTCAACTCCTTCTGCTGATCGTCGATGCGCGCCTGGAGCTCTTTCAGACGTTTGCTTTCCGCAGGGCCCTTCTTACCGGAGGCGGCCTTTGCTGCCGCGTGCGCCTTGGCTTGCTCCGTGGCCTGCTGCGCGGCGGTCACGTCATTCAACTTCGCTGTAACCGAATTCAACTGACCCTGTATCTCGCTGATCGTGGCGTTCGCCATGGACTGTTGCGCGGCCAAATGACCAGCCAGAATTTGCTGACGGTAGCCGTAACCAAGAGCTATCCCAGCGACAGCAATCAGCGCAATGACAGCCACTAGAAGCCAGCGATTGGCACCGAAGGCTGCAAGTCCCGTCTCTTTCCTGCTTTCACTTTCTTCGAATTGTTCCGCCATAGTTTTTCTCCTCGATCTTGTGCTCTGGTGGTTCGACCGGTGCGAAGCAATCACCGCAGCCCGGCCGGCCCGCCAAAATCTTGCGCCTGTTCATGTTCTCGTGCACTGACGCAACAGCCCCTTTTGGTTATAAGCAATCGAAGCGCCGAGCACCTGAAAACCCGCTCGTCGTTAAGTCCTCTGTTGTGAAGAAACAAGAGCGGGGTCATGAACTATATTTTCAAGAGGGCGGGTACTAGTCCTGGTATTTTTTTCCTGTCCTTGGAGCGCCTTTCTTCGAACTGGCGCTCACTTGTGTGGATGAAATCTCTCGTCGGCGCGTTGCTCCATTCCTTTCGCTGTGCTAGCATCCGCGTCGTCAGGAGATCGGAGCAGGGATTGTTCGTCACACCTTCGCCCCCGCCCCACGGGGACCCAGGTGCAGCGGCCACGTGCTCCTCCCTCAGTTCCAACTTGCCAGGCGCAGGCCCGCGCCGGAAATCGTCCGCCCGGACCTCGCCTTCTGGAGGTTTGCATGAAGAGCTATCTTACAAAGGACATACGAAACGTCGGCATTGTAGGCCACGGCGGCACCGGCAAGACGCAACTGGTGTCGTCGTTACTCTTCACCGCGGGAATGACGCCGCGGTGGGGAAAAGTTGCGGAAGGCAGCACCACCACGGACTGGGACGAAGAAGAAATCGCGCGAAAAATTTCCATTCAAACGGGGCTGGCTTTTGCGGAATGGCCTCCTACTCCGACCGGACCATCGGGTTCTTCGGACAAAGTCAAAATCAATTTCATCGATCTTCCCGGTTACTCCACCTTCATTACGGAAACGAAAGCCTCGCTCATTGCCGCGGACGCCGCGCTCATCGCGGTTGACGCCCACGTCGGCGTGCAAGTAACTACGGAAAAGGTTTGGGACTATTGCACCGAGTACGACATTCCACGCGCTTTTGTGCTGACCTGGATGGACCGCGAACTGTCCAGTTTTGAACGTTCGATGGAATCGCTCCAGGAAGTTTTCGGGCGCAACGTGGTCTCGCTGCAGTTGCCGATCGGGACGGAAAGAGGTTTCCGCGGCGTTATCGATCTGGTCGCGATGAAAGCGCACATCTACAAACCCGATGGCGACGGCAAGCCGTCCATCGAGGAAATCCCCGCCGCGCTCGCCGACGAAGCCAAGGAAGCACACGAGAACCTCGTTGAAATGATCGCTGAAGGCGACGACGAAATGATGGAGGAGTTTTTCCGCGAAGGCACGATTCCCATCCATGATCTTATTCCGGCGGTTCGCAAAGCCATCGTGGCCGAGAAAATTTTCCCGGTGCTGATGACTTCCGCGGCCCACAATATCGGCACAGCCAGCTTGCTCACTTTTCTCGCGGATGCGTTCCCGCACCCTGATGAGCACGCCCAGGTCGGCTTCAAGGATGTCGGCGGGAAAGGCGACCGCGTTGAACGCAAATACGACGACAGTCAGCCGCTGTCGCTCTTTGTTTTCAAGACGCTGGCAGACCCCTTCGCGGGCCGCATCAACTATTTCAAGGTGAAGAGCGGCGTGCTGAAAAACGACGCCACGCTCAACAATTACAATCGCAACCTGCCGGAACGGTTCCAGCATATCCAGGTCGTTCAGGGAAAGCAGCTCACGGAAGTCGGCGAACTTCACGCCGGGGACATCGGAGCCATCGCCAAACTGAAGGAAACCACTACCGGCGAAACACTCGGCGACAAAGCTTCGCCCATTTATTATTCACCGGCGCAGCTTCCTGAACCTTCCATCACGTTCGCCATCGAGCCGAAAACGCGCGCCGATGAAGACAAGATCGGTGTCTCGATTCATAAAATCCTCGAGGAAGACGCCGCGCTGCGTTTTTCACGCGATCCGCAAACGAAAGAATTCCTGCTGGCGGGTTCCGGGCAGCAGCACATCGAAGTGGTTGTCGCCAAGCTACATAAGCGCTACCACGTCGACCTCACTCTGAAGCCTCCCAAAGTTCCATACCGCGAAACCATCCGCGGCAAAGCCGACGTCGAAGGCAAGCACAAGAAACAGTCCGGCGGGCATGGACAGTTTGGCGTGTGCCGCATCAAGATGGAGCCCGTCGAGCGCGGCAAGGGCGTGGAGTTCGTCGACGATGTATTTGGCGGCGCCATCCCCAAGAACTGGATTCCTTCCGTCGAGAAGGGCATCCGCGATGCTGCTGCGCGCGGGTACCTGGCGGGATTTCCCGTGGTGGACTTCCGCGCCATCCTTTACGACGGCAAGTATCACGATGTCGATTCCTCGGATATGGCGTTCAAAATTGCGGGTTCGCTGGCCTTCAAGGAAGCGATGAAGCAGGCGCGCCCGGCGCTGCTCGAGCCGATCATGCACGTGGAAGTTTACGCGCCCGATCAATATTCGGGCGATCTGATGGGCGACCTTAGCTCTCGACGCGGCCGCATCTCCGGAAGCGAAGCGCGCGGCCACAACGTGATCATCAAGGCGCAGGTTCCGCTGGCCGAAATGCTGAGCTACGCGACGGACCTCACGTCCAAAACGCAAGGGCGGGCGACGTATTCGATGGAGTTTTCGCACTACGACTACGTGCCCAACGAGCTGGCGGAAAAAGTGATCGCCGCCCATAAAGCCGCGCACGGCGAACAACTGGTGGAAGAAGAAGCGTAATTCTATTCGCCGTTCGGCAGGCTTCGCATGGAGCGCTGCATTCTCACACTTGGCGAACGGTTCCACGAATCACGAATTCCGTGGGCAGGATGCGCTGGCTGAAGGTCATTCGCGGATGATGTAGCCGTTCGAGAAGCATCTTCATGCAGGTTTCCCCGATCTCTTCTTTATCGACGCGGACAGTCGAAAGCGGCGGGTCCATCAAGACGGCTTCTTCGCGGTCGTCGAAGCCCACCAGGCTGATATCGTCCGGCACTTTCACTCCTTGCCGGCGCAGTGACCGCCAAAGCCCATAGGCAATTTCATCGTTGCCGGCAACAGCGGCGGTAGCCCGCGGCTGGCGCGACAGGATTCGCCCAGCGCTCTTTTGACCGAAGTCGACGAAGCTCTGAGGATTTCGGGAGGTGATCAAGACATGTTTTAGTTTGTTTTCGCGCATCGCTTGCCGGTAGCCTTCGAATCGCCGGCGAAGCCATGGGTAGGAGACATCCGCGGCGAAAACAATGTGGCGATGGCCTTTGCCGATCACGTGCCGCGTGGCATGAAGCGTCCCATTGAAATCATCGAAGCCTACCTGGTCGAATTGCTCCTCGTCGCCGATTCCAACCACGTTATTACTGAAGGCCACGAAGGGCATATGGATGGATTCGATCCTCCGGAGAAGATTCGGATAAATGGTACCTGCCAGAATGAGTCCGTCAATCAAGCCGTGCTCCTGAAGAACGGGCGGGAGGTCAATCCCATCGGGAGGCGTCCTGGGGGAGTAATGCAGCGCGGCGAATAGAACGTGCTGCTTCAAGCCGCTGGCGTACGATTCGACGCCTTGCAGAATGCGCGCATGAAAAGGATGGAGGAAATCGCGGTTGCTCAGCAGGAAGCAGACCATTTCCGCGCGTCGCTTAAGAATCCGGCGGGCCTGCGCGTTGGGGCGGAACCCCAGGCGCCGGATGGCCTCCAATACTCGCGCGCGTGTTTCCCGGCTCACTTGCGAGCTGGAATTCAGCACGCGTGAAATCGTTCCTATGCCGACGGAAGCGGCCCGAGCAACCTCGCGAATCGTCGTTTTCCTTGGAACTGCTTCCATAAGTGAGGCCTCTCCCTGCTTCCGAGCCTTAATCGGTTCGGCGAGGGATCGGGACCCTTTCAGCGCGGTAAGTTTAGCACACCAAACCGACAATAGTATCCCTGCGGCTGGCGAATCTGGACAGTTGGGAAGAAGCAAGAAAACCGATGCAAGATATTGGTTTCGTGAGAATCGGGCTTGACATGGCGTTTTCGGTCAGTTAGGGTGTGGAACCAGTTCCAAGCGTTGTCGTGGTTTTTTTATACCCGGGATGGAGTCTTTCGAATTGGGGTGAGGTCATGAAAAAGCTGGTTAAATTGTCTTCGTCTTTCTCCCGGATTCGCAGCCAGAATAGATCTCTTGCGATCCGTACCGAGGAATTTGCAGCGCCGGCCACACGCGGTCTGTTTAGATTGTGGCAAGTTGGCGCTGTTGTACTGCTCGGGGCATTACTCGCAGGGATTTCTGCGCCAGTCATGGGTCAGGCGGTCAACGCAACACTGCTTGGCACGGTGACGGACTCCTCGGGCGCGGCGGTGGCGGAGGCAAAGGTCACCGCTACAGAAACGAAGACGGGTCTTAGCCGTAGCACGACGACTAATGATAGCGGGAATTATGCATTTGCCGATCTTCCCCCAGGTCAATATGAAGTCGCTACCGAGAAACAAGGATTCAAGAAAGTAGTGCGATCCGCAGTGGATGTAGTTGTGAACACAGACACGCGCGTGAACCTTACGCTTGAGCCGGGAGCCATAACCGAGAGTGTAGTAGTGAATGCCGAAACTCCGATACTCCAAACGGACCGAGCCGATGTCGGCGCCAAGATTGAAAGCAAGCAAGTGGTCGATCTCCCCCTGGGAAATAACCGCAATTTCCAGAATCTGTTGAATCTGGTGCCGGGAGCTACTCGCGCACACAGAGTGCATTCTGAGTTCTTCAATGCGCAAGACAGCTTGTCGACAGAAGTAAATGGCCAAGCTCGCCTATTCAATAACCTGCAGATCGAGGGCGTGGATGACAATGAGCGCACCGGCTTGCTGCAAATCTATATCCCTCCGGCAGAGGCCATTCAGACGGTTGACGTAGGCACGAGCAATTACACAGCCGAGTTCGGACGCGCCGGTGGCGCCGTCACCAACGTCATCCTGAAGTCGGGCACAAACGACTACCATGGGGCGGCTTACGAGTTCAACCGGATAAGCGCCCTGGCAGCCAAGCCTTTCTTCCAGACCCTAGCCAAAGCGCCGACCACTTACAACTATTATGGTGGCAATGTGGGCGGGCCAATCTTGCGAAACAAGCTCTTCTTTTTCGGTGATATCCTGCGGATTGACGATTCACGCGGTAAGTTTGACATTCTGGCCGTACCCCGCGATGACTTCCGCGGCGGAAATCTCAGCGCGGGTGGGAGCACGATCTATGATCCATACCAGACCACCGACGCTACGCACGCGACCCTGGCGCTTGATGCCAGTGGGAAACCAATTCCTGTGGCGCCCGCCTTTAGAACACCATTTCCCAATAATACTATCCCTGCAAGCCGCTTCAGCCCGCTGGCGCTAAAAATTCTGGCGCTCGTTCCGCACACTAACGTGGTCAACCCAGGCCTCAGCAACAACTATCAACAAAACACGCGCTTCCTGAAAAACACCACGGCCTTCGACACCAAATTTGACTTCAACCGTAAGGATAACGACCGTTTCGCTTTCAGGTTTAGCCGGGCCGTGCAGAGCCTCAACGATCAGCCGATCTTTGGCCTAGCCGGAGGTCCCAAGGGCGGAGGTTTCCAGGGCACGGGGGAACAACACGTCCAGAGCGGAGCTCTTAATCATACGCATGTGTTCTCCCCAAGCCTGATCGTTGAGACGCGTGTCGGCGTGAGCCATTATAGAAATATTGCCCATAACTCGGACTTTGGCTCCAAGGCGTCAGATGCG
>MNDE01000067.1 GCA_001914785.1 Acidobacteria bacterium 13_2_20CM_57_17 | reverse complement strand
GTGATGCACATGCTTTTCGATTGGGCCATGCGCTGGGAATTGATCCCGCATGACCGGAATCCGATGAGCCTGGTTCGCGTGAAAGGTTGTTCCAAGCGAACCGGACTTCCCAAGATTCTGACCATCGAAGAGTTCAACCGGCTCCTAGAGAAGTTGAAGGAACCTTGCAGAACGATGGCGCTCGTTGCTCTGTTTTTAGGCCCGCGAGTGAGTGAGATTGCTGGACTAAAATGGAGTGATGTGGATTGGGATCGATCAACGATTTCTATCGCGAGATCATGGGTAATCGGTGAAGTCGCGGACACCAAGGCAGAAGGTTCCGCAAAGCCGCTGCCGATGGACTCGGATTTGGCCGTCATTCTGAAGCAACATCGAGAAAGAACAAAGGCGTATGATTCGCCATGGATGTTTGTGAATCCAGCCACGGGAAATCTGTACTGGCCGAGCAAGATTCGTGAGAATCATTTAGTGCCCGCTGGAATTGCGGCGGGTATGGGATGGCATACGTTTCGGCACACGTACTCCTCGTTGTTGCGGGAGCACGAAGTGGACATTAAGGTTGAGCAGGCGCTCTTGCGCCGCGCGGACATCCGAACAACGATGAATATCTACACGCAGGCGGTACCCAGAGCAGTACGCGAAGCAAATCGCAAAGTTGTGAGAAACATTCTAGGGAAGCAAGGCGACATCGAGGCGGCAGTAAGGGTTCCAGAGGCTACCAAGTCCTTCTAAATCAGTACGAGCCCTGCAACGTAAGTCCTTGAAAAACCACGCGGCGATGATTTCGATTCCCATCGCCCGCTCCATAATGAGTCTCCTTGATTTTGCGCTTCGGCCCCACCGCAATGGCCCATAGGCTCTGCAAGTAAGTTTAATTGCAGTTGAAAATGTTGGCTAACTTAGTCTAGAGTGGCTCGCCATGGGGCTGGGTGGATGGGCGCTTCAGGGTTTCCTCTCTCCGTCCTGTTTTTTTCTTATGGTTTTGATTGGCACCAACCCGTTCCGGCTCGGATGCGCGACAGTGCATTCACGGGGCGGTCGCAGTCCCCGCCTGCAGAACAAATAACGAATAAGGATGACCTACCAAAAGGAGAATACTAATGTCTAGAAAATTCCTAGCTATCACTGCGCTCTGTCTTTTCGCAGCCTGCGCAAGCACGGCGCAGAGTCCCACAAAAACTTACGTGATTCTCGCTCACGGACAAGGAGCGGGCAGTACAGCGTTTGCCGCTAGTCTTGGTTCGAGCGTCGTAACGCAATACGACGAAATTGGGATCGTCATCGCGCAGTCCAGCGATCCCAACTTCGCCGCCCAGGTGGCCGCACTGCCCGGCGTAGGGCAAGTCGCGGAAGACCACGAGTTACAATGGATTTCACCCAATGAAACGGTCGTCCAGGCGGACGAGGCTATCGAAGATTCCGTAGTGCTTGCCCCGGGCGCATCTGCCCTCCCGCCGGCCAACGCCGAAACCTTTAGCGAAGTGCAGTGGAACCTTCATCAAATCCACGCGGACCAGACCGCAGCCAACGGCGATCGTGGAAACGGGTTAGCGCGCGCACGGGTCGCAGTGCTGGACACCGGCATTGTCGCCAGCCATATCGATATAGCCGCGAACCTGAATCTCGCGTTGAGCACCTCGTTCGTTGCCACGGAGCCCAGCTTCGTTTTTCCGTCAAATGGGAAATTCAGCCATGCCACTCACGTCTCCGGGATTGTGGCCGCTCCCATAAACGGCATCGGTACGCAGGGCGTCGCTCCGAACGCCGAACTTGTGGCGGTCAAAGTTCTGAAAGATTCCGGCACCGGTTCCTTCGCATCCTTGATCGCAGGAATCGAGTATGCTTCCGGTCCCTCCGTCCATTCGGACGTCATCAATATGAGCTTGGGCGCGACCTTTGATCGTAGAAACGCAGGCGGCGGCGGCGACGGGCCCCTTCTCGCGGCTTTGAATCGCGCGGTGAATCACGCGGAAGCCCGTGGCGCCCTCGTGGTTAGTGCTGCTGGCAACGATGGGGTTGACTTGAACAGCCGTTTTTTTTCGATCCCGGCGCAGTCGGGCAACGGTATGGCGGTTTCTGCCACGGGACCGATCGGGTTTGGGGCGTTCGGGTTCGGTTCCCCAGCCGTCTTCGATCGGCTGGCGTCTTACAGCAACTTCGGACAGTCGGTAATCAACGTTGCAGCGCCGGGCGGCGATGCGGTCTTCACTCCCACCACTCCTCTATGCCACGTCGGCCCCATAGCCAACACTCCCTGTTTTGTGTTTGACTTCGTGCTCAGCCCCGGAGGGAAGCTGGGAACGAGTAATCGTTATTTCTTTGCGGCCGGCACTTCCATGGCAGCGCCGCACGTATCCGGGCTTGCCGCTTTAATCGTGGGCAAGTTCGGGCACATGAATCCGTCTCAGTTGAGGACGCTCATCGAGCAGTCCGCCGATGACATCCTTAAGCCCGGCGCCGACCCGCAGTCCGGCCACGGCAGGATCAACGCATTGGCCGCGCTGCAATAGCATACGCGTTGAGAATTAATTTGTTGAAAGCACAGAAGGCGGAAGCCAGATTGACGATTCCGCCTTCTTCTTATTTCGTCGCGTGCATTCGATTCCGGCATATCACTCTCTTGCGAGTAACCTTCCGCTCACCTTCTTGTCGGCACACAGTTCGCAACCGCATTAATCAAAGCTGATTGCACCTGCCCGTCTCTACATGCAATTCCCTAGGGATTCTGCCGAATTTCTTTCGGGTTCCCGAAAATGCACACTGTCACACAGATTGAGCACGCCAGCCCCGCAGGAGTGTGCGATGAAGGACAGCGACCGCAAGATTCGTGTGGTAGTCGCGGATGATTCGCGAACGGCTCTGAATGCGGTTTGCGCCTACCTCGAATTCGAAGGGCTGTTTGAAATTGTCGGGACTGCCAGCGACGGCCTGGCGGTTCTCCACCAAGCCGAACGCCTTCGGCCGGACCTGGTGCTTACGGACCTTAGCATGCCTCAAATGACCGGGCTTGAGGCCGCAACGCAGTTGCGCAAGTCGTTTCCGGGATTGCGCATCTTGATTTTCACGGAATTGAATGGTGCTTCGCTCCGAACGGTGTGCCTGCAGTGTGGTGCGGACGGCTTCGTGCAAAAAAGCCAGATGCCGGAAGGGCTCATGGAAGAGGTCCGTAGGGTCTTTTCCTGACAATCCGAACATGGATGGAAGGACCGCCTTCTTAATTCGGTAACGCAAAAGGGAGAAAGTGTGATGTCGACCAAGAAAATTCTACTCGTGGATGATTCCTGCACCGCGCGGTTGGTAAACAGGATGATCTTCAGTCAGAAATCAAATTACGTGCTCATCAGCGCAGTCGATGGAAAAGAAGCCGTCGAAAGAGCAAAGAGGGAAAAGCCGGACCTGATTCTCATGGACATCGTTATGCCGCGCATGACGGGACTCGAGGCATGCCGCGTTCTGAAAAAGGACAAGGAGACGGAGAGAATTCCCGTCATCCTGCTCACCACTCGCGGCGAAGAACAGTATGTGCAAGAGGGATACGCCAGCGGATGCAGCGACTATCTTACAAAACCCGTGAATGACGTCGAGCTTCTCGATCTGTTGAAAGCGTACCTCGGCGAGTAATTCAGAAAGAGCAATCCAATGCGCAACTCACTCAGAAGTAGCGAAAGGAAAAGATGATAGGCACAGGAGATGGAAACCGTCCACCGATGAAGGAGGGATGCCGAATCCAAGCTGCTGAAACGGATTCCTCGATGCACGCCGGAACGGAAGAGCTCCGCCTGCGCGTGCAGCAGCTCTCCTTGCGCGAACAGATTGAACGGAATCATTTCCTCCTCATGCGCCTCAACGCTGCCAGCGCGCGGCTTATTCAAAGCATCGAAGCAGGCGACGTTTTTGACGCCATTGCTGAAATCATCTCCAATCTGATTGGCTCCGAAGAGATTGCGGTTTTTGATTTTCATCCCTCCAGGCAGGACTTTTCCTTGGCTTGGTCGTTGGGTATCGAAGCAGACGCCCTCAAGCCTTTCCTGTGCGGTGCCGGTATGTTCGGGCGGGCGGTGCAGCAGGGGATGAGCCAATTTCAGGAGCGTCAACCAGAAGCCGCCCTGCTGCCCTTCGAGAAGAACTTGACGGCCTGCGTAATTCTCAAATGCAGCCGGGAAATCGTCGGCGTTATCGCCATTTTTGGTCTACTCCCGCAAAAGAACGGGCTGGAATGGTCGGACTACGAATTGTTCAAATTTCTCGAAACCTACGCGGCAGTTGCGATCCAGTATCAGCGATTGCAGGGCAGACAGGTTTCGCCATGAGGCAGCATCCTTCGGCTAAAAATGCACCGCCCGTTGTCGCCGTCACGGTGTCCTCCGAGACGAACGATGCAGCTTCATCGAATTCGCACTTTCTTCATGCCGGTCAGGTTTTCGTCTCTACCCAGCCGAAATCGATCGCTCTAATTCTCGGTTCTTGTGTTGGCGTATGCATCTGGGATCCCGTTAACGCCATCGGCGGCGCCACCCACTACATGCTGCCCAGTTGGGATGGACGAGGCGTGCCGTCCCCGCGCTACGGCAGCGTGGCTATTTCCATATTGCTGCAAAAGCTTCTCGAAGCAGGCGCAAGTCGCGCACAACTTCGCGCAAAAGTGTTTGGCGGAGGCTGTTTGTTCGATTCCTTGCGCGAACCGAATTCGCACAAGGAGCAGCACATTGGAAGCCGCAACGTTGAAATCGCTCTGGAAATCCTTGCGAAAGCGCAGATCCCCGTGGTTTCCACTGCTGTGGGCGTGGACCGGGGGCAACGCATCGTGTTCCGCACAGACATAGGCGATGCGGTAATCAGGGTTTTGTAGGGGAATAATGGAAATCAACCGAGAAATGCTGTTGCAATCGTTCCGCGAAGAGACCGAGGAATGTCTCGCGCAAATGGAGCAATCGCTCCTGGCGTTGGAGACCCACCCGGAAGACCGCGAGCTGATTTCCTCTTTGTTTCGCGCGGCGCACACCATCAAGGGCAACGCTTCGTTGCTGGAGTTCGAGGCTCTCGCGCGATTCCTCCACAATGTTGAGGATCTGCTGGATCTTTGCCGCAACCACATCCTCGCTCTCTCGCCGGAAGTGATCAATATCTTGCTTCAGGCCGTGGATGCGCTACGCCAAATGGCCAAGCGCGCGGTCGACGGGAAAGAAAGTCTGCTTCCAGAGCACGAGGCACTGAGCGTCCGGCTTGCCGAGCTGGCCTCTGAATTCAAGGCTGTCGGAACGCCAGCAGCGCAAGAGAGTTCAGCCTCCTCCTTCGCAGAATCATCTATAGGCACGGCTACATCAAGGGCTACTGTCCAAAATCTTCGCGTCGACGTTGGCAAGCTCGACCGCATGCTGAACCTGACTGTTGAATTTGCCATAGCCCAGGGCCGCCAGCGGCGAATGCTTGAAGAAAAAACCAGCCTGGAAGCTAGCGGGCGCGAACTTCTTGAATCCCATCACGGATTGGAAGCTTTATTCCTCGAGTTGCAAGAGCTGGTGATGAAGATTCGCATGGTCCCGGTCGGTCCCACATTCCACCGCTTTGCTCGCAGCGTGCGCGACGCTGCCCGAAAGAACGGAAAACTGGCGCGCATGCTTGTCGTTGGCGAAGACGTCGAGGTCGATACCACTATCCTCGAACATATTCATGACCCGCTCATGCACATGATCCGGAATTCCGTGGATCACGGCCTGGAAATGCCGGAAGTTCGCCGCGCCCTGGGAAAAGACCCCAGCGGCAAAATCGTTCTGCAAGCCTTCCACGATTCCGGCAACATCGTCGTGCAGATTTCCGATGATGGCGCGGGCCTCGATCACGAGCGCATTCTGCATCATGCCCGTTCAAGAGGGATTATTCCCGAAGGCGCGCGCCTTACCGAATCTGAGATTCACAACCTGATTTTTCAACCGGGATTCTCGACCGCCGACAAAGTTTCTGAACTCTCCGGCCGCGGCGTCGGCTTGGATGTCGTGCGCCGAAACGTGAATGCCCTGAGTGGCGCCATCCAAGTCGAAAGCCGCAGAGGCCAGGGAACCACTTTTACCATCCGTCTTCCACTCACGCTCGCCATCATTGACGGCTTCGCCGTGAAAGTGGGGACCGAAACTTACGTCATCCCCCTCAGCTCCGTCCAGGAGTGCCTGGAGCTCCCGGCGGAAAAGCACAGTTCCAGCGAAGGCGGCGTCATCAATCTGCGCGGCGAAGCTTTGCCCTTCGTGCGGCTCCGCGATCTTTTTGAATGCGGCGGCGCTACTCCGGCTCGCGAAAAAATCATTGTTGTTGAGTATCACGGTGGCCGCGCCGGCCTCGCCGCAGATGAGCTATTAGGTGAGCAACAGGCCGTGATTAAGCCGCTGGGGCGGCTATTTCAAGGAATTCCCGGTGTCTCCGGCTCAACGATTCTCGGCAATGGGCGCGTCGCGCTGATTCTCGACGTGCCGGCGCTTTGTGCCGAAGCAATCCATCGGAGCGCCGAACCGGTTTCGCAGTAGGGCCATTGGTTGGAAGTGCGAGGCGGCGTGGGCCGCACTCGGAACATCGTTCGAAGGAGAGTTTCATGTTGAAAAATATGTCGATTGGAAAGCGGTTAGCGATCGGTTTTGGCTTGATTGTGTTGCTCCTCATCTCCATGGGTCTTAGCGGCTATTGGGGACTCGAAGCCATCACGCGCGAAACCTTGAAGGTCCTGGAGGGCGATGCGAAGGTTGTGACGCTTGCGGCACGCGCCAAAGCCACGACGCTCGAGTTGCGCCGGTTCGAAAAGGATACGTTCCTGAACGTCGAGGAGTCGCAGATCAGAAACCAGTACGCCGCCAAGTGGGATGGGCAGCGGCAAAAGCTTCGCGAGGTCTTCGTCGAACTTGACAAATTTCAACTCTCGGCGGATGACAAGGCGGCTGTCCGCTCCATGCGTGAAGATCTGGATGTCTATGAAGGTGGCTACACGAAAGTACTCAGCATGATTCAAGAGGGCAAGCTCCACACGCCGCAGGAGTGCAACGCCAAGATCAATGAGTACAAAGATTCCATCCACCGTCTGGAGGATCTGGCCACTGAGCTAACGAACCATCACGCCGAAGTGCTGGTCCCAGCGGTCACGGAAATCGCCAAGACGACCACCACCACGCTTGTGATTTTCTCATTCGTGTCCATCTTCATCAGCATTATCGTTACTCTTGTAATTTCTCGCGGCATCACCAAGCCCATCCAGGACGTGCTCGAAGTCGTCGAGAACATCAGCGCAGGCGATCTAACCAAGACCATCAACGCCGATCGCGGCGATGAGCTCGGGCGCCTCCTCGGAGCTATGGCCAAGATGACCGGCAAGCTCAACGAAATGATCGGCGAAGTGCGCATGGGTGCTGGCTCGGTAAGTACCGCTGCCACGCAGGTCGCTTCCTCCGCCAGCATCGTTTCTCAGGGCACCAGCGAACAGGCTGCTGCGGTCGAACAGGTGACCAGCAGCATGGAAGAGATGAGCGCTTCCATCACGCAGAACGCCGAAAACAGCCGCAAGATGGAGCAGATGGCCCGCAAGGGTGCGCAAGACGCCGGGCAGAGCGGCCAGGCCGTCCAGGAATCTGTCTCCGCAATGAAATCGATCGCGGAGAAAATTGCCGTCATCGAAGAAATCGCCTATCAGACCAACATGTTGGCTTTGAACGCCGCCATCGAAGCCGCCCGGGCCGGTGAACACGGCCGTGGATTCGCCGTGGTCGCAGGCGAAGTCCGTAATCTCGCGGAGCGCTGCCGCACTGCGGCACAGGAAATCGGCGGACTGGCCGTCGCCAACGTTCAAGTCGCGGAGCGTTCGGGCGGTTTGTTGACCGAACTGGTCCCCGCCATTCAGAAGACCGCGGATTTGGTTCAGGAAGTGGCCGCAACATCCAGAGAGCAAGCTGCTGGCGTGAATCAGATTAATGGAGCCATCAGTCAGGTTGGCTTGGTCACGCAGCGCAACGCTGCCGGCGCAGAGCAACTCTCCAGTACCGCCGAGGAGCTCGCGTCGCAAGCCGAAGCCCTGCAGGATATGATCAGCTTTTTCCGCGTCAGTTCTCTTGATCACCGCGCTGGCAAGAAGCGCAAGGCCGACAAGCCTCATTCCCAGGACACCGCCGGCCACGATAGCCACGGTTCCTCCACGCATGCAGGAAAGCCGAACGGCGACTACGCCGAGTCATTCGCCCGTATCTAATTCGCGGAGGAACTCATGGAAATCAAAGAGAAAGAAGAAGTCATCCAACAGCAATACTTGACCTTTTTCCTCGCGGATGAGGAATACGCCATCAACATTCAGCGCGTAAAAGAAATCATCGAGTACACCACCGTCACCAAGGTGCCCAAAGTGCCCGAGTGGATTCGTGGCGTCATCAACCTGCGCGGTAACGTCGTTCCCGTTGTCGATCTCACCGTCCGCTTCGGTCTCAAGGAGCGCCCGGTAAGTAAGACGACCTGCATCGTCATCGTTGAAATCGAGCAGGACTCCGAGCGCGCTGTGATGGGCGTGATCGCCGATGCCGTCAACCAGGTTATCGATCTCGCTCCCAAGGACATCGAAGAGCCGCCCGCATTCGGCACTCGCGTGCGTTTGGAATATCTCTTCGGGATGGGCAAACTCGGCAAGAAATTTGCCCTCATCTTGAACATCGACAGCGTTTTGAGCAATACCGAGCTGTTGACCGTTTCCACTCTTCAATCGTCCACCGTTAATGCGCCGATGGACGCAGGCGAAATCGCCGAGGGCCAGCCAGAGGCGACGTAATGGACTCCGGAGAAGTGCCCGCGCATTCGTCGTTAGTGTTGCCTAAGCCGATTCCGGATCTCGCGGCGGAAGAGTTCCATCTGTTCCAGGCCCTCGTCCTCCGCGAATCCGGAATCCACTTGGGCGCCAAGAACCGCGCCATGTTGGTCAGCCGTTTATGGAAGAGATTGCGCGCCCTGGAATTGAACTCCTTCGCTTCCTACTACCGGCGCGTGAAGGCCGATCCCCAGGAAATGGTGCTGATGCTCGATTGCATTTGCACCAACGAAACCCATTTCTTCCGCGAACCCGCTGCTTTCGATTGTCTCCGCACGCGCGTTTTCCCCGAATGGGCGGCAGACGCCGACACCGGCAAACGCGGCAAGACTCTGCGAGTTTGGAGCGCGGCATGTTCCACGGGCGAAGAAGCCTATTCACTGGCGATGGCGCTGCTCACATGTTTTCCGCCAGCCGCCGGTTGGAAGATCGAAGTTCTTGGAACGGACCTCTCCACCAAGGTTTTGGCCCGAGCCTCCGCTGGCGTCTGGCCCGTCGAGAAAATTTCCGGCGTTCCGGTCGAATATCAGCGCAACTTTCTTCTGAAGGGCTTTGGCCCGGAAAAAGGCAAAATCAAGGCGGTCGAAGAACTCCGCCAAGTCGTTCGGTTTCAGCGGCTCAATCTCACTCGGGAACCCTATACTGTCACCGGCCCGTTTGATCTGATTTTCTGCCGTAATGTGTTGATCTATTTTCAGTGGGAAACAAAAATAAAAGTTGTCGACTCTCTTGGAAAACACTTATTCCCTACTGGATATCTGTTCCTCGGCCATGCGGAAAGCCTCCATGGCGTCGCCGACAAGTTACAGTTCGTTGCACCGAAAGTGTTCCCGTCGCTGAGGAGTCCTATGGCCCGCGGTGGGGCTCTGTGCATTCTGCAGCGCCGCGATCATACAGTTCGCGACTGAGTGACTTGCTTGCAGTTCCGCGCCGTTGCTGTTCGACGCCGGGTTTCATGAATAGGAAAAAACGTGAGCTCCGACAAGCATCGCGATTTCGCAGAGACTCTCCCCGCCACCGCTCCGGGTGACTCCGGTGTCTTGAATGTCCTCGTCGTGGATGATTCCGCCATCGTGCGCCAAGTGCTGGGGTCTGTGCTCTCCGAGAAGCGTGGATTCTGTGTCAACGTGGCTGCCGATCCCTTCATCGCCATGGACAAAATGAAGAAATTCCCGCCCGACGTCATTCTTCTCGATCTGGAAATGCCGAGGATGGATGGCCTCACGTTTCTAGAGAAGGTGATGTCCCAGAATCCGGTGCCCGTCGTCATTTGTTCTGAACTCACCGGCCCCAGAACCGAAGCGGCCATCCGCGCTCTGGAAATCGGAGCGGTGGATATCATCACTAAACCGAAAGTGGGGATCCGTGGGTTCCTCGAAGAATCCGCCGTTCTGCTCGAAGATACCGTTCGCGCTGCAGCGACTGCCCGCGTAAGCAAATTTCGCAGGCTCCGCAAAGATTCCTCGCGCCATCATTCCGCCGATGTTGTGATTCCTTCCGTTGTCCTGCCGCAATCTTCGCAGCAACGGGAAAAGATTATCGCCATCGGCGCCTCCACAGGAGGCACAGAAGCTTTGCTCCAGGTTTTCGAACAGATGCCTCAGGATTGTCCGGGAATCGTCGCCGTTCAGCATATGCCCGAGGGCTTCACGGCGGCGTTCGCCAAGCGTCTCAATGGTATTTGCCGCATCGAAGTCAAAGAAGCCGCTGACGGCGACAAAGTCGTTCCTGGGCGCGCCTATATTGCTCCCGGAAACCGGCACACGCTTGTCCGCCGCCTCGGTCCCAGCTATTTTCTCGAAGTGCGTGACGGCTCCTTGGTCTCCCGGCACCGCCCCAGCGTCAATGTGCTGTTCCGCTCTGTGGCGCAAGCTGCAGGAGCCAGTGCCGTCGGCGTTTTGATGACCGGCATGGGCGACGATGGCGCAGACGGCCTCCTCGAAATGAAGCAGGCAGAGGCCCTCACCATTGCCCAGGATGAAGCCAGTTGCGTCGTGTTCGGCATGCCCCGAGAAGCTATTCTTCGCGGTGCCGTGAATGAAGTTCTGTCGCTGTCCCAGATCCCCGCCGCGATTTTACGAAATACTTCCGCCCGAAAATCCTGATCCGCAACCTGAACGTTTCCGCTTGGCGATACTCGAATCCTTTGTGGGGCCCGCCTTCTGAGGTGGGCCGCTCTTGGCGGTCTACCCCTGCAAGAAAAAATCTCCGTTCCGTTCTAACTCAGAGTACCGGCAGTCGTATGCCGCGCTCTTTCTATGAGGAGACCATTTTATGGGACAACCATCTTCATCCTGCGCGCCATCCTATGCACTCAATAGCACGCTTCGTCCCCGGGTTGTCCAACAAATTCACCCCAAAGTTCATCTTGCAGATGAGGAGGCTACTTGTATGCCCGTACGAATCGCATCATTTCTCACTTTGGGAAATAGGCGCCGATTGCTACTTTTCGGCGCTCTCCTTGTTTTCCTATTTATTTCTGCGGCCGGCTCCTTGGCCCAAACCGTTGCTCATTCGCCTGGTTGGGTCGTTTTGCCTGTCGAGGAATACCGCACGCTTCACGCGAGAGCTTATCCCACCGAACGCGAACCGGAGCCGCCTCCCGTCGAAGCTACTCTCACGCGGATTGACTATGATCTTCGCATCGATGGTGAACTCGCTTCCGGCCGGGCGAGCCTCACGGTCGATGTCCTGAAAGATGGCTGGGTGCGTGTTCCGGTTCCGGCAGGTCTTCTGGTTCGCGAAGCCCGGCTCGACGGCAAGCTCGTTTCTCTCGTTCCCAGCGCGGGTGACAAGGCGAGCGGCCAGCTCTCCGCGCTCCTCTCTCATTCGGGCCGCGGAGTCTTGTTGCTTGATATTGCCATTCCCGTCTCGTCCGTAAACGGCGAAGAGAGTATCACCCTGCCTTCAACCGTCTCCGGGGTGACGCGCGCGTCCGTTCAACTTCCTCGCCAGGGCGTTGACGTCCGACTCACCGGTGGCCTCCTCTCGGAAAAATCCGAATCCGCGGCGGAAAGCAAGTGGATCGCTTATGGGCGCGGGAACGAAGCGCTCACCTTTGCTTGGCGCAGGAAGACCGAGGACCATCGCGCCACGTTGCCTCTGCGCATGCGGGGATCGTTGACGCAACTCTTGGGCCTCGGCGAAGATTCAACTTCCATCAACGCCGAAATAAGTCTTGAGGTAACGCAAGGCGCTGCGCGCGTCGCAAGAATTCAAGTCCCCGACAAAGTCACTATCAACCAGGTTCTGGGCGCGATGGTGGCCGATTGGGAAGTGAAAGCCAACGAACTCTCCGTTACGTTTCTAGAACCCGTCGAGCAAAATGCGCGATTCGTCGTGACCGGAGAAACACGCAGCCCTCGCGAAGGACAAATCGACATTCCACTCCTTCGTCTACTCAACACCGAGCGCGAAACCGGTGGCGTTGCCGTGGAAGTTCTTGGCGCGGGGGAAATCAAGGATCTCAAGTCCGAAGGGCTCGATAACGCCGATGCAACGGACCTCGGCCCAATGATTTCGAATCGCCAGTCTCCTTCGCTCGCGGCGTTCCGGTTTCTCACCGGCGATGCCAACTTGGCGCGTTCGCTCAGCTTGGATGTGGCGCGGTACACGCCCCAGGCCGTTCTCCTGGCCAACATCTCCGAAGCTCGCTACCACGTTCTGATTAGCAGTCAGGGCAAAACCCTCGTCCAAGCGCGCTACGCCGTTCGAAACAACCAGCGCAATTTCCTCAAGGTCACCTTGCCATCCGGCGCCACGCTCTGGAGCGCGTCGCTCGCAGGCAAAGCCGTGCGGCCGGGCCAGTCGCCCGACGGCAGCCTGCTCTTGCCGCTCGACAAAGCTCGCGCCGGCGAAGAAGCGCCGGAGTTTGCTGTCGAAGTTGTCTACTTAAGCCGCGGCAGCGCCTGGAACGACAAAGGCGAGTTCAAGCTGGGCCTCCCCGCGCTCGATCTTCCCGTTTCCCGCACCGGACTTCTCGTTTACCATCCCCCACTATTCAAAGTGACGCCCGAACCAGGAGCCTTTCGAACGGAGCCCTACGAAAATTCTCTCTCGTCAGCGCTTAACCCACCAGCGTCACGAGTCGACGGGGGCGAAGGTGGGGGCGTGGCAGGAGTGTTAGCACCTTCAGCCGGTCCTCAGCCACCTAAACCATCCGACACGGATGCCAAGGACGAAGCCAAATGGAAGCGCTCGCAGGTCGCAACCGAGGCGCTTCTCGACAAATTCAAGGCGGACTCTTTGGCAGGGAAGCGCGCCGGGATTCTTCCCATCCGTGTTTCTTTCCCCGCGTTCGGTCCTTCAATTTATCTGGTCTCTGAACTTACCGGAGAAAATCAGGCCCCGTCCGCGGGACTAACGTATCAGCACGAGAAAAAGGCAGGTGGCAAATGAAAAAGCTATTCGCGATATTTTTGGCATGGATACTGGTTCTTCCCGGTTTTGCGGCTGCGGCAGACGATGCCGCCCTTCCTCCGGTGCCATCCTCGGGAAATGTCACTCTTCCTCTCGACGAATACAATCGGCTTCTCGAATTGGCGAGCAAACCTACGAGGAAACCGGACACGCCGCCGGTTCCGTACACCGTAAAGCGCGCAGACCTAAAGTTCCGCGTCGCAAATGAATCTGTGCAAGGCACTGTCCAATTGCAGGGAGAAATCCTCCATAAGGGTGCGACCAAGATTCCTCTGACAACCGGAATGGCCATTCTCGACGCTCGCCAGGAAGGGAAAGGCTTGCCGCTCGAACTGGAAAACGGCACGCACACCGCGGTTCTCTCGGGGCCAGCGGACTTCGCCGTCACGCTCGACGCCGGCTTTCCTCTCAACATGGAAGCCGGACGCGCTTCGTTCAGTCTTCCCGTTCCCTCGGCAGGGAGCGCGCGGCTCGCCCTTGTCGTTCCCGGCGACCACACCTACGTTCGAATCAACCCCGGCATAATCACCTCGCGGTCCTCGGAGAAAGGCCAAACCTCCATCGAAGCCACGCTTGTGCCCGGGCAGCCGGCGAACATCTGGTGGACAACGCGCGAAACGGTCGCTCCTGTCGTGCCGAAAGAAGTGCGCTTTCTCTCGGACGTGAAGACCCTCGTCTCTGTCAGCGAAGCGGACATTCGGATCGCCGCTCTCGCGGACATCACCGTCGTGCAAGGCGAGCCTTCGCAATTTCAAATCGAAGTCCCCGCTGGGTTCGAAATCACCGGGGCTACTGGCGCATCGATTGAGTCCAGCGAATTCGAAGCCGGCGTCTTGACATTGAACGTCACCGGCGCGGCGCAACGCAGCCACCAGTTCCTGATCTCCATGGAAGAATCCATTACCGCGGCCAAAGTCGACACGCCCTTTCTCAGTTTCAAGGATGCGCAGCGCGAAACCGGAGAAGTTCTCGTCGAAGGCGCCGGCACCATCGAGCTCACCGCCGCGGAGGCGGGCGGCCTCAAGCGCATGGATTTCAAGGAAGTGAATCCGCACCTTCGTTCTCTCTCGCGATTTCCCATGCAAGCCGCATTTCGTTACCACAAGCAGCCGAACGAAAAACCTGCGCTCGCGCTCGAATGGACGCGCTTTCCGGACAGCAGCGTGCTCGCCGCCGTCGCTGAACGCGCTGTCGTCACCACGCTTGTAACTACGGAAGGGCGATCGCTGACCGAAATCAAACTCACCATAAAAAATCAGGCCCAGCCATTCTTGAAGGTAGCTTTGCCTCAAGGTGCGAGCATTCTCTCGGCCGAAGTTGCTGGAGAAAAAGTGAAACCCGTCGAAGGTCCTGATGGCAATCGCGTTCCGTTGTTGCGAGCCGGCTTTCGGCCCACGGATTCCTACACCGTTTCATTTGTGTTCATGCATTCGGGCGCGCCGTTTGCGAAAAAAGGCGGCTCCGATCTTTCCCTTCCGAAAATGGATGTGCCCATCAATTTGCTGCAATGGGAAGTGTTCCTCCCCGAACAGTACAAAGTGAAAGACTTCGGCGGCGATGCCATCGCTGCGAATTTGTTGCCGCTTTCTTCTCTGGACGTCTCGGGAGCAGAGGGAGAAGCCGGCGGAATTGGAAGCGGATACTTCGTCCGAAGCATCGACATGGTTTCCTTGCTTCCCGGTCAGCTTGGCGGAGTTATTGTCGACCAATCCGGAGCGATAATTCCCAACGCGCAAGTCACCGTAACCCATCTTGGCACGGGAGCCGTTCGGAACGTTGTAACCGATTCCTCAGGCCGCTGGGTCGTTTCCAACTTGCCGTCTGGTCAAGTCAAAATAACCGCCACTGCACGCGGCTTCAAGCAGCTCGTGAGCCAGCTTAATTACGATGGCAGCAGGCCCTCGCCCTTCAACTCTGCGCTCAGCGTTGGGGCGGCAATGGAAGCTATCGAAGTCACTGCCAGCAGCGGGAGTCTTACCAGCCGCGATTTAGAACGACTTCAGCGCGACGCGCGGAAGAACGCGGAGAAGCAGCAGATGGCCGCTTCCTCCAACGTGACGAATCTGCAGCAGCGCATTTCCGGCGTGCTTCCGGTTCGCGTCGATGTGCCTCGAGCAGGGAATTCGTACAACTTCGTCAGGCCGTTGGTGCTTGATGAAGAAACGAGAGTGACCTTCACCTACAAATCGAAATAGCTCCTATCAGAGAAGCAGGCTCAGGATTTCGCGATTGCATCGCGCGATCCAGAGCCTGCTTTTCTTTTTCCTCGAGCACCCGTGTAGCGCCTTTCGCCAAATCGCCCAGTGCCAGTGGTCCGATGGCGACACGGACGAGGCGGAGCACTTCTATTTTGAGGGCTTCGAGCATTCTGCGAATGTGGCGGTTCTTGCCTTCGTGCAGAACAATTTCCAACCACGAATTTTGTTCGCCTTGGCGAAGCATGCGGGCGTTTTTCACCCGCAGGAATTCGCAATCGCTGGTGCGGATTCCATTTCGCAATTGTTGCAGTAGTGTTTCATCGGCGACGGCGTTGATTTGCACGTGATATGTTTTATCAAGATGCGTTTCGGGCGCTGTAATTTTCGCGGCCCATTCCGAATCATTGGTCAGCAGCAACAATCCTTCGCTCGCTTTGTCCAGCCGGCCGACGGGAGCAAGCCACGGCAAATTCGCTGGGAGAAGCGAATAAACTGTATCCCGTCCTTTTTCGTCGGCTGCTGTTGTCACAATTCCGCGCGGTTTATTCAGCGCGAGATAAATCTTGGAACTGCGCGATAGGAGTTGGCCGTCGATTTCGATGCGGTCTTCTCTGAGACGCACCGGCGTTTCCGGATCGCGGCGAATCGTGCCATTGCATTTCACGCGTCCCGCGGCGATCAGCTCCGCCGCGCGCGAACGCGAGCAATAGCCAAGTTTTGAGATAGCCCGCGCCAGTCCGACTCTTTTGAGCGGGCTAGCGTTTCGTTTGTTGGTGCGCGCTCTCCTTTTCACGGCGACGTTACTTTGCGGCAGCGCTTGGCGCGGGCGTCGGCGATGCCGCTGCTCCAGTGGCAGGTGCTGCATTCGTGGAGGATTTGGGCGCTTCGTGTTTTACTGCGCCGTATCGCGCGGCAAGCCATTCGCGGGCTTCTTCCGGCTTGTAGTTGAACGGCCCGATCCCACCGCGGTAGGCGATGCGGCCGCTCTCATCAATGATGTAAATGCGCTCGGGCCACGCGGCGTACGCATCATTGGCGGCGTTGCTCATGTCATCGATTCCGAAGGGCAGAGTGAACTTGAATCTTTTGACGAAATCATTCGCGATCATCACGCGCTGCTCCAGCGTTTTCGGCTGCGCGTAACAAACGTCGTCTTTGAGATTCGATTTCATTTGCCACTCGTCGGTGGGATGCGCTTCGCGAACGTAAACGGTCAGAAAATCCGCGCGGCCTTTGTAGTCTTCATAAATTTGGACGACGTCGCCAACCTGGCGGCGAAATGGCGGTCAAGTAAAACTCCCGAAGACGAGAACGAGCGGACGGTCATGCGTACGTTCGCGAATGTGAAAACGGCTGACGCCATCGAGCGCGACAATTCGCGCGTCCGGTGCGTCGCTGCCGACTCTCAGTGTGCCACGATGCATGTGGGGCAGCGCGTAGCGCACCATGCCGTACGCGTCCTTGGGGCTCCCGGCCATGTAGGACAGAGCGGCAAAGGCAGCAACGAACAGCACGCCCAATATTCCCGCCGTCCATTTCCAGAAGCGTTTCAATGGAAACTCTTCTCCGTGTATTTAGTTGGCCGCGGCAAAAATACTATCATCCGTGGCCGTCTTTCGAGCGCAGCTTGTCCCGGTCTTTCTTGTAGCGCGCCAGGGCATTCTCGATGACCTTGACGGCCGCGTACGCCGGGCGAATATCTTCCACCTGAACCTGCTTGCCTTCGAGTTGCTTGTAGTCCTGGAAAAAGCGTTTCAGAACTAGCAAGCGGTGCGGCGGCAACTCGTTGGCCTCGACGTAGCTGTTGAATTCGGGATCGTTGGTGGCCACGGCGATGACTTTGTCGTCGCTGGCGCCGGAATCGATCATAGTCATCAAGCCGATGGCACGCGCTTTGATGAGCGCGAGGGGCTGCACCGGCTCCTGGCACAAGACGAGGACGTCCAGTGGATCGTTGTCGTCGGCGTAGGTTTGCGGGATGAAGCCATAATTAGCAGGATAGAACACCGCCGAATGGATGATGCGATCCACTCTCAAGAGGCCGCTGGCTTTGTCTAATTCGTATTTCACATTGGAGCCCAGGGGAATTTCGATGACGGCTTGAAAATCGCGCGGGAGATCGTCGCCGGGAGAAACGTCGTGCCAAGCATGGAGCATTGATAGAGATCCTTAGTCGCGGATGAGTGCGTAACATTATGACCCGACACGACCTTGAGTGCCAGAATGCGCGCAGCACTGGTAAGTCCAACGCATTGCACCAGTGAGAATGCCGTGACGGAGGAAAGTGGTGCTCCTTCGCCTTTCGCTCAGACTAAACAAGTGCTCCAGCGCCAAAAAGACTATTAGTTGAGGAAAAGGTGCTGTACCCCCCTACCCCCCTATCAATTCGTATGAATTTCAAAGGAAAGGAGTTACAAAATTTGCAATTCGTAAGTGATTGATTCTAAAGAACGCGGTTTTGGTTGTTTTGGACTAGCAAGGCCGAAATGACTTCCGTAAAAGGAAAAGCGGGAGCAAGCTCCCGCGGGCTAACCGTAGTTCTCAACAAGATTAAGTATACACAGAATTAGAGAAAAGTCAAGGAAACCCTACGGCAGTTTGGTTGCCACGGGATAGCTGAGGCCCCGTTAATCTGGCACAGGGGAATAGACAAGTGCGGGGTATTCGGGGGCGGCTTGCAATCCCAGAGCACCTACTCCGGAACCACCCCGATCGTCCTCAGCCACGTCTCCACCAACTGGGGCCATCCGGTTATCGGAAGTTTCGTTCGCCGGAGCCCGAACGCATGCCCGCCCTGCGCATACAAATGCATCTCCACGGGAACGCTAGCCTTCTTCAGCGCAGCATAGTAAGCGAGCGAGTTCTCCACGCCGTCTACCGGGTCATTCTCCGCCTGCAGCAAAAACGTAAGTGACGTTTGGCTGGTGATATGAATATCAGGATTCAACCCAAAGCTGCTATCGGCAGCCGACAGATGCCCGGGATGACGAACCACAAGTTTCTTGGTGCCTTGTTTAGCGTCCCATTCCGCCGCGGCAATCGACAGATGCCCCGGATAAATAGCCACTGCAAAATCCGGGCGGCAGCTTTCTTTGTCAGCGGCATCGACAGCCGGATACAAACGCCTCTCAAATTCGGTGCTCATCGCTACCACCAGATGCCCGCCTGCCGAAAACCCAAGCACTCCTATCTTGTGAGGATCAATGTGCAGCTCCGCTGCGTGAAAGCGCACCAGCCCCAACGTCCTCTGCGCATCTTCCAACGCCATCGGTGATCTCGGATACGGCCCTGACTTCGGATACGGTGCCGATTTCGGGTAGTATTCCTCACCCGGCACGCGATACTTCAGCAGTACACAGGTGATTCCCTTGGACGTCAGCCAGGCACAGATCTCCGTGCCTTCCAGGTCGATGGCCAGATCCTCATAGCCCCCGCCAGGAAATACCACCACCGCGGCGCCCGTACTCTTTCCCTCTGGCGAATACACCGTCATCGTAGGCCGAGATACGTGGTACACAGTAAACCCACCAGGCCCACCAGGGCCTGTTGGCCACCAGTGACTCTCCTCCGGCCCCGCGACAGCCTGCGCATCAGGCGGCGTCCCCGGCCAGATCGGCACTTGTGTATGACCCGGCGATGGCTGCCAGACAGGTGTCTGCGCGCTCAGACCGCCAAACGCAAACACAAAACAGAAAGCAAAGAGCAAAGGCTTCATCACAATCCTCACACTTATACATAACCAGTCGCTGCCGAGCTGAGCCGAGTGTAGGGCTGTCTAAGAGGGATTGTTCCTCTTGTTGCAGCGGGAATCGACTCAGTTTACAGACATCAGCATCGTCCAAAGACGGACTAACAGAACACAGCCATGCAGTCATTTTCAACTCCTTTAAGATGTTAAGGCATAGCCCGTAGATCATGGAATCCGTTGCCCTATTGCACGACGCACAGCCGGGAGTGGCCGCGCCAGATCAAAACCAACATCAATGACGCCGCCCTTGCACAAACCGCAAGGACAGGGTACTGATTGAAGCTGTTTCCATGAAGAGGCTTTATAGGATCGTTCTGGTTTCCTGTTGTCTAGGCCTTCTGTGGAATCCAGCTGGTTTTTGCAATGAGGCCGCCCAACCCATTCTGTCTCTCGATTTGCACAAGTTTGGGTATTTGTACGCGGTCACCGAGCGGGATCTCCGTGCCTACACTTTCCTGCAGGATTCGGTGGCATTTCTCGATGACGGAACCCTAGCTGTTTCGTTCTACCGTAAGAACGATCAACCTGGGCTTTCGCGGCGCGGGAGCACTCCGGGCAGCGAGGTGGTGTTTCATAGCGTTTTGCTGGATCCGGTTGCGGGCAGCGTAAAGAGCGAGCGTACCTGGGGCAACGCGGGAAACTCGAATGCGTTGCTTCCGCTGGAGAGCGGAAGCTTTCTCATTCAAGATGGCGAATGGTCGAAGGTTTATTCGCCAGAAATGAAGGAACTCGCCAGCAAGAAATGGGAAGTGCCTGGAGATATTCTGCCGCGCTTTGCGGTGTCCCCTAGTGGGCGCTCGCTGTACGAATTCCAGGACTGGTATGACGCCAAGCGCGGCTGGCTTACGCGAATCGATGTGCTTGATCCAACCACGCTGGTCACGAAGAAATCCAAACTCACGCCCGGTCATCAGTACGAGTCTGTGTCTGACACACGCGTTGTTTATTTGCCTACAGCCTCCAGCGATGCGCTGCGTCTGTTTGTTTCCAGTATGGAAGATTCTGCGTCGGCAAAGAGTCCAGAGCTTTTCGACCGGAACAGCGCCATAGCGAGGGATTTGTCCAAATCCCGCTGCAAGTCCGCCACGTTCATTGACGACACTATTCTGGCTATCAGCGGTGATTGTTCTTTTGTGATGCTGATTCGGTCCGGCGAGGAGTCTGGCGAGATCCATTCTCCAGAGTACCGGATGGGAGGAGAGATTCGTCCTTCAAGAGGCGGCCAACGATTTGTCTTTTCCCGGACGAAGATGAAAGAGCGACCATCGCGCATCACCTCTCTTGAACTTTGCGTATATGATTTGGCGATGCGTAGGATCGTTTTCACGACGGTGGTATTTCCTCTACCTCAACAGAAGTTCGCATTCGCAATCTCGCCGGATGGGTCTCTTCTGGCTTCACAGACCGACGGTCTCGTGCGCGTGTGGCGCGTTGCTTCTCCGCAGTGATTCGGTGAGGTCCTTTGACCTTGAGCATGGGTTCAACGAGTTGCGAGCGGCGGAAGGACTTTCCTCAGGGGCTGAAGCCCAAAGACAGATCTGTCTTAATGTCGGAGCTAAAGCTCCGACCCCAAAAACATTCATGAGACAGACCGTAGTGAGTTGAGCGAAGGATTTAGGATTCAGCTTGATTCGCGGGACTTTGTGCGGGATTTGGCATCGGGATGGCGAGGCGTCCAGTCTTTTGGAGGGAAAGCTATGTGCCAGAACAGGGGATTGGGCAGCAGGAACTCCACTCCTACCTGGGGCTGGTTGGGTTGACGGCGATCAATGTGGGCGACAATGCACTCGAGCGCCGCTTTGGTCTGGACGTTCGACAACGTGAGCCGCTGCCCTCTATAAACCTGCGTCAACAAGTGAATCAACGCACCGTGAGCACTGATAGCCCGCGTGTGAGCTTCTTCTTCAAAGGCTCCAGCGCCGGTCTTTCCCGAGACACGCACCGGGACGGTCATCAATACGCGCTGGCTCCTGCGTCGGTTTGCCGCGAGCCAGGAGGTTTCGCGGGACTCGGCTAGCCACGTTTCGAGCGTGCGAAGCTGCTCCGGCTCAATGGTGGCAAACATGAGCCCCATGCCTTTGGAAGCGCGGGAGTAGACGACTCGTGCGCGGGCTTCAAACCGTTGCGCACCTTTGATGATGCGAACTTCTGTGACCGTCCCTAGCGGGAGGGCGTCGCTGGTGTCTATGTAGCAGCCTTGCTGGCTCAAGTCGCGGACGCGCGTTTCCATCCAGGCGCCGGATTCGGTTGGAACGACTTCAGCGGCCGCGAAGAACTCGTAACGAGGATGCGTCCGGCGGTCTGCGCCGGTGGGCGCGGCGGAAGGAGGCGCAACATTCGGTGTGGCACCGCCAGTGCCGGGAGGGCTTGCGATGTTTTCGGAGACGCTGGGCGTGCCAGGGAAGGTTGCGACCATTTCCGAATCACTGGAGACGTCGACAAGGCTTGCGATCGTTTCCGAATCAAAAGAAAACTCGGAAACGCTTGTAACGTCTTCGGAAGGAATGGAACTGTCGGGATAGCTCGCAACTTTTTCCGAATCGTTGGCAATCTTGGAAGGACTCGTGGGCGTCTCCGAATTGCTGGGAATCCGGGGAGCGGTGGCAGCTTTCGACTTTCGCTTGCGACTCCGGCGCGCCATGGCTGTACGATTGTAACGCAAAGCGCGCTGAGGTGGCGTTATTGCGACGGCTAATCCAGCGCGAAGTGTGAATGGGCAGCCGCGGAAAGAGCATTCCGGCAAGTAGAAGTTGGGCTGGCCGGTGGATTTCCCTCAGGCGCGGGCTTTGTCGATCATTTCTTCCCAGATGCCTTTGGACTTGAGGATGACCTCGACGAGTTCACGGGCGGCACCTTTGCCGCCGTCGGCTCTAGTGGTGTAGTGGGCGGCGCGGCGCACTTCGGGCGTGGCGTTGTGGACGGCAACGGCCAGGCCGACGCGCTTCATGATGGTGAGATCGGGGAGGTCATCGCCAAGAAAGGCGACTTCGGATTCCTTGGCGCCGGTCTTGCGCAGGACGTCTTCGTAAGCCGCGACTTTATGCCCTTGTTTCTCGTAAACAAACTCGATGTCCAACTCCTTGCAGCGGCGGCGCAGAGCGGCGCTGCCGCGGCCGGTAATGACGCCGGTGCGCAATCCAGCGGTCACGGCGAGAGTGAGGCCCTGGCCGTCGTGAGCGTCGAACGTCTTACTCTCGAGCGCGTGGCCATCCTGCTGCGATACTAGCGTGACGCTGCCGTCGGTTAGGGTGCCGTCGACGTCCATCAGTAGGACAGCGATTTGCTTCGCTCGTCTTGCCAGTTTTTCGGGGATTTTCCTTTCTCGCGTGGCCAACGGCGTCTCCTCTTATCTGTGTACGCAAGTCCTTAGATAGGGCGCAGCATGCTGCACCCCTACACACGGAAAAACGAGCGGTCTTCGCGACGCAAAGCGTCGGACCGCCCCGAAGGCCGGGTAAAGGCCAGACACGAAAGACCCGCCACTACATCAGCTCCAAAGTCCATAAATCGTGCAGATGGACGACGCCTAACACGCCCTTAGCTTCGTCTGTAACCACGATGGAGGTGATCTTGCGCTTCTCCATCAGGTTCAAGGCTTCGCTGGCAAGCACATGCGGGCCGATGGTTTGCGGACTTTTTGTCATGCACTGGCCCGCCGCCATCTCCAGTGTAGCGCCACGATGTTTTTCCATCAGGCGGCGAAGATCACCGTCGGTTAGAATTCCCGCCAGACGCCCATCCGGCTCCAGCACGGTGGTCATCCCAAGGCCTTTCTTGCTCATTTCGTGAAACACGTCGGGCATGGGCGTGTCTTTTGATACGCGCGGCAGGGCATCGCCCGCATGCATCAAGTGTTCGACGCGAAGCAATTTCTTGCCGAGGCGCCCGGCGGGATGCAACGCCGCGAAATCATCATGCTTGAAGTCGCGACGCTCCAGCAACGAAACCGCTAACGCATCGCCGACGGCCATCGCGACTGTGGTGCTCGCAGTGGGAGCGAGGTTAAGCGAACACGCCTCTTCCTTCACGCTGACATCCAGCACGACGTCGCCGGCCTCGGCCAGAGTAGACTGCGGCTTGCCCGTTAGAGTGACTAGGGGAATCTCGAGACGCTTCAAGGCTTCCAGCAGGCGGATGATCTCTTCTGTCTCCCCGCCGTAGGAAACCGCCAGCATGGCGTCGCCGCGCGCGAGCATGCCAAGATCACCGTGCAGAGCTTCGGCAGGATGCAGAAAGAAAGATGGCGTGCCGGTGCTGGAAAGCGTGGCGGAAATTTTTCGTCCAATCAGACCGGATTTGCCCATGCCAGTGACCACCACGCGGCCTTTGCACGCGAAGAGCACGCAGACAGCTTTCTCAAAGGTCGCATCCAGGCGCGCGAGGACGTCCTGAATTGCCTGGGCTTCGATTTTCAGCACGCGCCGCGCGGAGTCCAGGCTCATTTCGCGCTCCAACGGCGGACCACGGCGCTGAGCCCCTTTAATTTCATGAGCAGGGCCAGGAGTTGTGAAAGTGGCAGAGCATTGGGTCCGTCCGAGAGAGCCTTCGCAGGATTGTCGTGAGTCTCCAGAAAAATGCCATCGACGCCCGCGGCTACGCCGGCGCGGGCCAGCGGCTCAATGAATTGCGGCTGGCCGCCGCTGGAGTGACCTTGCCCGCCCGGAAGTTGCACGGAATGCGTTACGTCAAAGACAACCGGATAACCGGTCCTTTGCATGATGGGGAAGGAGCGCACATCCACGACAAGATTCTGATAGCCAAAGGTAGAGCCGCGCTCCGTGAGAATGATCTTGTCGTTGCCGGTGCTGGCAACTTTTTCCGCCACGTTGCCCATTTCCCACGGCGAAGCAAACTGTGGCTTCTTGACATTGATAATGCGACCGGTCTTGCCGGCGGCGAGCAGCAGATCCGTTTGCCGCGCCAGAAATGCAGGAACCTGCAGAACGTCGCAAACTTCCGCAACGGGAGCGGCCTGGGAAGCTTCGTGGATGTCGGTGAGGATCGGAAGTTTCATCTCGGATTTGATCTTGCCGAGAATGCGCAAGCCTTCCTTCAGGCCGGGGCCGCGGAATCCCTTTAGCGAGGATCGGTTGGCCTTATCGAAGGAAGCCTTAAAGATGTACGGCAATCCCGCATCGGACGCGATCTTCGCGATTTTTTCCGCCATGGCGCGGGCGTGTGATTCGGTTTCAATGACGCAAGGCCCGGCAATTAGAAAGAGGGCATTGCCGCCACCGAGGCGCAGCTTGCCAAGTTCGATTTCGCGTGTCGCGTTCATAAGATATGGAAAAAGGTTCGCAAGCTACTTAGGCTACGCAGGCCGCGGCGGGTTTGCAACGGTTTAGGCAGTAGCGCGAGGCGCAGCACGCAACGCCGGGGTGGGTTGGCGTTCCGCGACGCTGGCGGAAGCCGGACGCAAGCGTTCTTTCTTGTGCTCCAGCGCGGCGCCGATAAATGCGGCGAAGAGCGGATGCGGCTCAAGAGGCTTGGATTTGAATTCCGGGTGAAACTGGCAGCCGAGGAACCATGGGTGATCCGGTGCCTCGACGATTTCGACGTAATTTTCATCCGGGGTGCGACCGGTGATGCATAGACCGGCGGCGACCAGCGTTTTTTCGTAGTCGCGATTGAATTCGTAGCGGTGGCGGTGGCGCTCGCTGATTTCGAGCTTGCCGTAAGCCTTGTGCGCGAAGGAACCCGGCTCGAGCTTGCACGGCCAGGCGCCCAGGCGCATAGTGCCGCCCATTTCATCCACGCCGAGCAGTTCGCGCAATTTATAAATCACGCGGTGCGGTGATTGCGGATCGAATTCCGTGCTGTCCGCCTGCTTCAATCCGGCGACATCGCGGGCATATTCTATCGTGGCGCATTGCATGCCAAGGCAAATTCCAAAAAAGGGTACCTTATGTTCGCGCGCATATTGAATGGTGTGAATCATTCCCGGAATGCCGCGTTTGCCGAATCCGCCGGGAACGAGAATTCCATCATAGCCGTGGAGGCGCGCCTCTGCAGTAGCGGCCGAATCGATTTCTTCGGCTTCGATCCACTCGAGAACGGTCTTGTGATTGTGCGCCAGGCCGCCGTGAAGCAGGGCTTCGCGCAAGCTTTTGTACGCATCTTCTAGCTGCACGTACTTGCCAACGACTGCGATGCGCGCCTCGCCCGCCGGATGATGCATTCGGTGGACCAGGTCGAGCCACGGTTTCATGTTCGAAGCGTGGTCTTTCAGCTTCAGGAGGCGGAGGATTTGCGCGTCCAAACCTTCTTTGCTCAGCTCCGCGGGGACGGCGTAAATGGTGTCCACATCTTCCATGGAAATGACGCAGGATTCCGCGACGTTGCAGAAGAGGGCGATTTTTTTCTTTAGTTCCGCTGGAATGTGGTGGTCGCTGCGGCAAAGCAAAATGTCGGGCTGAATTCCGATGCTCAACATTTCCTTGACGCTGTGCTGCGTAGGCTTGGTTTTCAGTTCGCCGGCGGCGGCAATGAAGGGCACCAGCGTGACGTGCACAAAGAGGGTGTTCTCGGCGCCCAATTCCAGGCGCATCTGGCGAATGGCTTCGAGGAAGGGAAGCGATTCAATGTCGCCAACGGTGCCGCCGATTTCGACAATCACAACGTCAACGCCTTCGGAAACTTTCTTGATGATGGCCTTGATTTCGTCGGTGACGTGCGGGATCACCTGCACGGTTTTGCCGAGATAATCGCCGCGGCGTTCCTTGGTGAGGATGGTTTCGTAGATGCGGCCGGTAGTCCAGTTATTGTCGCGGGAAAGCTTGGCGTGCGTGAAGCGTTCGTAATGGCCAAGGTCGAGGTCGGTCTCCGCGCCGTCTTCGGTGACAAAGACTTCCCCGTGCTGAAAGGGGCTCATCGTACCGGGATCAACGTTCAGGTACGGATCGCATTTCTGCAGGGTTACTTTGAAACCGCGACTTTCGAGGAGACAGCCGATAGAGGAGGCAGCAACGCCCTTTCCAAGAGAAGAAACAACTCCGCCAGTTACAAAAATATGTTTTGGCGCCATCCGTGAAGCCCGGGGTCTTGAGCCGGGCTTGTCAGCCCTCCACAGGATTGACGTACATACAATTATGTTCGGAACTTGGCCTCCTGTCAAATCGAACTCTTTACGCCGCGAAAACGTTATTTTTTCTGAGTTGGAGAGCGAAACATTCTCGCCTGGAACGGGTTTGTCCTAAGCGAAGAATAACCTGTGGAGTTAGTGATGGCGCGTGTTGCAGCGCAGGAAATCCTGTGCTGCAGCCAGAAACCGCCACTAGGGGATTGGACATCTAACGACATGAGCCTTTAGCTTTGCGCTCCGAAGCGGTTTTTTGTGAATTTAGTGCAGCGCGGAAGGCTCCGAGTGGGACTCTTGCACTATGGGAAGGGATATGAAAGCTGCTATACGAAGTTACTCAGGCACTCTCGCACTTCTGATCATCCTGGTGTTTTGCATTTCCGCTAACGCCCAACAAACACAACAGGCACAACAAGCCGACACGCAGCGATTGCACGCCTACGGCGTCAATCGCGAAAGTTTTCTTCTTGGCACGGTCGTAAAATTCGAGTCGGTTTCCAGCGCGGCTCCTATCGGCGCACATCTGACCCTCCAGACACCTTCCGGCCAAGTGGACGTTCATCTGGGCAATGCAAAAGTTCTGCAGGCCGGTCATCTGGAGTTGAACCCCGGCGATAACGTGCGCATCGTCGGAGAACCACTGGCTCTCGGCGACAAGACGTACTTCGCCGCGCGCATTGTGCAGAAGGGCGCGCAAGCCGTCGCGGTGCGGAATGCGAAAGGCTACCTCCTTACCTCGGCTTCCACCTTGACCCCGGATCAAAAGCAAGCGCTGCGAGGTGTGCGATGAAACGCCTGCTCTTCGCTCTCGCGACAGCCGCTGGTCTGTTGTCTACCGCATGTGGCGGCGGCTCCAGCGTTCAGCCACCTCCTCCGGTAGGCAAGTACAGTATGGCCAGCCTGAACGGCCAATATGCTTTTGTCACCAATGGCGAGGTCTTTACCAGCGGATCTAATGCTCCGGTTCCGCTCGCCCGTACAGGTGTTTTCATCGCGGATGGCAAGGGCAACATCACCGGTGGAATCGAGGACGTCAATGCTAGCGGCACGCCCTCCAACGCCATTGCCATTACCAACGGCACTTACATCGTCAATGCCGACGGGCGCGGGGCTCTGGCATTGAATGTTGGCCAGTCCACGCTGGACTTTGGAATTACTCTGACGTCCACCAGTGATGGCCTCTTGATCGATGAAACTTCGAATAGCAATCAGGCCTCCACGGGCAGCGGCAATTTTGTTTTGCAGAAGGCCGCTCCTTTCGCTCTCACGGACGTAAATGGCCCGTACGTGTTTGACTTTCCCGGTCTGGACGCAAACAACAACCCGGAGTCCTTCATCGGGGAGTTTACAGTCGACAATACGGGGGCAATCCCGACCGGGTTCTTCGATGACAACGTCAATGGAAACCTGACGAGTGGCGGGATGGCACCGGGTTCGATCGCCCAGGATCCCTTGCAATTGTCGACGCTTTCCAGCTTCGGCCGTGGCATCGCCAACATAGCCGGACAAAATTTCGTTTTCTATATCGTGGATTCCAGGCGCGTTCGCTTCGTTAGCACCTCAGGTGGAATGCTTTCTGGTGACGCCGTGACACAAAGCACCAACGTGCCGACAAGCACTAGCAACTTCAATGGAAGCTTCGCGTTTGTTCTAGCCGGAGCCTCGGCGAATGGCGGCGTTACGCGTGTGGGCCGTTTCACTGCGAATGGTGCAACGGTCGGCAACGTTCTTGGTGACACCAACGATGCGGGTAGGCAGCATCCATCAACGAGCTTCTCCAGCGGGACCATTACCTTCGACTCCGCGAACCCTGGTCGTGGCCAGATTACTTTTCAGGATACTAGCTTCCCATTCGCTTTTGTCTTTTATCTAAGCTCCGCAAGTAGTGGCGTGATTCAAGATGTTACGCAATCGGGGCCAGGTGTTGGGATAGTCGTGGCCGACGGGTCAATCGAACTGCAATCCGGCAGTCCGTTCACCAGCGCGAACGTCTCGGGAACCTACGCTATGAACTGGAGCGGCCTGGTAGTTGCGGGCGGGTCGTTCCCGATAGAGGATGAAGAAGATCTTCTTGCGCAGGCCAATGTTAGTAGCATGACTCTCAGCGGGGCGGCGGACCTGTTCCAATTCACTTCTGCAACGCTCACGCCACAGCTGGATCTTGGCGTTGGAGGAGTGATTCAAATCAACGGCACTGACGGAACGAGCGGGGACGGAAGCCGCAACGGCATGACGGTGAACCTGACCGGCGCTAATCCGATCAATTTTGTCGTCTACTTCGTCAATCCCCAACTGGCTTTCTTCGCCAACCGTGACAACTCCGGCGCGCAGCGCATCGTCGTTGGCATCCTGAAATTGCAGCAATAAGACGCGAATCGCCGGCAATTCCGCGGCGTTAGCTTATCGCCCGGCGGAGTCCCCGCCGGGCGAAGTCATTTCTGTAGCAGTTTTTCCATGCGCGCCACATCTTCCGGAACGTCCACGCTCACGGCATCGTGTTCCACTTCCGCCACGCGGATTTTCCAGCCGTTTTCCAGCCAGCGCAGTTGCTCGAGTTGCTCGATTCGTTCCAGCTCACCCTGCGGGAGCGTGGGATACTCCAGCAGAGCCTCGCGTTGAAAAACGTACAGCCCAAGGTGTTTCAGGTGCCGCACCTGAATCTTGCTCGTGGTATCCCGCACCCAGGGAATCGGGGCGCGCGAGAAATAAATGGCGTTTCCGTCGAAGTCCAGTACCGCCTTCACGACATTCGGGTCCATGATGTCGCCGGGCGTCTTGATGGGCGTAGCCACGGTACCGATGGAAGCCTGCGGCTCTTCCAGCAGGGAATCCACTGCGACATCGATGGCATGCGGATCGAGGAGCGGCTCGTCTCCCTGCACGTTGACGAAAATGTCGCCGCCTTCGCGCGCCGCGACTTCCGCGACGCGTTCCGTACCAGTACGGTGTTCGGTACGCGTCATCCTCGCCTCGCCGCCAAACCCCTCGACAGCCTTCACGATACGCTCGTCGTCGGTCGCCACAATCACGCGATCGGCGCTTTCCGCAAGCCTAGCTCGTTCGCATACACGCTGAATCATGGGTTTTCCCGCCAGAGAAATCAGGGGTTTTCCGGGTAGACGCGTCGACCCATATCGTGCGGGAATAACTACGACGATTTTCGGCCGGTTCATCTAGACTCCTGCCCCCGGAATTTTTGGACCGCTTCGGAAGTTATCTCTAGCGGAATGTGCGATGCTACCACACGCTAGTAAGCCTTGCGGGCCTATCAAACTGTTCGATTTTGAACATCAATCAATTGCTCTTGTTTTCGGTAGGCTGAGTGGTAGAATTCCGGTAAGTCCCAACCGCGCGGCCATCCCGGCAGGCCGGGATGATGAGGGTGCCGTGAAACGCGATTTACCTGGTTTTCGCGTTCTGTCTTTCTCAGTGCATGCCCTGCTGGTCGTTTGCCTCTTCGTGTTATTTGCCGCGCTCCCCGCCCCCGCTCAGTCCACTTCCGACGAAAGCAAGCCGAAAGACGAAGCCAAACGCGAGGAAGTCAAGGAAATCAAGAAGGATGACGTGCGGAAAGACACGGCGGGCACGCCCTTCAAGCCCGGCGGAACGATTCATTTTGACGTCGACCTCGCGCTCGTCAATGTACCCGTCACCGACCCCTACAACCGCCTGGTCACCGGACTTGAGACCGACAACTTCCGCGTGTTCGAAGACAACATCGAGCAGGAAGTCGTCACCTTTTCCGCCGAGGACGTTCCCATCTCCATCGGGGTAATCTTCGATTTTAGCGGCAGCATGTCCAACAAAGTCGGCAAGGCGCGCGAAGCCGCTCTGCAATTTTTTAAGACTGCCAATCCCCAGGATGAATTTTTTCTGGTGAGCTTCAACGAGCGTGCCGAACTGACCAGTTCTTTCACGAACAGTGTAGAGGACTTGCAGAGCCGCATGATGCTCACGGCTCCCAAAGGACGCACCGCGCTGCTCGACGCCATCTATCTGGGCCTCAGCCAGATGAGGGGTGCACACAACGCCAAACGCGCCTTGCTCATCCTATCCGACGGAGGCGATAATCATAGTCGGTACAACGAAAGCGATATCAAGCGGCTGGTAAAAGAAGCAGATACCCAGCTCTATGCCATCGGCATCTTTGACCCGCTTGGTTTTCGTAACCGGACCCCGGAAGAACTGGGAGGCCCTTCGCTTCTCAGCGAAGTAACAGAGATGACCGGTGGCCGCGTATTCGCGGTGGAGAAGTTGGATGAGCTTCCGGACATCGCTTCAAAAATCGGCATGGAGCTGCGAAACCAATATGTGCTCGGCTATCGACCAAGCAACAAGGCTCACGACGCTCGCTGGCGCAAGCTTAAGATCAAGCTGCGCGCACCCAAAGGGCTTCCGCCGCTCAGCGTCTTTTCCAAGACTGGATACTACGCACCTAGCCACTAAGTCCCTCCGGAGTCCCTTTTACTCCCTGCGCTATGTCTGTCTGTTGGCATGTGGTATTGCGCTGTTTGCTTCAACAGCCTTCGCCCAAATTCCCGTGCCGAGTACGCCGCCACCCCCTCCTGGGCAGGACGTGAACGCGGGCAAGCAGGGTTCCAGCATCAAGGTTGACGTTAACCTGGTCGTTTTGCACACGTCCGTTCTGGACGACCGTCAGCGTTTCGCCGAAGGCCTCAAGTCCGAAAATTTTCGCGTCTTCGAAGACAAAGTCGAACAGAAGCTTTCCGTCTTCAAGCGTGAAGACGTTCCCGTCAGCATGGGCTTGGTGATCGATAACAGCGGCAGCATGCGCGACAAGCGTCCCCGCGTCAACGAGGCCGCCATCACTTTGGTTCAGGCCAGCAATCCGCACGATGAAGCTTTCGTCGTCAACTTCAATGATGATTTCTATCTTGATCTAGACAAGGATTTCACCAACAGCATTCCCGAATTGAAAGAAGCCCTCGAACGCATCGATTCCCGCGGCAGCACCGCCATGCGAGACGCCATCATGGGCTCCCTCGATCATCTTAAGAAAGCTTCCAAGGACAAGAAAGTTCTCCTCGTGGTTACCGACGGCGAAGACAACGCCAGCCGCAATTCCCTGGAGAAGATGATCCGTGAAATCCAGAAGACCGATACGGTGATCTATACCATCGGACTGCTGGGCCAGGAAAACAAGAAGGAAGCCAAGCGCGCCAGGAAGGTGCTCGAACAAATCTCTGCTGCTTCAGGCGGGTTGGCGTACTTCCCCGAAAATGTCGATGACGTGCACAACATCTGCGAACAGGTCGCGCACGACATCCGCAACCAATACATTCTGGCGTACTATCCGACCAATACGCGTCGCGATGGCACGTTTCGCACCATCCAGGTGGAAGTGATTCCGCCGCGCGGCCGCGGCAAGCTCATCGCGCGCACGCGCAACGGCTATTACGCCCCGGTCAGTCCCACCTCCGCCGCGGCCGGGAACTGACCTGACCATCGTTCAGCTATTTTCTTTCGGCGAACTGCTGGCTAGGACCAGAGCGCATCCGGACAAGGCCAGAATCTCAAATCCGTTTGTCCAAGGGCCGGGATTGTGCAGTTGCGTCACGATACGTGGGGCGTGGACGAACAGGAAAAAGAGAAAAAGGATTGTTCCCAGCGCGGTAGCCGCCATGCGGGTTTTTTTCCCGAGAACGATTGCTGCGCCTATGGCAACGAGGATTACGCCGGTCAAATACGCTCGCAGTGGCCGCCCCGTAAACCAGGGCGGACCCAATCCCGCTGTGAATCGTCCATAAACAAAGTGTTGAATCCCAAAAGTCACAAATGCCAGGGCAAAGAAATATCGCCCTATTTTGAGGAACGGATCCGGGATTTCGCGTTCGTATAAGGGTGCGGCGCTGGCAAGGACCCAGGCGCCCCCGCACATTGCGAGCGCCACGAATCCACTGGTCAATTCATTTCCATCGCGCGGATGCAGGACGATCCTGGGGATATGAAGCAGCAAAACGAAGAGAAAAAACATCACTCCCAGCATGGTTGCCGCCGGCCGCGCCAGCATTTTGTAGAGAATGCCGGCAGCGGCGGCAATAAATGCCGCGCCAATAAAGTACGCCCAAAACAGCCGTCCGGGCATAAACGCGGGCACCAGTCCCGCCACGAAACCGCCATACATGAAGTGTTGGATCCCGAAAACTATCAGGGAAACGGCGACGAAGATTCGCCCAAGCATTTGGCTCTTTTCCATATTTGGGGGCCTGATGCCGCCTTCATTCTGGGGGCACAGTGTTCTGCAGTCTACATGAGTTGGGCCGCCATATGGCATCCAATCACACTCCCCCGCGGCTCGCCACGCCGGCGCGACTGCGTGCGCTAGAATAATAGAATGCAACGCAAAGTTTTCTGGACTATCTTCGTCGCGCTGGGGCTCATAGCGGATTTCAGTTTGCCCATCCTCTGGTCGCTCCTGGCGACGATTCCTATCGGCATTTTTAGCTGGTGGGTGGCGTACCGGAGCGATTGGTTCTGACGTAGGAAGACGTAGTGTGTTCTCAGGCGAGTCTTTCTTCCACCAGTCGCCGCTCAAGATTGCCGTTTATCGTTATCGCGCACTTCATTCGTGCGGCGAATCTTCATCTCACTCAAGAAACTCTTGCCACGCGGAATCGCCGCGCCGAAATTCTCCGCGATTGTCTGCCCCATATCCGCCAGCGTTTCGCGCACTCCGAGGTTCACGCCTGCGCCGCCTCCTGGCGAATACGCCAAGATCGGCACGTACTCCCGCGAATGATCGGTGGTCGCCCACCGCGGATCGGGATCACACCCGTGGTCAGCGGTGATCATCAGCATGTCGGAGAGGCTTAGCAGCGGCAAGAAGCCAGCCAGCATGCGGTCGAACTCCTCCAGCGATTTTGCAAATCCCTCCACGTCTTTTCGATGGCCGTACAACATATCGAAATCCACCAAATTGCAGAAAATCAGCCCGCTCTCGCGTTCGCTGACGGCCGCCGTCAATTTTTCCATGCCGTCGGCGTTGCCTTTTGTCGTTACGTACTCGCCGACACCGCGGCCATTGTAAATGTCATGAATCTTGCCGACTCCAAAAACGCGCACCTTCCGTTCCGTGAGGACGTCCATCAGCATCGGTTTCGGCGGGTCCACGGCATAATCGTGCCGGCGCGTGGTCCTCACAAAATTTCCCGGTGTCCCCGTGAACGGCCGCGCGATCACGCGGCCCACACGATGCGGCCCATCCAGCAATTTCCGAGCAATTTCGCACATGCGGTAAAGCTCCGTAATCGGGATTACTTCTTCATGCGCGGCAATCTGAAACACGCTGTCGCCCGACGTATACACCATCGGCTTGCCCGTTCGAACGTGCTCTTCGCCCAATTCCTTGATGATCTCCGTGCCTGAAGCGGGTTTGTTTCCAATGGTTTTTCTGCCAATTTGCTTTTCAAACTGTTCGATCAATTCCTCAGGGAATCCGTTTTTGTAAACAGGGAAGGCCTGGTCGAGCCACACGCCCGCCATTTCCCAGTGTCCCGTGGTCGTGTCTTTGCCCGGAGAGCGCGTCGCACCCTTGCCGAACGATCCCACTGGAGAATCGGCTGGCGTCTGGTGTTTCAGCGACGCGATATTCGCCAATCCGAGCCGCACCAGATTCGGGATTTCCAGTGGCCGCGATTCCGCGATGTGTCCCAGCGTGTTTCTGCCCACGTCGCCATAGTCCGACGCATCCGGAAGCTCTCCGATTCCAACGCTATCCAGAACGATCCAGAAAATCCTCTCGAATTCCCTCATACCACGGCTCCTTGAGCCTTTTTCAGCGAAACTTTACCACACCATTTCTCGTCAATGGCATGCAACGACTCCGACGAGACACTGGCAGGGAATCAAATCGTTACCTTGTTGCGACGACCTTCGACCGTTCCTTCCAGTTCATGCCAGCGCCTTCCTTGTTGTACAGTGTTACCAATCGCTCGCTGAACTATTTTTCATTCGCGCGCGTAGTACAAGTAGCGGAGGTGTGCCATGGCCCAGGACGGCAATCCCAGGAGAGTTTCGCTCGTTTTCCCGATCATTCTCATTACCGTAGGAGCTCTCTTTCTCCTGCATAACTGGCGACCGGCGTTCGATCCTTGGCCGATTCTTGCGACCTACTGGCCGCTCATTCTCATTTTCGTCGGCGTCGGCAAGATTTGGGATAGCACCTATCGAAGCCGCAATCCCGACGCGCCTCAGGGAATTTCCATCGGCGCCACCGTTGGGGCCATTGCATTTGTCATCGTTCTGGTTGCGCTTCTCGTTCACGGGCGAAGTCTCAGCCACCGCCGCGGTTTCTATTCGGAATCGCAGCACACCGTGCAAACCGTGGACCTACAGGGAGCGAAGACCGCGCATGCCAGGGTGGAAATGGGCGCCGGTCAACTCAACATCAACGGTGGCGCCAACCACATGCTTGACGCGGACTTCACGTACGACGGCACTTTCGACGCACCACGCGTTGATTACCACGTCGACGGCGGCGTCGGCCAACTCAGCATTTCTCAGGATTCGCATTCCACTCACTTCGGCCGTTCTCAAAATGATTGGATTCTTCGCTTCGGTAAAGATATCCCCCTGGATTTGAAGGTCGATATGGGTGCGGGACAAGGGAATCTGCATTTGCGCGACCTTCCTCTCACCCGGCTGGATCTCCATATGGGGGCGGGGCAAATGGATGTCGACCTCACCGGCGATCGCAAGACCGATTTGACCGCCAACATTGAAGGCGGCGTGGGGCAGGCCAACATCCGCCTTCCGAAAAACGTCGGCGTTATCGCTCACGCTTCCGGCGGCATCGGCTCCATCAATGTGCGTGGCTTGAAGCACGATGGCGGCTCCTACACGAACGACGCCTATGGTAAGTCGCCCGCGACGATTCACCTGAAAGTGGAAGGCGGCATCGGCGAAATCGTCCTCGCCCAGGAGCCGTAGATTTGTCCTCAACAAAGCAGCAGTTTGCCCCTCTTTGACAGCAGACGTATAATTTGAAGTTTAGGCAGTGCATTCAAAACCCGCTGTCTGAGCTTATTCTTGGCGACCAAAGAGATTACGCACGCAACCACGAACGTCCGGCCGGAGCAGGAGTCTATCAGCGTCCGTGGCGCCCGCGTCCACAATCTCAAAAACATTAGCGTTGAGATTCCGCATAACGCCATTACCGTGGTCACCGGCGTCAGCGGCTCCGGCAAATCCTCGCTCGCCTTCGACACCATTTACGCCGAAGGCCAGCGCCGTTATGTCGAATCGCTCTCTGCCTACGCGCGCCAATTTCTGGAGCGCATGGAAAAGCCGGATGTCGACGAGATTTCCGGCATCGCTCCCGCGGTGGCGATTCGGCAGAAAAACACCACGCGCAACCCTCGCTCCACGGTGGCAACGGCTACAGAAATTTACGATTATTTGCGGCTGCTTTTTGCGCGCTGCGGGCAAACGTTTTGCATCAAGTGCGGGGTGGAAGTCCGGCGAGACAATCCCGACGAGATCGCGACGCGCATTTTGTCTCTTGTTCCAGGTCGCCGCTTTTACGTCTTGCATCAGTTTCGAATTGCGGCGCCGGCGACAGGGGCGGTTGCTTCAAAACGTGGTGCGAAGAAAACCGCAGGCGCTCCTCCTCCGGAACTCCTTCGCCAGGCGCTGCTCGATCTCCAGAAACGCGGGTTCAATCGTCTCTACCAGGCGGGCCGCGTCCACGAATTCTCTTCGCCGGAAACTTTGCTCGACGTCGATTTCTCCAAGCCCGTTTACGTCCTAGTGGATCGCCTCGCCGTCAATCCGGAATCGCGCGAGCGTCTCGTCGACTCCGTCGAAATCTGTTACCGCGAAGGACAGGCCGAAGCCATCCTCGAATTCATGGCGGACGCCGCCGGAAATCCCGCCGAACGCCTCACCTTCAACGAGCGCTTCGAATGCAAGAATGACGGCACGCTTTACCAGGAGCCTGAGCCCCGCCTTTTCTCCTTTAACAATCCGTACGGAGCGTGCCCGCGCTGCCAGGGTTTCGGAAATACTATCGATTTCGATTTGAATCTCGTCGTCCCCGATCCCAGCAAGTCCCTCGACGACGGGGCCATCGAACCATGGACGAAACCACGCTACCGCGCATCGTTCCAGGAAGCCAAAAAATGGGCGCGTAGCCGTGGAATCCCCACGAACTTGCCGTGGCGTCAACTGGCGGCCGAACAACGCCGTTTGATTCTCGAGGGCGATCCCGAACACGAATACGAAGGCGTCAAGGGTTTCTTCACCTGGCTGGAGCGCAAGAAGTACAAGCTGCATGTCCGCGTCTTCCTCAGCCGCTTCCGCGGTTATGCCACTTGCCCTGATTGCGGGGGAACCCGTCTGCGCGCCGAAGCCCGTGCCGTCCGCGTCGCAGGAAAAGCCATCACCGAAGTTTGCAAACTCACTGTCAAGGAAGCGCGCGTTTTCTTTTCCAATTTGCAGCTCTCGGAAGGGCATCTGAAGATCGCCGACAAAATTCTCGAAGAGATTCGCACGCGCTTGCAATTTCTCGACGAGGTCGGCCTCGATTACCTCACGCTCGACCGTCTGACTTCCACACTCTCGGGCGGAGAATCCCAGCGCATTCAGCTAGCAACCTCACTCGGGTCGCATCTCGTCGGCGCGCTGTACGTGCTAGATGAACCTTCCATCGGCCTCCACCCCCGCGACACCCAGCGGCTCATCGACATTTTGAAATCCCTCCGCGATCTCGGCAACACGGTTCTCGTCGTGGAGCACGACCCTGACACCATTCACGCCGCCGATTGCGTCATTGATCTCGGCCCCGGCGCAGGCGAACTCGGCGGCAAACTGCTCTTTGTCGGCTCTTATTCAGCGATGCTCGAAGAGCATAGATCTCTCACCGGTCGCTACCTCAGCGGCGAATTGCGCATCCCCGTTCCCAACGTACGCCACAAACCCGCCGGCAAATTCCTCCGGCTCTACGGCGCCAGCATGCACAATCTCCAGGATCTGGATTTGATGATTCCGCTCGGAACGCTTACGGTGGTCACCGGCGTCAGCGGCTCCGGCAAGTCCACGCTCGTTCATGATGTGCTCTACAAAGCGCTCTCGGCGCAGCGCGTCGGTGGCAGCGTCAAGGAATTCTGCGACCGGCTGGAAGGCGATTCGATTGTCCGAGAAGTCGTCATTGTCGATCAATCGCCCATCGGCCGCACGCCGCGTTCGAATCCCGCGACCTACCTCAAAGCCTTTGACGCGATTCGAGAAGTTTTTGCCGATACTCCCGATGCGAAACGCCGCGGTTACGCTGCCGGCCATTTTTCTTTCAACGTGCCGGGAGGCCGCTGCGAAACTTGCCAGGGCGACGGCACCGTCACGGTCGAGATGCAGTTTCTCGCCGACGTCGAACTCATCTGCGAAGAATGCCGCGGCACCCGCTTCAAAAGCGGTGTTCTGGAAGTCCGCTATCACGGGAAAAATATTCACGAAGTCCTGCAGTTGACGGTGCGCGAAGCGCTGGCGTTTTTCGTCAATGTTCCCAAGGTTGTTTCCAAACTCCGTGTCCTGAATGAAATTGGCCTCGGCTACTTGCGCCTCGGGCAGTCCGCGACGACGCTCTCCGGCGGCGAAGCCCAGCGCCTGAAGCTTGCCGCGCATCTCAGCCGCACGGACAACGAAGGCATCCTCTACATTCTCGACGAACCGACCACTGGTCTGCACTTCGATGACATCGCCAAGCTCCTCAGCGCGTTCCGCAAATTGCTGGAGGGCGGCGCCTCGCTGCTGGTCATCGAGCACAACCTCGACGTCATCAAATCCGCGGATTGGCTGATCGACCTCGGCCCCGAAGGCGGCGACCAAGGCGGCAAAATCATCGCCACCGGTACGCCCGAGCAGGTGGCCCGCAATACCCAATCGCACACTGGCCGTTACCTCGCGCGCATCCTGAATGGAAACGGCCAGGCAAAGCGTCCCGCAAACGGCGCATCCAAATCAACAGGCCCTGCAACTGCAATTTCCAACGGAGCTAAGATTCCGCCGGCTGAACCATGAAGCTCGCTCATCTCCGTTCGCATGTGATTCGGGCTCTCCTTCTTTTGCCGTGCGTCTTTTTCTTTGTGGGGGCGCAGAATGCTGCGCTCTTGCTCGCCGACCAGGCCTCGCCGGGCGCCCAGTCCTCCAAACCCCACCCCGCCGTGCAATCGAAGTCCCAAAGAGTGGCGAACCCCCTAAACGACCTTCTCGATGAAGCCCAGCGCGACATCGACAAAAGTAATTTTGAGTTTGCCATTGCACCGCTGCAAAAAGTCATTGCCGACCAGCCCGAATTTGCGTACGCGCACTTTCAACTCGCTTACGTCTACACCGCGCTGAAAAGGACTGACGAAGCTCGCGCCGAGTACGAGCGCACTATCGCCATCGACCCCAAGATGTCCGAGGCGTATCTCAATCTAGGCATGCTGCTCCTCGACAAAAAGGAAAACGCCGCTGCCGTAGCGCCGCTTCGCAAAGCCGTCGACCTGCTTCCCGCGCAGAGTCATCCCCGATATCTGCTGGCAGTCGCGCTGGACCGCTCAGGCGATCATGCCGGTGCTGCGGAAGCCTTCGAAGCGCTCCTCCATTTGGATCCCAAAGACGTTACGGCCATCAATTACCTGGGCTGGGTGGCCCTTCGTAACGGAAAGCCCGCCGAAGCAGAAGCAAGATTCCGGCGCGCAGTGGAGATTCAGCCAAAGGAGCCTGAGGGGCGCAAGGGGCTGGCAGAAAGCCTCGACGCCCAAAAGAAACCCGAAGCCGCTGCCGCCTACCGCGAATATCTCGAACTCGTGCCCAATGATTCTGAAGCACGCGCGAGGCTCGTCCATCTTCTCCTCGAACAAAACCAGAGTGACGAGGCCCTTGCGGAACTCGATCGTCTGGACGCCGGCACGCCCCCCACCATCGAATCGCTCAAGCTCCGCGCAGACGTTCAGATCGCCGCGAAAAAGTGGGATGACTCTGTCGCCACCCTTCAGCAGGCGCTTACGCTCGCTCCCAACGACGCACAACTCCACGGCGGCCTGGGACGCATCTTTCTCCAGAAGCGCGACTTCGCTGCGGCGGAGAAAGAGCTTCGCATCGCGCTTCGTCTCGACGGAAAGAATCTCGCTTATTGGAAAGACCTCAGTTCCGCTTTTTTTCTGAGTGGTAATTATCCCGCCGCGCTGTCAACGCTGGACGAGATAGCCAAAATGGAACAACAGGGCGCGGGTGTCTGGTTTGTTCGCGCGATTTGCTACGATAAGCTGAACCAGCCCAAGCTTGCTTTGGAGGCTTACCAGAAGTTTCTCGCGCTTGATCAGGACAAAAATCCTGATCAAGTCTGGCAAGCCAGGGAGCGCAGCAAGGTGCTGCAACGCATGCTGGTACGGAAAAGGTAGTTGCATGAGGGCCACTGGGACGTCCCTGGGTGCGGTCTGTGGCTTGCTCGCTTTGCTCGTGTTCACGACGTCCGGCGTCGCGCAGAGCCTGGCTGATCTTCAGGCGCGTTTCGATCGCGAAACGAGCGGGGTCCAAAAGGCTAAGTTAATGACAAGACTCGGCGAGACGCAGCTTGAAGAAGCCCGCCGCGCAGGTAGAGCCGGTGAATATGATTCGTTGGGCCTCACGCTCGAAAAATACCGCGACAACGTTCGCGCCGCCGTCGACGCCCTGAAAAAGCAGCATCCCGACGCGGAAAAGCAATCCAATGGCTACCGGCAATTGGAAATGCACCTGCGCAAGGGGATTCGCGAGGTTGACGAAACAATCTTGGTATCCCCTGAAGGCTACAAGCCGCCGCTCCAGATTGTCCGCCAGGATTTGATTGGCATGGATGATGAGTTGCTCAAAAGCCTTTTTCCGCGCCGGCCCGTGGAAAAGCATGGGGCCGCGCCCCCGGCAGAAAAGCCCGCGCCTACGCCTCCGGAGAAACAACCATGAAGTCAAAAACTTGGTTTCTCCTGCTGAATTCCTTCATACCGGCCGTGGCGCCGCCGGTGCGAGCTGCTGCGCCTCCGCAGAAGGACTATCTCACCGCTGTCGAAGCGGACAAGATTCGGGATGCGGAGAACAACACCAACGAGCGCATTCGCCTATTTCTCTCCTTCGCCGATGACCGCTTGAAGAAATTCCAATACGAATTGGAGCATCCCTCAACGAACCACCACACCGACATGCTGAATTCCCTTCTGAATGCCTACGTCGGCTGCGTCGACGATGCGGCGGACCTCATTCAACTGGGGCTCGAGAAGCAGGACAACATCCGCAAGGGAATCGACCTGATGAGTTCCCGCACCAGGGAATTTCTGGTTGTTCTGGAAAAACTGTCCGCGGAGGGCCCAGAAAAGGAACTTTACAAGGACAATCTCGACGATGCCATCGAGGGCACTCGCGACGCCATGAACGACGCGGAAAAAGCGAAAAAGAAAGTGGCGCCTCCGCCCATTCGCCGGAAAAATTAATCTTGAGGAATCCTATCAACACGATGAAAACGAGCCGCCGCACAACTTCGCTAGTCCCCGGCGGCGCGCCGCTTTTTCAGCGCATGTTCACCCGGCTGGGCTGTGAAGGCCGTCCGCCGCGTTTCCGTGTCGAGTTTTATCCCTATTCCAGCCTGGTGCTGACGATTCGGCGCGGCGAGGATGCCGTTTTCGTTCGCTTCTCCGACCTCTTGCGGCGCGCCCCGCTAGCCGTCTTGGAAGGCGCGGCCGCTCTGCTGCTGGCGCGCGTGTATCGCCGCAAACCTTCCAGGGAACTAAGCGAGCCGTACTTGGAGTATGCGCGCTCGGATCGTACGCGTAGTCGCATGAACCGCATGCGCAGCGGGCGCGTTCGCCTGGCAGCGACGAACCCGCGCGGAAACCATTTCGATCTGCACCGTCTTTTCGATGAGCTGAATCGAAAATACTTTGCCGGTCAGTTGCGCCGCCCGCACATCGGATGGAGCACGCGAAGCTGGCAGCGGCAATTCGGCTGCTACGACCCAGGGCCGAATCAGATTCTTCTGAATCGCCGGATGGATCGTCCGGGCGTTCCCGCATGCGCCGTGGAATATGTTTTGTTCCACGAGATGCTGCACGTCAAGCATCCCACTCGCCGCTCCGGCTGCACCATGGTCTCCCATTCCCGCGAATTTCGCGAAGAAGAGAAGCGCTTCCCGGAATTCGCACGCGCCCGCCGCATCCTCGACCGCCTCGCTCGCTAATTTTCCCGTCCTCATCTTGGCAGTAAATCAGTTTTCGAGTGGCCGTCACCGCGTGGTGGAAATGCGCTCTATTGTCGCAGACGTAGACACAGTCTTCGTCTTCAGTTAGTTTGAGGTGGATCAAAATGCGCACTAAACCCATGAACGTCACGCGGCGAGAAAGCCTGCGGCTTCTCGGTAGCGGCCTTGCAGCGACGTCCGTCTCTTTGCCCGATCGGCTCCATGATGCCTTTCCGGCCGAGAACGCTCTGGATCGCGTGCGGCTTCTTCAGTTGTTGGGCACTGTGCCGGCGTCAGTTCCGCCTCTGGCAGCCGAGCGGGTTGAGCGCACCGATCTGGGTGACGTTGTGCGAGAAAAAGTCACCTACACGGTCGAGCCCGGCGAGCGCGTGCCTGCCTTTGTTCTGCTCCCGAAGTCGGGACCGCCGCGCCATCCCGCCATCCTCTGTCACCACCAGCACGGCGGTGAGTTCGCGGTCGGGAAAGACGGCCCGGCAGGACTAGGCTCTGACCCCAGCCAGCACTACGCGCTTGAGCTGGCTCGCCGTGGCTACGTCACGATTGTTTTCGACGCGCTCTGTTTCAACGAGCGGAAGGACGCCATGGGCAAGCTCAAGGGGGCTGACTACGAGCGCTATGAGGCAATGTACCGCATCACGGAAGGGAAGAGCCTCCAGGGTAAGTATGTCTGGGACGCGTGTCGCGCACTGGATTATCTCGAGACTCGGCCTGACGTCGATGCCTCGCGCCTGGGCATGATCGGCCATTCGCTCGGCGGCCAAGAGACTCTGTTTACCACCGCCATTGACACCCGCATTCGCGCCGCCGTCTCGAGTTGCGGCTTCGGCAGTCTGCGCACGCTCAAGCGCGACCGGATCAACCACAACTACGCCCTGTTCGTGCCTGGTCTCGCTAATAATGGCGACTACGGCGCTGTACTGGCAATGGTAGCTCCTCGCCCGTTCTTCGTCGCCGCACGGAGTGACGATCCCATATTCCCGAAGGACGGAATCGAGGAGACGGTGGCGACGGCGCGTCGTGCTTATGTAGCCGTTAGTGCAGCGGACCATTTGGCCACCTTTTTTGAGCCCGGAACGCACGCATTCTCGCAAACGATGCGCGCCGCTGCCTACGCCTGGTTCGACCGATGGCTAGCGCCTGCTGAATGAGGCCCCGCTAGTTCTGCTTCTTATCCTTTTCCGTTTCCTTCCAGAGTTTCTCAATTTTCTTGCGCACTTTGTCGCCGTCTTCCGCGTGCGGGTATAAATCCAGATAGCGCTGATACGACTTGATCGCCTGTTTCTTCAGACCCTTTTTTTCCTGTGCTTCGCCCAGATATTTGAAGGGAACCGCGTAACCAGGCTTCGCCGTCGTCGCGTCCTGAAAACGGTCGATGGCCGCATCCAAATCGCCCTTCCTCATGTAGTACTGGCCCACTTCGAGATCTTTTTCCGCGCGTAGCGGATCCCATGCTGGCTGGTCTGGTGCGTTTTGCGTGGCGGTATCTTTCTTTTTTTTGGCAGGCGACTTTGGCGGCGTAGGAGCCGGAGCGTCGGCTGGTTTCGAGGAGGACTCCTGTGGCGGGTCCTGCGCGTGCGCTGGCCACGCAGCAAAGAGCAGGGAAACTGCGGCGAGAATAGGAATCGTCTTGCCGAATCGCATGCCGGTCACCGAGGTCTCCCTGTACTCCGATTCGGTCTAGTATGATGGAAGTTGTCTGGCGATTGAAAGTTGTGTTGAAACCTCCATGGAACCCCGCGAAAAAGCCGCGCAGCTTCCGGAAAGCCCGGGTGTTTATCTCTTCAAGGATGCCGCCGAGAAGATCCTATACGTCGGCAAGGCGCGCAACCTGCGCAGCCGCGTGCGTTCCTACTTCCTCGAATCGCGCTGGATCGACGCCAAGACCGGTTCGCTGGCGCGGGAAATCGCCGATCTCGAAACTATCGTCGTAGGCAACGAACGCGAAGCCCTGGCGCTCGAGAATAACCTCATCAAGCAGTATCGCCCGAAGTTCAACGTCATGCTCCGCGACGACAAGACCTATCCGTATATCAAATTCACCGCGGCGGAAAAATATCCTCGCGTGTACTTTACGAGGCGTATCAAGAAGGACGGCTCGCTCTATTTCGGTCCCTATTTTCCCGCGAGCTTGGCCCGCCGCATTCTGCACTTTGTCCACAAGCGGTTTCTCGTTCCTTCCTGCTCCGTGGATTTGACGCGCAGCCATCCCCGCCCTTGCCTGCAGTATTACATCAAGCGGTGTCTCGGGCCTTGCGTAACCGGCCTCACCACGGACGAGCGCTATGCCGAAGCCGCACGCGACGTGCGCCTGTTTCTCGAAGGCCGCCGCCACGATTTGATCAAGAGCCTCGAAGGACGCATGACGGCAGCGGCCGAGAAAGAATTATTCGAACAGGCGGCCGCTTACCGCGATTTGTTGCGAACCCTCGAAGACATCGAGGAACGGCAACGCATTGCCGCCGCACAGGGAGACGATACCGATGTCCTTGCGTATTACGCCGAACCGCCTCTTGTCGCTGCAAACCTTTTCCACTTGCGCGGCGGGCGCGTCGTGGATCGCCGCGAATTCTATTGGGAAGATTTAGAAGAATTTGATCCGCAGGAGTTCGTGCCTTCTCTCTTGAAGCAGCTTTACCTGGAAGCCGAATATTTGCCGAAAGCGATTCACGTCTCCGCGGATTTTGAGGATCGCGAATTGTTGGAAGCCACGCTGACGGAACGCGCAGGACACAAAGTGGAAATCTGTACGCCCCAGCGCGGTACCAAGCGAGCGTTCCTCGATCTCGTCGAAAACAACGCCAAGCATTCCTTCGAACAACGCTTCCGCGTCTTGAAGCCTACTTCAAAAGCCATTGGTGAGGCCTTGCAGAATGCGCTCAATCTCGCGGAAGAGCCGGAGCGCATCGAGAGCTTCGACATTTCGCACATCCAGGGAACCGACACCGTTGCGTCCATGGTCGTGTGGGAAAAAGGCCGCATGAAGAAATCGGACTACCGCAAATTCATCATTCGCGGAGACGAGGGGCGCGGCGAAGAGGCATCCAACGGAAATCCGCTGCGCCAGAACGACGATTTTGCCAGCATGCGCGAAGCGGTGACTCGACGCTATCGCCGCTTGCAGGAAGAAAAAAGAGAATTGCCCGGATTAATCTTGATCGATGGCGGCATCGGACAGCTTCACGCCGCGGCGCAGGCGCTCGAATCGCTGCTAATCATCAATCAGCCTGTTGCCAGCATCGCGAAAAAAGAAGAGATTCTTTACGTTCTAGGCCAGGAAGATGAGCCCATTGTTCTGGAGCGGCACTCGCCCGTGCTGCACCTGATTCAGCAAATTCGCGATGAGACTCACCGATTTGCCGTTACGTTCCACCGCCAGCGCCGCGGCAAACGCCAGACGCAAACAGCGCTCAGCGAAATCCCCGGCGTGGGCGCGAAGACGGCGCAGAAATTACTGAAAGAATTCGGGAGCGTCGCAAATATTCAGAGAGCTGGGCTGGAAAAATTGAGTAGCGTGATCTCGCGAAAAAACGCGGAAAAAATTCTGAGCCAGCTCGGCGATTCGAAAGCCCAATAACCGCATTCGAATGAGAATAGCGGTTAGCACGCATTGCGCGGCTGTTAGTGCTATGCTACGGTTTCTCTGGAGGCTATTATGGCGGACAATGTGGGTTCGAAGGTGACGTATTTCATGGTGGGAATGGGGATTGGCGCGCTCGTGGGTATTTTGTTTGCGCCGAAATCCGGCGAAGAAACTCGCGATTTTCTTTCGAAGAAAGCAGATGAGGGCAAGGATTACGCCCAGAAAAAAGCCCGCGAATTGCGCGAGCGGGCCGACGAATTGATTGAGCGCAGCAAGGAAATTGCTGTAAGCAAAAAAGATTCGATCTCGGCGGCAGTGGAAGCCGGACGCGAAGCGTATCTGCGCCAATCGAAGTCGTCTTAAGAATTTCGTGAGGCGATAGCACGGGGTTCCGTCCCCCAGCGGGACGCGTGGGGCAGCTATGCAATTCTGGCTTGAAGTGTTCTGCATCATTGCGGCCATCGCTCTGGTGGTCCAGGTGATCATATTGACGTTGCTGTTCTTCCAGCTGAAACGCACGTCGGAGAACACCAACCGGCTGGTTACTGATTTGCAGTCGCGCGTGGGACCGATCCTGACGCGCGTGCAGATTCTTTTGGACGATACACAGCCGAAAATCTCCAACATGGTGAACGATGCATCGCACATCGTGTACCTGGCGCGCGGCCAGGCGCAGAAGATCGATCGCGTGTTTACGGATGCGTCTGACCGGTTGCGCGGACAGTTGGTTCATGCGGACCGCATCCTGACGGGAACGCTCGAAGCCGTGGAGGATGCGGGATCGAAATTCAGTCACAGTTTCTGGCGGCCGGTGCAAAAAGCGTCGGCGCTGGTGCAGGGAATCAAAGTGGGGCTCGATCTCCTGCGGTCGCGGCGGCGGCGCCGCAACAGCGATGACCCGCGCGAGCAGCAGGAAGAGGAACTTTTTATCTAGCGAAGTTACGGCGCGAAATTCAAACTCTCTTTTCCTCTTTCTTTTTCCTGTCAGAGAACCTGCGACTCAAAGCGCAAAACTTAAGACCGAAACTTCAATGCAATGCGTTAGCAGATCCAGGCGCCGCCGAGGACGATGTCGCCATCGTAGAAAACAGCGGCTTGGCCAGGGGTGATGGCTCGCTGCGGCGCGTCGAAAGTGACGCGCGCGGTGGCGGCGGCCAGCGGCTCGATGATAGCCGGTGCAGGCTCGTGCTTGTGACGGATTTTGGCAAACGCGCGAATAATGCCGGACGGCTGATCGCGGGAAATCCAATTTACGCCTTCGACTTCACAAACTGTTTTGCGGAGAACATCATCTTCACCGACGACGACGCGGTTTTTCTCCGGATCAATCGAGAGAACGTAGAGCGGCTTGCCGGCGGCGAAGCCGAGGCCCTTGCGTTGGCCGATTGTAAAATTGTGCACGCCGTCGTGACGGCCGACCACGTCGCCGTTTTCGTTGACGATTTCGCCTTCGCTATTCTGCAAAGAGATTCCGCGCTCGCGTGAATAAGCCTGAATAAATTGCACGTAGTTGCCGGTGGGCACGAAGCACAGCTCCATGCTTTCCGGCTTTTCCGCGACGGGCAAGTTCGCGCGGCGGGCCAGGGCGCGGACTTCTTCCTTGGTAAGTTCGCCGAGAGGGAAGTCGCTGCGCGAGAGCTGCTCCTGTGAAAGTCCCCACAGAAAATAAGATTGATCCTTGGTTTCGTCGCGCGCGCGCAGCAATTCCCAGCGACTGGTTACATCGTTCCTGCGAATTCGCGCGTAGTGGCCGGTGGCGAGACGCTCCGCGCCAATCTGGCGCGCCATGCGCAGGAGCGGCTCAAACTTCACGTCGGTGTTGCAATTGGTGCAGGCGACGGGCGTGCGGCCGGCGAGATATTGATCGACGAAGGGACGCACCACGCGCTCTTCAAATTGTTCCTCGAAGTTCACCACGTAATGCGGAAAATTCAGATGTTGGGCAACAGCCTTGGCGTCGTAGACGTCGTCGAGCGAGCAGCAACGATGCTGCGCGGGGCCGTCACCCTGGAGTTCGGGGAGACGGCGCTGGTTCCACAGTTGCATGGTGAGGCCGACGACGGCGCGTCCTTGCTGCTGCAAAAGAGCAGCAACCGCGGAAGAGTCGACACCGCCCGACATGGCGACAGCGACGAGGCCGCGCTGGGTTTCCGCGCGCTCGGGCAGAGTGTCGAATTGGGTCGTTGTTGTCATATACAAGATCAGGGCACGATTTATCGTGCCCCTACATGATCTTACCTGGCTTCCGCCATCTTTCCATAGGTTGGCGATAACTCGCGGAGCTGGGCGACGGCGGCGGGGACAACGTTCAACGCGAAATCAATGTCGGCGGAAGTGGTGTGGCGGCCTAGGCTGAAGCGCAGGCTGGCGCGGGCTTCCTCCGGGGGCAAGCCGATGGCGGTAAGCACATGCGACGGCTCGACGGCGCCGGAGGAGCAAGCGGCGCCAGTGGAACACGCGAGACCCTTCAAGTCGAGAGCAATGAGGAGCGCTTCGCCTTCAACGCCGGGAAAAACAAGATTGGTCGTGTTGGGAGTGCGCGGCGCAGCGCCAGCGTTTACCCGTGAATGGGGAACGCGCTGGAGCAAACCTTGCTGCAATTTGTCGCGAAGCGCGGAGATACGCTGCGCATCTTCGCCGAACGATTTGCGCGCAATTTCCGCGGCCTTGCCGAGTCCAACAATGCCGGCGACGTTTTCCGTGCCGGGGCGGAAGCCGCGCTGGTGATGGCCGCCATAGAGAAGCTGGCGCAAACGCGTTCCACCGCGGACATAAAGCGCGCCGATTCCCTTGGGCGCATACAGTTTGTGGCCGGAAATGGAAAGCAGATCCACCTGGAGCGTGTTGACGTCAATGGGAATTTTTCCGGCGGATTGCACGGCGTCGGCGTGGAAGTAGACGTCGGCTTCCTTGGCGATGCGGCCGATCTCCTCGAGCGGCTGAACGGCGCCAAGCTCGTTGTTGGCGTGCATGATGGTGATGAGAACGGTTTCCGGACGGATGGCGCGGCGCAACTCTTCGAGGTCAATTAGCCCTTCGCGATTCGTCGGCAGATAAGTGACGCGCGCGCCTTGCTTTTCGAGCGCCTGGCAGGCGTTGAGGACAGCTTCGTGTTCGATGGCGGTAGTGACGAGGTGAGGAGAATTGGCATCGCCTGAAGAGGAGACAGGCAAGAATGCCTGTCCCACAACCCCAAAGATGGCGTGATTGTCGGATTCGGTGCCACCGCTGGTGAAGATGATTTCCTGGGGGCGCGCGCCGATGAGCGCGGCAACTTGTTCGCGCGCGGTTTCGACAGCAGCGCGAGCACGCTGGCCGGGAGTGTGGATCGAGGCGGCGTTGGCGAATTCGGCGGAGAAAAAGGGCAGCATGGCATCGAGCACGGCGGGCTCGACAGGCGTGGTGGCGTTGAAATCGAGGTAGACGCGGTTCATAAAGCTATCCATAGGATACTACGAGGGGAGAATCGCTGGCCGTGATCCGTGAAGAGCGGGGTTGAGGAGGCTGACAATCCCGACAAGGCCGGGATCTTCGATCGACAATGGAAAGTCGAATGCCAAGTAGGAGAGTCGCTAGGGCCCCCACCCCCACGTTTTGTGTAAATGTTGCATCTAATGAAGTTAGCATTCCTGTAAGCCTTTTGTTTGCAACGCTTTGCGGGAGATTTCGTAAGTGTTGCATCTAAATGGGTTACAAGTGCGATGTGTCTATAAGAAAGCAGCTGGTTTCCCTGTGTGGATTCTGAAGAAGTTCGAGGGACCGCGGGCTGGGCGAACATTGTGGGCAGCACTCTACTTTCCCAAAGGGTCGGAATGTGCGGTTCCGGTAAAATCGGGATCTTTCGATCGCAAAGGCTGTGGCGGACAGACAGAAGGATCGCGCCGAATTGACGAAACGACTATACCATATTGTTACCGTAAGTCAAGGATTACTTTAAGTCGGTAGCGTCAAGGGTTTTGTGTAAATTCGAAGAAGGGTTTTCTTTCCCAGGAGCGGTTTAAATTCGTGATCACTCCATAGATGATGCG
>MNDE01000056.1 GCA_001914785.1 Acidobacteria bacterium 13_2_20CM_57_17 | reverse complement strand
TTTCCATGGGGCCCTCGGCCAACCATGAAAGCGGACATTTCTACTTTGCACAAACCGGACATTCTCATTTTGCGGCGACAGGCTAGGGCGTCTGCTTGCGAGAAGCCCCTGACAATGCTACTTTTACACTTTCCGAAGCAGCTTGCGGCAAACCAGAGTCGGGGCCACACGGCGATGTGGGCAAGGCGCGGGCTGAGAATCCGTTACACTGCCGTCTGACCATTTGACCAAAGATGAGAAACATCATTACTCATCGCCATTTTCTTGAGCTATTCTCGTGGCGGAATGGTCGCCGCTCGTCGTAGGCCCCCTATGTCGCAGCCCGGATCCAATGCGCACCATGTCTTGCCTGCCGCCGGGACCGGCGCCCTCTCCTATTGGCGCGTCGAAGGCTCTCTTCTCGAACTCGGCGCCTTGCGCCCGGTCGGTTTTTTCACCTGGAACTCGCAAAGCTTTTCCGAACGCTGGGCGCGGCGCGCGGGCATGGCTGGCATGGCTCTGGCGCGGCCTTTCGCTTATTTTGCCAGCCGCACGTTCGCGACTCGCTTCCTGCACACATTGCTCCGCGGAGTCAGCCGCGATCGCCTGGATCTCTTGGGCGAGGAGTACTTCCACTATGTGCTGAAGCCGCAATTGCGGCGCGAGGCCGCCGAGAAGCTGATCGAAGCGGTCCGGAACGGTGAACGCGTCGTCCTGGTTGGCCAGCTTCTGGAAAACATTCTTCGTCCATTGGCGCACCATTTCGGCGTCGACTCGTTCGTCTCGAATCGCTTGGAATTTCGCGATGGCAAGGCCACCGGGCGGCTCCTCGATCCCATCGTGCGCCCGCGCGGGCCTTTGGCCTGGATCGCCAGCGGCGAAACCGACGGCCGCATCCCGCGCGAGAAACTTCTTACCAAGCTTGGCTGGACAGAGAAGCCCAGGCATCTTGAAAACGCATTGAAGTCTACCGCCCGGCCAGCCGTTCCGTCGGGCAAGTCCGTCGCGCTCTTCGGGAAAACTCCGCGTGTCGACCGTCTCTCGGTGCGCGAAAATCTCGCGAACCGGCATCTGCTTCTCATCGGCGTAACCGGATTCATCGGTAAAGTCTGGCTCGTCGACCTGCTCGAAAATATTCCCAACATTGGCAAAATCACCCTGTTGATTCGCCGCAACCGCACGACGTCCGCGCTCCGCCGCTTCGAAAAAATTGTCGAAGAATCTCCTGCATTCGATATCGTCCACGAGCGCCACGGCCGCAAGCTAGGCGCATTTCTAAAGCAGAAACTGGAAGTTGTCGAAGGGGACGTGAGCCTCCCTGGTCTCGGACTCGACGAGGAAACCCAGGGGCGGCTCGCAAATTCACTCGACCTCATCCTCAACAGCGCCGGCTTGACGGATTTCAACCCCGATTTGCGCGACGCCCTCTCTTCCAACGTGGATTCGGCAATCCATTTGCTCGATTTTCTCCGCAAGTGCCATCACGCCGGCTTGATGCATCTTTCTACTTGCTACGTTGTTGGCATGCGCGACGGCCGCGTCACCGAAGAGCTGCACAACAATTACAACCCTGCCGGCGATTCCCAATTCGACGCCCAGCGCGAAGTCGCGTCGCTGCGTGAAACCATTCGCCGCGTCGAAGAACGTGCCCAAAGCCCCGAGCTCGACAAGGCCCTTCGTCGTCAGGCGCTGGGACGAGGCGGCAATGAAGCTTCCGCTCCCGCCGCGGAGCTAGACGGTGTCTTGAAACGCAATCGCGCGCGCTGGGCACGCAACCGGCTCGTGCGCGTCGGCCTGCGCCGCGCGCAGCATCTCGGCTGGCCCAACACCTACACGTTCACAAAAAGCCTCGGTGAATCCATCCTCGCGCACCATGGGCGCGATTTGCCCATCGCCATCGTCCGCCCGTCCATCGTGGAAAGCTCGGAGCGTTCTCCCTTCACCGGCTGGAACGAAGGTATCAACACGTCCGGTCCGCTTTCCTATCTTCTCGGCACGAATTTCCGCCAGCTTCCTTCGAATGAGCGGAAGTGTCTCGACGTCATCCCCGTCGACATGGTTTGCCGCGGAATGACGCTCATCGCTTCCGCGGTTGTCGCGCGCCGCCATGCCCGCCTGTACCAGCTTGCGACTTCCGCGATCAATCCGGTCAATATGGGGCGCAGCATCGAGCTCACTGGGCTTGCCCACCGCAAGCACTACCGCACGACGAACGGTATCGATAGCTGGCTCAAGGTGAAATTCGAATCCATCCCGGTTTCCAAGCAGCGCTACGAGCGCCTCTCGATTCCTATGCAGAAGGCCTTAATCTCTCGCATCAATCGCGCTGCTATTTCCCTACGTATGAAGAAACCGCCGCTCGCCCGCGCCGAACGAGACCTGATCCGCGCCGAAAAACTGATCGAACTCTACGAGCCATTTATTCTTCACAACGAACATGTCTTCGAATGCGAGAACGCGCGTCTGCTCTCCGCCATGCTTCCGCCCGACGAGCGTCCGCTCTTCGATTTCGCCCCCGAATCGATCGACTGGTGGGACTACTGGATCAACGTGCACATCCCGGCGCTGCGCCGCTGGTGCTATCCGCTGATGGAAGGCCGCCCGCTCGAATCGCGTGAGCCACGCGCGCTGGATTGGACTGGCGATCCGGCGCACGGAGCGCCGCTTTCCAAAGCCGCTACGCCTTCAGACCCTTTATGGCGATCTTCGTAACTGGCTCGACCGGCTACCTGGGCAGTTATCTTGCCGCGGGACTCCTCACCGGCTACCGCGATAAGCTCAATCTCCTGGTTCGCGCCAAAACCGAACAGGAAGCCCGGGAGCGCCTCTGGACTTCGCTGCAACTCCATTTCGAATTTCCTGAATTTGCTGAATACCTGAACACACGCGTGTGTATTTTTCGAGGCGACCTCACCGGCGAACGCTTTGGTCTCTCCGATGACGAATACCATGCCCTCGTCGACACCACGGATTCCTTAATCCATTGCGCTGCTTCGCTGAACCGCAAATCGGAGAAGCAGTGCCTCAACGTGAACCTGCGAGGCACGCTCGAAGTCATTCAACTCGCCCGCCGCGCTCAGAATCGCAACGGCCTGCGTCGCTATTCGCACGTTTCCACCGTCGCCGTCGCGGGAAAAAGAAAAAACGAAATCGTCACCGAAGACGCCGCCATCGACTGGTCCCGCTCCGATTACGATCCCTACGCGCGCACCAAGAAATTCTGCGAGCACATGGCCAATCAGCTTCTCCCCGATGTGCCCAAGACGTTTTTTCGTCCCGCCATCGTTATGGGAGACAGCCGCCGGCCGGAGACTTCGCAATTCGATATGGTCCAGGCTTTCCACGTTCTCGCTCAGATGCCTGTTCTTCCGCTCCGTCCCCAGGATAAAATCGACATCGTGCCGGCCAACTACGTCGGCAAAGCAATCGTGACCATCCATCAAAAAGAGCCGCCCGCCCACGGCATCTATCACTTGTCCTCCGGCACGGGCTCGCAGACCTACCAGGAGCTGACCGACGCCATTGCCCATGTCGGCGCCATGCTTCGGCCCATCTATTTCCCGTTTCTGGGTGGACCTTTTTCCAGCACCGTCAACTGGGTCGCCAATCGCAGCGGCGCTGCTGGATACGGCGCTTCGCTGTTGAAAGTCTTCTGGCCCTATCTCGACTGGAACACCGTGTTCGACAATTCCCGCGTCGTCGCGGAACTTGGCGAAGCGCCCGCAAAATTCTCGGCCTATGCCGCCCCGCTTCTGAAGTACTGCCGCGAGAACAAATTCCAGTTTCCAGCCAAGCCCTGGCCCTCCAATTCGGGAGCGGGTAGGAATGCCGTCGCCGAGAGAGCCCGCGCATGACCGATTTTCTCCTTGTCGCCTGGGTCAGCGCCCTGATTGAGATCACCCGCTTCGGATGGATGTTCGGCCTCGGCGAGCGCTGGACGCCGGGTGAAAAACTGAAGCTGCTCTTTGCCGGTTACAACGGCACGCGCAATACCGGCAGCGATGTGCGCGTCCAGGAAATGCTGCGGCAGATTCGCCACGTTCTTGGCGCGGAGCACGTCGACTTCAGCGTCATGACGCAAAACTTCGACCGCACCAAAGGCTACTTCGAAGGTACCCGCCAAGTTCATCTTCCCGACGTTTACCCGCCTTTTCTCTTTCGCGAAGTCCGCGCCAATCACGGCGTCATCGCCTGCGAAGGCTCCATGTTCAAGAGTAAATTCGCTAATGCCCTCACCACTATGATGATCGGTTCGCTGGGTCTGGCGTCGGCTGAAAATAAGCTCTCGCTTGCCTACGGTGGCGAAGCCGGCCACATGGACGCGCTCATTCAATCGATGTGCGCGCGCTACGTCCCTGATTCCCTGGTCATCACGCGAAACGTGGAATCGCAAACGCTCCTCAGTTCGCTCGGAATCCCGACGGAGCTGGGCACTGATACGGCCTGGACATTCGAGCCGCATCCTCCAGAATACGCTCGCAAGGCGCTTCGCGATGCCGGATGGGATGAGAAAACTCCCATCCTCGTCCTCTGCCCCATTCATCCTTTTGTCTGGCCGGTAAGAGCTTCCATCGCGAAATACATCGCGCGCGCCACGACCGGCGCCTATAAAGACAGCCAGTACCGCACTGTTTATTTCTTCGAGTCCGGACCCGAAGTCGATAGGAAATTTCAGCACTACATTTCTGGATTCACCAAGGCTACTCAAGCCTTCACTCAACGCCATCGTGTGTTTCCAATTCTTGTGGCCATGGAGCGCCTTGACGCGGTCGCCTGCCGTGAGATTGCCGCGCGCATTCCCGGTACGCCGGTTTTCACTTCCGACGATTACGACATGTTCCAGCTCGTCTCCATCCTGCGCGCGTGCTCTTACATGGTTTCCTCGCGCTACCACGGCATTGTCACTTGCATGCCCAGCCTCGTGGCCTCCGCGGGCGTGACCATGGACGAACGCATCCGCAATCTCATGCGCGAGCGCGGGCATCAGCATCTCTTTCTTACCGTCGATGACCCCGATCTCGAACCGAAGCTCCTCCAGGTCATGGAAACTCTTGTTGCGGAAGCCGACTCCGTCCGCGAAGGCATCGGGCAAACCGTTGTCCGCAATCTCAAAGTGATGGCCCGCATGGGCACGTTTCTTGAAGACGTTGTCCGGCGGACCTATCCGGAGTTTCCGTTGCGTTCGGGCGTTTTTTCCTGGGAAGATTATCTGCCGCCCCTCAGCAAGAGTCTGACTCATCTCGCAGAGCGCTACGATTCTTCACCGGCCGCGCTGGCGGCAGTTCGCTGATCCTGCATGCCCAATTTTCTAGAAACGATTGTTGCTCAACTGAAGCGCGCCAGTGGCCGCGTGGTTCTTCGCGAAATTCACGGTGATCGCTTTATCAGCGTGACGGGCAGGGAATTGCTCGATCAGATTCAGCTGGTTCGTTTGTTCCTTCGCAGCTCGGGCGCCCAGCCTGGTGATCGTTGCGCTCTTCTCGCGCCCAACTCCATTCGCTGGGCAGCTTTCCATTTGGCGCTCATGGCCGAAGGCGCGATTGTCGTGCCACTGTATTTCCGTCAAGCGCCCCCCGAACTCGTCGCTATGACGAAGGATTGCCGGCCGCGCCTCATTTTTGTGAGTGACGCTGCGCTCGGCGATAGCGTGGCCCAGGCTTGGCCCGACGCTCCGCGCCGCGTCCTTTTCGAGGAAGCCCTCCAAGGATCAGCGCCTCACCCCCGCCTTCCCGATGTGCCCAATCCTCGCCAGGACAGCGATATCGTCACCATCATCTACACTTCCGGAACTTCCGGCGAACCGAAAGGGGTTTGCCTCAACGTCGAAAATCTCAACCACATGCTCTCCTGCACCACGGAACGCCTCAATCAACTGATGGGCGCCACCCGCGAGCCCGACCGCGTCTTCCACTACCTTCCCTTCAATTTTGCGGCCTCTACGATTCTGCTGCTGTCTTGTCTCTCGCGCGAAAGTGTTCTTACACTTTCGACCGATCTAAATAAGCTCGCCGACGAAATCCGCCTGGCTTCCCCGAATTATTTTCTGAACGTCCCTACGCTTCTCGAACGCGTCCGTCGCGGCGTCGAGGAAGCTATTACCAAGCGCCCCGCGTTAATCCGTTCGTTGTTTTTGAAATCGCGTGCCGCTTGGCAGCGGTTGCACGTCGGACGCGGCCGTGTAAACGATACATTCTGGCTCGCCCTTGGCCGCGTGCTCATCTTTCGGAAGATTCGCGACCGATTCGGCCCGCACCTTCGGGCGCTGATCTGCGGTTCCGCGCCGCTCGCTCCGGAGACGCAGCTGTTTTTCCTGATGCTCGGCATTCCCGTGCTCCAGGCTTACGGGCTCACCGAAACCACCGGCATCTGCACGCTCGATGATCCGCGCGTGCCGGTCGAGCCCGGTTACGTGGGCGTTGCGATTACCGGAATCGAAATGAAGCTCGCCGAAAACGATGAGATCGTCGTGCGCGGTCCGCACATTTTTCGGGGCTACTGGAACCGCCCCGAAGAAACCGCCCGCGTCCTCCAAGACGGCTGGTTTCACACCGGAGACCAGGGCGAAGTCAACGTTCGCGGAAATTGGCGCATCAGCGGCCGCATCAAGAATCTGATCATTTTGAATTCAGGCCATAACATTGCGCCCGAGCCTATCGAGGAAAAGCTCGCCCGCCTTCTTCCCGCGGTGCAACAGGTCGTAGTCGTTGGCAATGGCCGCGGCTACCTCTGTGCGCTCGTGACTGGCGCGGTCGAACCGGCAGCCGTTCAATCCGCTCTCGATGCCGTGAATCCGGAACTCCCGCATTACCGCCAGATTCGGGAATTCACGATTGTCGACGACGCTTTCACGCCGGAAAACGGCTTGCTCACAGCCAACGGCAAACTGCGCCGCGATGCCATCAATGCGCGCTATTCCGCCGAAATCAATGCCATGTACGATTCGAAAGCCGTCCGCGAGGCCGCTAGCAGGCAGCACGCATGAAAATGAGAGAGTTCACTGGCAAGACGCTGCGTTGGGAATGGCTCGAAGGCGTAGTCGAACTGACCCTTGATCATGCTCCTGCCAACGAGATTGGCACTGCCATGCTCGCCGAACTGGAGAAGTTTGTCGCTTCGTTCGAATCGCTGGCCCCGGAGACTTCTGTCTGCATTTTTGTCAGCGCGAAGAAGTCCGTTTTCTCCGCTGGGGGAGATTTGCGCGAACTGTATGAGACCGCTGCGGCAGTCCCTGCAAAAGGTCGTCCCGCGGGCGTGCGAGCTTTTCTCGAACGCATCCACGCCGTAATGAACGCCATCGATGCTGCGCCCTTTGTCACCATCGCCGCCGTCCATGGCGCCTGTCTCGGTGGAGGACTTGAGCTCGCTCTTGCCTGCGACATGATTATCGCCGACAAAATGACGCGCTTTGCCTTTCCCGAACTGCGCCTCGGATTCATCCCCGGCTTCGGCGGCATCCCGCGCTTGAAACGCGATCTTGGCAACGCTTTCATCCGCGATTTGCTATTCACGGGGCGAACTGTCAACGCTGCGCGCGCCCAAGCCGTCGGCCTGATAGCGCAGCTTGCCGGTGAAGGTGAAGCCCTCCGGATAGCTCGCTCGACCGCCGCCCAAATCACCAAGTACGACGCCGCAACCCGTGCCGCCGCCAAGAAATTCATCAAACCTATTCCCTACGATGAACTTCGCCGCGAGATCGACCTCTTCTGCGAACTCTTCACTCGCCCCACTGTCATGGCCGCCCTCAAAAAATTCGTCGAAGACTCCGGCCCCATGCCCTATCTGCCCTAGATTCGAACCGAACCGCCTCTTACCTAGCCGAAATTCCAGGTCCGACCTAGCCATCCGGCGGATGTATACGCCCCTTCTCCTGTTGCATCTTGTTCAAGGAGGTAGGGAAATGTCAGAACTTATTGAACTTTCGAATGCATTGGCTCAGGTGACCGATCACGCCGCGGCGTCCGTGGTCGCCATTCACGCCGAAGCGCGCGGTTCGTCAAGCGGCGTCGTTTGGCGCGAGGGAGCCATTGTTACGGCGGAACACGCTCTTCGCCGCGATGAAGAAATTCATGTAACGCTGCCCGATGGCCGTGTTGTGCCTGCGACTCTTGCTGGCCGTGATCCTTCCACGGATCTTGCTGTCCTGAAATGCGCGGATGCAGGCAATCATTTCATCGACCGCGGGGATGCCTCAGCGGTCAAGCCGGGGAGCATTACTTTGGTCGTGGGGAGAACGCGCGCCAGCGGTCCCGTCGCGGCTCTCGGAGTTGTGAGCCTCGTTGTCGCGGAACGCCGCACCTGGACTGGCTCCTCGCTTGCCCCATACATCCGTCTTGATGTTGGCCTGCAACCTACGGCCGTTGGCGGCGCCGTCGTTGATGCGCATGGCAAAATCCTGGGAATCGCATCGCCGCGCTTTGCGCGATTCGGCGCCATTGCGATCCCGGCCGCTACGGTCGATCGGGTCGCAGAAACGCTATTGAAAAAAGGCCGCATCCCGCGCGGGTATCTCGGCGTGGCTCTGCAGCCGGTCCGTCTCCCGGAACAATTGCGCCAGTCGATGCAGCACAAAGAGAAAACCGCTGCCATCATTCTCGAAGTTGAGCCCGATGGGCCGGCCCACAAGGCTGGCATCGTCATCGGTGACATCCTGATCTCTTTGGCGGGACACGCCATTTCGCGTCCCGAAAATGTCCAGTCTCACTTGCAATCCGAAAACATTGGCAAATCTCTGGCCGCGAAGATTCTTCGCGGAGGCGCCGTGCGCGACGTGAGCATCGCTGTCGGCGACCGTGCGAACGAAGGAGAGTGATATGGCCATTGCCGGATTTGGTGAGACTGCGGAACAACTTCGCCGCTCGACGGTTCTGATTCATTCCGGAGGTCGCGGGAGTGGTTCCGGTGTGATCTGGTCCAGCGACGGCTTGATCGTGACCAACGCTCACGTGGTCCGCGGTTCAAACGTCCGCGTCCAACTCTGGGACGGACGGGAGTTCGAGGGAGCCGTCGCCTCACGCGATCCACGCCGCGACCTGGCAGCGCTCCGAATCAGCGCGGATTCTCTGCCGGCGGCGTCGCCTGCGGACTCCTCGCAACTTCGTCCGGGTGAGCTCGCCATTGCCATTGGCAACCCGATGGGCTTTGTTGGCGCGCTCACCACCGGAGTGATCCACGCCATCGGTCCTTTGCCCGCGCTTGGCTCCCAAACCTGGGTGCAAGCCAGTGTGCGGCTCGCTCCCGGCAATTCCGGCGGGCCACTCGAGCCGGATAGTCCAGCCGCGCAAGCCTCGCTTATGGCTGGAGACATTTTGCTGGGAACGGAAGAACGAAGATTTCAATCGGTGGAAGACCTTGCGACGGCGATCGATGGTCAAGACTCGCGCCTGCTGCGTCTCGAATTCCTTCGTGGCGATTACTCGCGAGTCCGTCGCGTGACGGCGCGGCTGGGAGATTCGAACGACGGAAAGGATGTAATCGCTGCGTGATTCGTGTTTTTATCGTAGCAGCTTCGCCGCTGATTCGGGCGGGCCTGCAGAGTATGCTCGCGGACAGCCGCGTCGACGTCGTAGGCAGCGCGGCGGATCTCGAACCCATCTCAGCGCAGCTCGTCGATATTGAGCCAGATATTGTTCTGGTTGAGGCTGCGGCAGACGCTCATCAAGAATTGCTGGATATGCTTGCGGATACAGAAATTGCGCGAGAGTATCCCGTCATCGTGTTATCGGAGCAGATTAAAGCTGCATGGCTTTCCGACACTCTTCGTGTTGGCGTGCGGGCCGTTTTGCCGCGTGAAGTCACACCGGAACAACTCCGAGCCACTCTCGAAGCCGCGGCAGCCGGACTGCTAGTTGTTCATCCCTCGGAACTGGATACGGTTCTCCCTGCAACTGTCGGCTCCTCCGCGCCTGTCGACGAATTGCTTGAGCCTTTAACAAAGCGCGAGCGTGAAGTGCTTCAAATGCTCGCCGGGGGACTCGCCAATAAGGAAATTGCCGCTCGCCTCGCAATCTCCGATCACACTGTGAAATTCCACGTAGCTTCGATTTTGGGCAAGCTCGGCGTCTCCACTCGAACCGAAGCAGTTTCTGTGGGCATTCGTCGTGGTCTCGTTCTGCTCTAAGAGCGTCTTCAAAGCGTCACAACGCGCGTGCAGCGTCGCGTTGAGAATTTTCTTTCTTGGCGAAGGAATGATAAATTGACCTTTCCATGCGAACCTTGGAACAAACCACGCAGGAAGTCTTGGACTTGGCGGCGAAGCATTTTCAATTGCCATCGGGTTCGCTCGCCCCGGATGACGATTTGTTCAAGAAGCTGGGCATCGATAGCTTACAGACGCTGGAAATGCTTTCGCGCCTCGAAAGTCATTTCGGCATCGAGCTGCCCGATTACGAAGTTCAGGGCGTCAGCGACTTCAAGACTCTGGCTGAGCGGATTCAATCCCGCCTGTAATGCTGGACCTTTCGAAATACCAGTCCATTGGAGAAGCGCTGCGGGATGCGCTGGATCAGTATGCGAACGAAGTGTGCCTGATCGAAGCCGACCGCGAGCGCGAAAAAGAGCGCCTGACCTACCGCGACTTCAAGCAACGCGCGCATCCGCTCGCAAAAGCTTTACAGGATAGCGGTTTCTCCGCCGGCGCTCGCGCCGGCATTATCATGACCAATCAGTCGAAGTGGCTGATCTCCGCTTACGCTATTTTTTTTGCGGGCGGCGTTCTCGTTCCCCTCGATTACAAACTGACGCCCGACGAACAGTGGCAATTGCTCAAACACTCAGGAGCTACTGTTCTCATTACTGAGTATCCGATTTGGCGGCAACTCAGTTCCTCGTCAAGCCGCGCCGCCGCAACGAACGTACAAACCGTGCTGGTCACGGAAGCTCCGGCAAACGCCGATCTCGTCGGCGCAAAACGCTGGGAAGAAGTTCGCGGAACCGGCGAGCCTGTCTTCGTTGCGCGCAAACGCAGCGACACCGCCTGCGTTGTCTACTCATCTGGAACCGGCGGCCGTCCGAAGGGCTGCATGATGACGCACGAAAATTATTTGGAGCAGTGCGTCGCGCTTACATCGCTGTATCCGTTCTGGCCCGGTGTCCGCTACCTTAGTATTTTGCCGACGAACCACGCCATCGATTTCATGGTCGGTTTTTTTGGGCCGTTCACGTGCGGCGCGGCAGTCGTGC
>MNDE01000143.1 GCA_001914785.1 Acidobacteria bacterium 13_2_20CM_57_17 | reverse complement strand
TCGGCGGAATCGATCGGGGCAGCCTTTTGTGCCTGACCGCCACGGATATTATCGAGCACCTTTACAAAGCGTGGATCGTCGGAGCCGAGGTGCGTGATGTTCGGGTCATTGCCCTGGATCAGCTCGGCCAATGTGGGCCCTTTCGCGTTCGGAGGGTAACGACTTTCCACAATCGTGCGAGGAGCATGTTTCTCCGGAGGGTACAGCTGCGTGAAGCGCGGGCGCTGAATACGCGTCTGCCAATAGTCTCCACGCGTGGCAATTTGCGATTGCTCCATATGATATTCCACCACCCACACCTCAGGTCCGTACTCGTTGGGAGCGTAGCCAATGATCACGAGCTGAAAGATGGGGTCATCAGAAGAGAAATCAACTTTGTGATGGAGTTGAGAGATGAGCGGGCGAAGCTTCTCAAGGAAAGCGACTCCGACCGTTTCCAAGTCCGTCTCGCCCTCACCCGGAACTTGATAGCGGGGATCGCCACGGCTGACGCGTTGGAAATTGCGGTCGAGGCGGAAGGGCTTGGGGTCGGCAGGAACACGCCATTCCGAGGCTCCGAACAGGATGCCGATGTGCGTTGCGTCGAGGTTCATCACGCGCGGGGGGATGGAATTCCGCTCCACCGGCTGATCGATGGCCGAAAAAATGATAGCGTCCTTGGCCACATGAATGATAGCCCGGCCACCAGCAAGGTTAGCGATGATTTCGTCTTCGTGCTGGTCCTGCGCCAGGGCGTCAAACGGAAACGCGCAAAGGACTACAGCGAAAAGGACGAGCGAGATTCGGCACACAAATGGTGCTCGAAAAAATAGTGAAAATATTGCGCCGCGTCCCGCCATGACAGGTTGGTCTCCCGCTCAAAGGAAAGTTTCGCACGCAGCCTCACGCCGCGCGACCCCATCCGGGCAATGGGAAACCGTAAACCCCACACTATCACACCCGGATGGGACTGGCGATTCGTTAACACGCGGGAAAATCGCGCTTGACCGCGCAATTGACTTCACGTTGCAATGACAACATAGCGTGTTTGAGCATTCTGCCCGTAACACAGGGAGCAAACATGTCACTAAGTCCCGGCGGTATTCCTGCAGCGGCATCCGCCCCCGCGACGACGGATCCTCGCATTCCCATTATCCTGCGCATGCGGCGTGGTGCGGGATGGTTTCTGACCATCGCGATTCTTTCCGGCGTGAATTCTGTCCTGCAGATTTTTGACGCGAAGATTCGCTTCATCTTTGGGCTGGGCGTAACGCAGGTGGTGGATGCCGTGGCGCACCAGATGGGGCAAAACGGCACGCTCGTAATGATTTGCGTCGACGGGCTCTTTATCGCGATGCTGTTTCTCTGCTCCAAGTGGGCAAAGGTTGGTTCGCAGGGGGCCTTCGTCGGCGGAATGATCGCCTACGGGCTCGATGGCGTTTTGCTCTTGTTCTTCAGCAGTTGGTTGGACGCGGCGGTGCATGCCTACGCGCTGTGGATGATCTGGCAGGGCTATGCGGCAGCGCGCGAGTTAGCTCAGATGCAACAGGCTGCCCAGCCGGGACTCTCGCAGCCGAGGCTCCCCTAACCATGGCTAACAAGATTCGCGGCATCGAAGGCATGAAGCACGGCGAGCTGGACTTCGAGATTCAGCGCGGCGCGAAGTTTGTTCTTTTCCAGTACTGCATTTCCATCATCGTCCTCACGTTCCGGCGGCCTTCGGATATTTATTTTCTCCGGCAGGGCGAAAACCCGGTGGTGAAGGGCCTGCCCTTTACTTTGCTGTCGCTGGTTGCTGGTTGGTGGGGCATCCCGTGGGGGCCGATTTACACCATTCAGTCTGTTTATAACAATTCACGCGGCGGAAAAGACGTTACACAATCCGTGGTCAATTCATTGCGGGCGCAAGCCGCGCCGCCGCAGCCTGCCTCCCCGATTCTCACCAAGAGCTGAGTGCGCGCAGTTTCCGGGCGGCCGCCAAATCGAGTAAACTAGTAGTCAAAATATCATCCATGGCGGCAGAACATGGGACTCAGAAAACCAAAAAGTATCAAGCACAAGGGCAAGTCGCTCATGGAAATCCTTGAAGCGCACGAACGCTTTTTTACGGGCAAGGACGGCGGGGCACGCGCTGACCTGACCGGCGCGGATCTTTCCCACTCCGACCTCAGCGGAGTCAACCTCAGCGGCGCGATCCTTCGCAATTCGAATTTAGAAGGAAGCGACTTGCGCAAAGCGAAACTTCCCGGCGCCGATCTTTCGAATGCAAATTTGCATAAGGCGGACCTCCGCAACACGGATATGACGGAGGCGATTCTTCCCGGCGCGGACCTGACCGAAGCCCAGGCCAGCGGCGTGGAATTTTTCCGCTGCGACCTTTCGAACGTAAATTTTCAGCGCGCTCAGTTGCGCAATGTGAACTTGCGATTGGCGAACGTGACCGGCGCAAGATTTTCGGGCGCTGACATGGGCGTAGCCATTTTGCGAGAGACGGATTTGACGGGGGCGGATCTTTCGGGCGTCGATCTTTCCACAGCACTTTTGCCGAAAGGCTTTTCGGCGACGCAAGCCGCAAAGAAGAGCGCATAGAGATGCCATTCGAACGGTCTTGGATGGCAATCCGCGCTTTGGCGTGGTAGCCTCACGCGGAAGAACACAAACCTCGTCGTGAATCCTGTGGCTACCCCCGCCGCCCAACTCGACCACTCGGCCGCGCGCGAACGCGTGCTGGAAGTGATCCGTGGCCTGCTTGAGGAATTGGGCAGCCAGGGCGCGTTGCCGATCCTCAACGTCCACTCGCAACTCGACCGTGATCTAGGCCTCGGCAGCCTGGAACGCGTGGAACTGCTGGCGCGGCTGGAAACGGCGTTCGGCATGCGTTTGCCGGACCGCGTCGCTTCCGAAGCCAACACGCCGGAGGATCTGGCGCGCGCCATTCTGAGCTCTCCGGGAACAACCGCCGAGGAAGAGGAAGCCGGCTCCGCGCTGCGGGCTTCCGTAACCGTTCAAAAGCGGCACCGCGCAGCGTCCGATGCGGGCGTCCTCTCCGCCGAAACTCTCATCGATGTTCTGCGCTATCGCGCAGCGCACGACGCCCAGCGCAACCACCTCTTGATCACCGAGGACAGCGACGCGGGAGAACGTAGCTGTACGCTCACCTTCGGTGAACTTTATGCCGCCGGGAACCGCTGCGCTGCGGAGCTGGCGCGGCGCGGCGTGCCTGCCGGCGGACGAGTCGCGCTGATGTTGCCGACGTCGCGCGCGTTCTTCGTATCCTATGCAGGAATACTCCTCGCGGGAGCGATTCCTGTCCCCATTTACCCGCCGTTTCGCGCTGACCGCATCGAAGAGTACGCCGCGAGGCAGTCGGCAATCTTGAACAATGCGGAAGTCTGCATGCTGCTGACCTTCCGCCGCGCGGAATCCGTCGCCAAGTTGCTGCGCCCTCGCGTGCGTTCGCTTGAGGGAGTCGTGGACGCGGAGAAACTAATCGACGCAGCGGATAAAGCTCCGCCCTTATCACCCGGTGCGCTGCCGTTGCACGTCACCGGAAGCCGCGCGCGCCAAGGCAGCGACATCGCGCTGCTGCAGTACACGTCCGGCTCCACGGGCGATCCCAAGGGCGTCATTCTGACGCATGCAAATCTGCTCGCCAACATGCGCGCCATTGGCGAAGCGGTCCAGATCACCCCGGATGACGTCGGCATCAGCTGGCTCCCGCTGTATCACGACATGGGTTTGATTGGCGCGTGGCTAACGCTGTTGCATTTCGGCACGCCACTGGTGGTGATGTCGCCGCTGGCTTTTTTGACGCGCCCGGAGCGCTGGCTGCAAGCGTTTCACAAGCATCGCGGCACCATTGCCGCTGCCCCAAATTTTGCCTATGAACTCTGCGTGCGCAAGATCGCGGACAAAGATATCAAGGGCATCGACCTCAGCTCCTGGCGCGCGGCTCTGAATGGCGCCGAGCCGGTAAATCCAGAGACGCTCGAGCGTTTTGCGGACCGTTTCTCAGCCTACGGTTTCCGCCGCGAAGCGCAGCTTCCCGTCTACGGCTTGGCGGAGTCCGCCCTGGGAGTAACCATCCCGCCGTTGAATCGCGGTCCGCTGGTGGATCGCGTGGAGCGCGAAACGTTTACGGCGCAAGGACGCGCGGTGCCCGCCGCGCCTGACGACGAAACCGCGATTGCGTTTGTCTCTTCGGGAAAAACGCTCCCTAATCACGAAGTCCGCATCGTGGATGAATGCGGCAAGGAAGTTCCGGACCGCACGGAAGGTTTCCTGTGGTTTCGTGGCCCGTCGGCGACCGCTGGCTACTATCGCAATCCCAAAGCGACTGAAGCTCTGCTGCCGCGCGGCTCCGCTACTGTTCCGGGCGAATTTGCGTGGGTAAATTCCGGCGATCGTGCGTACCGCGCCGATGGCGAAATCTACGTCACCGGACGCGTGAAGGACATCATCATCAAGGGCGGACGCAATTTGTATCCGCACGAAGTCGAGGGACTTGCCGCGCGCGCCGAGGGCATTCGCAAAGGCTGCATCGTCGCATTCGGATTGACTGACGAAGCTACCGGCACGGAAAAATTAGTCGTCGTGGCGGAGACTCGCGAACGCGATGCGGCGCGGCGTTCGAGTCTTGCTTCTGCGGTTACTGATCTTGTCTCGCGCGGATTGGGTCTTCCGCCGGATCGCGTGGAGTTAATCCCGCCGGGCAGCATCCCAAAAACGTCCAGCGGAAAATTGCGGCGCGAAGAAACCAAGCAACTCTATCTGGCGGGGACTCTTTCCGCCTCCCGCGCTCCGGCCTGGATGCAAATCGTGCGCCTGGGAACGGGGAGCGCTCTGCGCAACTTCGCGCGAGAACTTCTTGCGGGCGTGAAGCGCGGGCTCGAGATCTTGTATGGATTGTATTTCGGTGTGGTGTTCTTCCTTTGGATTGTTCCCACGTGGGCGATGGTGCAATTCATCAAGGATCATAGGAAAGCAGGACGCTTCACCTCTTCTGCTCTCAAAGTTTTGTTTGCGCTCATCGGCTGCCGCGTGCGCGTCGTCGGCAAGGAGTACATGGAAACGCCGGGCGCAAAAATCTACGCCTCGAACCACACCAGTTATTTCGACGTGCTGCCGCTGATGCTGGGGCTGGGCGTGCCGTACCGCTTCGTCTCGAAAATGGAAGTCGGCAGCATGCCCTTCATCGGCACGTTCCTGGACCGCATGGGACACTTCAAGTTTGACCGCACCGATCCGGAATCGCGGCTACGGCAAGCGCAGCGGATGGAAGAATTTTTGCGCGATGGTGAATCTGTTTTTATTTTTCCGGAAGGCACATTTACCGCGGAGGACGGCGTGCGGCCGTTCCAGCTGGGTGCGTTCAAGGCCGCGGTCGCAAGCGGCGCGCCGATTGTTCCGATCTCGCTAAAAGGTACGCGTAAATTCCTGCGCGATGGAACGTACATCCCAAGGCCGACCAGCGTGACCATCACGCTTCATCCGCCGCTCTATCCGAACACCGCAAAGGACTCAAGCAGCTCCGTCAGTTCATCCGAATGGCACGAACTGATTCGTTTGCGCAACGCTACGCGAGAAGCCATTGTGCGTCACGCCGGCGAACCCCTGCTCTGAGAATTACCGCCGCCACAACCCTCTGCAACAATTTTCTTTGCAACCCTCGGTGCCTTCCCTGCATCTGAATTCCAAACGAGAAAAAATGCGGATTTGTGCCTACCTGCCTTGGGCATGCCCGCAAACTCGGGGGTCATACAAGCCGTTGCCCGGCCCGCGAGCTAAATCTGATAATTGGGGAGGTTCCATGAAGTTCAGATTCATTGTGTCTTTACTTGCTTTTGCGACTGTTTTTGGCCTATCGGCTAAAGCGCAGGAGCTCCCGAAGTTGGATGCATCGGTTAGCTATTCTTATTTCCGCGCCAATCCTGCAACTTCGGGATTTAGCGGCTTCAGTCTCAACGGTGGCAGCGCTTCGGCGTCCTATAATCTCCGGGACTGGCTGAGCGGTGTCGCCGATTTCGGCGGCTACAGCGTGGGTAGCGCCAACGGCGTGAGCGTGAACAATCACATGCTTACGTATCTTTTTGGCCCGCGGCTCACGTATCGGGGCTATCGCCGGATCTCGCCCTTCGGCCATGTTTTGGTCGGCGGGGCGCGTGCGGGTTCGGGTGTGTTCGCCACATCGAACTCCCACACGGCGTTCGCGACGGCGTTTGGCGTCGGCGTCGATTGGCACGTGCGCGATCGTTGGTCAATCCGCCCGTTGCAATTCGACTATCTCTTGACCCATTTGCCGGAAGTCACCAACGGTAACAATCAAACGCAGAACAACCTGCGCGTTTCCACCGGAATCGTTTTCCACTTCAAATAATTCTTCAGCGGAAATACCAGAAACTCGGTTGCCCGGTGCAGGCAGAGGGGCCGTCCACTGGAATGGACGGCCCCTTGCACCATTGGAACTCCTCTTAGTGCCGCGACGTGTAAATCACCGTGATGTAGGTATCAATCTCCACTGGTTGGCCATTGAGAATGGTCGGTTTATAGCGCCACTGGCTGACCGCTTCCCTTGCGGAAAGATCAAAAAGCGGATCGCTAGCCACAATCTGCAAAGACTGAATCGTACCGTCCGTGCCGATGATGGCGCGCAATTCCACGCGGCCGTCGCGATGCGTTTGTATCGCCAGCGGTGGATACCTCGGTTCGACGCGGTGAATCAGCATCGCAGGATCGAGATGCGTCATTCGCACGAGTTGAGGCCGTGTCACTTGGCGCTCAGGCCTGGGCGGCGGCAGGGCGCCCTGGCGCGGATCTGACAGCGGTATTAATCCTTCTCCAGGAATGCCCTGTCCAATCCCTTCCGGAGGATTGTCATCAACCTGGGTCGCAGAAGATGAGGAATCACGCATAACAATCGTCGGCGGGATATTGTGTGGCACACAGAAATGGCACTGGTTCTGCGTGGTCCTCCGATGAGGAGGTTGTGCTGGATTGCGCGCCGGCCCGCGATACGGTGAGTATGGCGGGATGGGAGTCACGATGGTAAAGGTGATGCGCTCCGCTTTGCCGAAGAGCGGGACAAGAATGAGTGCTGTGAGGACAGCACATTGAAGAATGACCGAAATCGTTAGCGCGCGCCGTCTCACCCGGCGTTCACGCGTGCGCTGTTCTGCATCGCCGTCTACCAGGCAACTGCTTAGCGATCCAAGACTGCCTTCGGAAATTTTGCCGGAAATTTTTTCGTGCTCGGACACCATCACACACCTCCACATTTTTTTCTGCGAGCGTGGACCGTCCTGCGGTTTCGCGGAACGAAGCCACAGAAAAATTTGCGGCGCCGATGTCCTGGGGGTTGCTCTAGATCTCCAGGAAACCGGCGCCGCGCTCGCAGGGATGTGAGGTTGCGCGCGTCCTCCCTGCCTTGGACACCAAGCGTAGCGACAAGTTCCCGTAGGCTTCCGCGAAAGGGACGAGTTTGCCGGGGAGGAAAGAAGTACCTAAGAGGTGCGGATGATCATATAAATAGCGTAGAATGAGCATGTTACAGAAAACGGTATCTGGATGACATTATTGTGCATCTTATCCATTGTGGACGTGGATCTAAGGAGGAATGCCCCCATGGGCCGGCACAATCTCGAAACTGTAGGTGTGCGCCGCACCGGCTGGGCTGCTCTGGACCGCGATCCGCAGAAGGACATGGTGGAATTTATCTGTCCGCACTGCGGCGCGCGGGACAAGAAAAATGCCCGGCGCGAGCGCGCGCTTTACCATTTTACGGATGGCTTTTTGCAGGACTTGCAGGGCGAAGTCACGCAATGCCATGCCTGCAAGCAATACTTGCGCGTGGTTCCGATCGTGATGTTGCACGATCAGGATGAAACTCGGCGCTTTGAAGCTGTTTTTTCCGATGAAGATCTGGTGAATTCGCGCTAATTCTTATCTTCATCGTGGCAAGACAAGAACGGGGCGTTCCGGTTTAGTCCGGGGCGCCCCGTTCCGTTTTTCCAGGGCTAGCTACCGTAATGGTTTAGTGACGATCGTGATCGTGGTCATCCCAATCGCGATCGGAATGCCAACGATGGCCGTCTTCATCCCACCAGCGATGCCGCTCATTCCAGCAGCGTTCCCGTGCTTCGTGCAATTGCCGCCGCGCGTTATCCGCTTGCCTGCTGTTCCAGCCGTGGTGTTCCGCGGCTTCGTGGAGTTTGTGGTCCGCCTTGGCAATGCGCCGTTGGCATCTGTCATCGTCATAAGCATAGGCTCGGGGTGTTCCAGCGAATGCCAACATGCCAACAAGCACAGTGGCCGCTAGCATGGCCCTTCCGAAAATCTTCTTGTCTCCCGTTTGAAGGTTCATGTTCTGTCCATCCTCCATGTTCGGCCCCGGCTGGGATGGGGACATCCGTTCATAAAACACGCCATGGCATGGAATGTCGCGAGAGGCTTTACAACAAGTTGAAACAACAACACTTAGAAACTTGCTGTGGCTAATACGCCTGCAAGAACGTGTCGCCTTCCATGTGGTATTTCTCTAGCCCAGCGCGGATTCGGTCGAAAGCCTCATCTACAGTGTCCGCGAACTGCAGCATCTTGTACTCTTCCTCGTTGATCATGCCCCAGCGCACCATGGCCTTCCAGTTCAGCACTTCATCCCAATACTTGCGGCCATAAATCAAAATGAGGTTGTGTTTTGCCAGCTTTCCGGTTTGCAGAAGCGTCAGCATTTCCCAGAGTTCATCCATCGTCCCGAAGCCTCCCGGAAACACGATCAGCGCCTTGGCGATTTGCGCGAACCACAGTTTGCGCATGAAAAAGTATTTGAAATTAAAGCTCAGCTCCGCGCTGATGTAGGGGTTTGCAAATTGCTCGTGCGGCAGCTCGATCGATAGCCCCACGGACTTTCCGCCTGCTTCATACGCTCCGCGGTTCGCCGCTTCCATGATTCCCGGGCCGCCGCCCGAACAAACCACAAAGCGCCGTGGCCGCGGTCCTAGCGTGAGCGACCAGGTGGTCAGCTTGTGCGAAAGTTGCCGCGCTTCCTCGTAATAGCGGGACATCTCCAGCAAGCTCCTCGCATGCCGCACGTCCGCGCGGTGCTTGGCAAGTTTGACTGCGGACAGCTTCGCGGTCTTCACTTTTTTCAGCCGCGTGCATCGCGCTTGCGCCGTTTCGTGGGATTCGATGCGCGCCGAACCGAACATTACGATGGTGTCTCCAATACCCTCTCTCTTGAGCTGCACCAGCGGGTGAATATATTCGCCCAGGATGCGAATCGGCCGCGCCGGGGTGCTCTTCAGAAACTTGGGATCTTCGTGCGGCGCTTTCGGCGCGTGCTGGGGCTTCAATTTTTTGCCATCGGACATCGGTCTTTTCTCCCGTCGAGACGAACTTTGATTGTAGGAATCGCAGCGCCTCGCGGCAACGTCTTCCGCTGTACCTGCGTCGAATCAAGTACAGTGTAATGCAGGAAGTTTGATTCATGCGTGAGGGAGCACTAATCTGGCCCAGACCAAATCCCGGCGTACCAGGAAATCCGCATGATCCGAACCGCTTCCGCAGCGCTGACTTCGACGCTTCTTCTGGCTTTCGCTGGCGTTGCTGCACGCGCGCAGGCTCCCTCCGGCCCCATCCCGCCCAAACCTGGCGTCGAAGTCCAGTTGCCTCCCAAGGACTCGCAAGCCAAGCTTAAAGTACAGGTTGCGCTGGTAAACACGCCCGTGACGGTGCGCGATGGCCGCGGCGAAATGGTTCACAATCTGGAGGCAAGCGATTTTCAGATCACCGACAATGGCGTGGCTCAGCGGATTTCTCACTTCGATCTTGGCGGCGATCCGCTTTCGTTGGTCATCTTAATGGAAACAAGTTCGCGCATCGAGCCGCTTCTGTCGCAAATGCGCAAGACGGGCATTTTATTCACGCAAACCGTAATGGGGCCAACCGGAGAAGCCGCCGTAGTGGGCTTCAACGACTCCGTCGACAAGCTGCAGGATTTCACCACGAACAGCGACCGGATCGAGAATACCATCGCTCATCTGGGGGCAGGGACATCGGGCTCGAAGCTCTACGATGCCATGGCCCTCGGCGTGGAGATGCTTTCAGGCCGTCCGCAGGCCACTGCGGATAAGCCCGGCCGTCGCCGTGTGCTGATGATCGTCTCCGAAGCCACTGATGTCGGAAGCGAAGCCAAGCTCGGCGAAGTGCTGCGCCAGGCCCAACTGGCCAACGTCACCATTTACAGCGTCGGACTTTCCGCGACTCGCGCTGAGCTACAAGCCAAGCCCAAAGATACGCGGCCGCAAATCACTCCGCCCGGCACGTTTCCGCTGCCGCCGCAGCCAGGCGTCCCGCAAACTCCCACCAGCGAGCAAAACCGCTACGGCAATATTGACTTGATGGCCGCGGCCGTCTGGGTCGTTCAGCACATTCACAATCAGGTGAAAGATCACGCGCTCGAAATCGCCGCGACCGCCACGGGAGGCGCGCACCTCTCTACCTTCAAGGACCGCTCCATCGAAAAAGCCATCGACGAAATCGGCGGCGAGCTGCACTCGCAATACAACATCAGCTACACCCCAACGGGCGCCGATACTCCCGGCTATCACGAAATTAAAGTGAGTATCGCTCGCAACGACGCAAAAAACCTCAAGGTCCGCGCCCGCCCGGGCTATTACCTCGCTGCTCCAGAAGGCTGACCTGGGAATCCTAACTTAGACGGCCTGCGTCCAGAAGGTGCCGTCGCGCGAAGCGAGCAGCGCGTCCTTGCGGGCGTTCCAGCGCAAGAAATGCGGTGTATGGGTATGCTCGGTGTGCGCTTGGCGGCTCGTCCACACTTCGTGCAGCAGCAGCGCGCCCGGTGTATCGATGGATCGGTGAAGGTTGTACGTCAGGCAGCCCTCTTCTTTCCTTGAGGGACCTACCAGCGCGCGCAATTCCGCCTCCAGCAGCGTTTCCTGCCCCTCGCGCGCCTGCAGGATAACAATTAACGTCACGGCGTCCTTCGACAGTTTCCTGCCGGCCCCCGCTCGCCCCTTGCGTCCGCTGCGTTTCGGTCTTCTCCCCGCCGCTTTTCTTGCTTTGCGCTTCGCCATGTTGGCGGGGATTGTAGCCCAAATCGCCCAAGGTGCAAGGGACTTCCACTCTGCCAGCCACGCAAACCAATGACTTTTCCCGGGGCCATCAGAGTGGATGTGGTATAATGCTTCCAGGTCAAGCTATGACTTGGTTTAAGAAGCGGCAGCCTCGGCTGCCGTTTCTTATTTGGCGTGCGCAGATTCCTGATGGGGCCTTCTCGATACTTCTATTCTTCAAACCAAGGAAGGATTCAATTCATCTCATCTCGAGTTTGTCTTTTGTCGCAGGCAGCGCCGGCCGCGGCCCAAGATCCTTACCAAAAACAGGGGGTGGGGTCTCTTTCCCACTTTGAATCTCGTTCGCTCCAGATGGACAGCGAGCCGAACTCAATCCTCCGGCAAGAAGGCAATATTAACGGGCGAGGGAACCTCGACAACCTGCCCCGTTGGCGTCAGCCCGCCCGCGGCAGGATCAATCTTGAAAACGACAATGTTGTTCGAGAACTGGTTCTCCGCCAGCAAGTACTTGCCGCTCGGATCGATTGCAAAATGCCGCGGCTCTTTGCCGCCGGTCGGGACGTGCGCGACAAATGTAAGCGTGCCCTTTGCGGGACCGATCGCGAAAACCGCTATGCTGTCGTGCCCGCGGTTGGAGGCATAGAGAAATTTTCCGTTGGGATCCGTCGCTATCTCTGCGACATCGTTCCGACCGGAGAAACCCTTCGGCAACGTGGAAGTCTGCTGCACGCTCCGATAGGTTTCTCGCGCGTCGTTTGCAAAAACGGTCACTGTGGACTGCAGTTCGCCCAGCACGTACATGAACTTGCCGCCCGGGCCAAACGCCACGTGTCGCGGCCCCGCGCCGGGATTCAGTGTCGCAGAAAAAGGATCGAGCGCTGCTGCTCTATCTGGGGTTTCTTTCGGAGGTTGCGCCGCGCCTGGCGCGAGTGAGCCCTTGGCCGCATCGAATTTGTAAATCAGCACGCGATCCAAGCCCAGGTCGGCCACGTAAACGAAATGATTGTGCGCCGTCGCCTCAATCCAGTGCGCGTGCGGCCCGTCCTGGCGTTCCTTGTTGGGGCCGGGCTTGCCCTCGTC
>MNDE01000177.1 GCA_001914785.1 Acidobacteria bacterium 13_2_20CM_57_17 | reverse complement strand
ACACGACAATCTGCGAGAAAAAGCATGACACAGACGTCACAGGAAATCCGTGTTCTTGTGGTGGACGACTCACCGGTTTCCCGTAAACTCCTCGAGCACGCCCTGGCCCAAGCTCCTTATACCCTCGGTTTTGCCAAGGAAGGATCGGACGCGTTGCGGCTCTTTGGCGAACGTCTTTCCGATCTGGTCATCGCCGATTGGCAATTGCCGGATATTTCCGGTCCCGAGCTGTGCCGCATAGTTCGGAAGCAGTTCACAAGCGCCTACACGTACCTAATGCTGCTAACGGGCAACTCCGACAAAAAGAGCATTGCCGAAGGGCTGGCTGCCGGCGCGGACGATTACCTCACCAAGCCATTTGATAGCGACGAACTGCGCGCGCGCGTTGGCGTCGGCCGAAGAGTAATCGAAATGCATCGCGAGATCGAAGCAAAAACCAAGGCGCTGGCCCTCGATGCGCGCACTGATCCACTGACGGGTTTGGCCAATCGCCGCGCCGTCGAGGAATGGTCGGTGAAGCAAATCTCCGGCGCGGTTCGACACGGGTATCCCATTTGGGTGGTGCTTTCCGACCTCGATTCCTACAAACCTGCCACTGACTTATTTGGCCACGGCGCAGGAGATTCCATGCTCCAAGCGTTCAGCGAGATTCTCAAGAAGAATACGCGGGTTTCCGATCTCTGCGGCCATATGGGTGGTGACCAGTTCATCCTTGTCATTTCGCATGTCACCAGGGAGAACATGAACCTAGTATTGAATCGGCTGCGCGAGAAAATCGCTAACTATGATTTTTCCTTCCATGGCACCGCCCTTCCTTTATTCGCGAATTTCGGCATGGCCGGGTCTGAAGGCGGCGAGCAGCTGCAACTGCGCGCCATGTTGCAACAGGCGGATGCGGCTTTGCTTGAGGCCAAGCGGACCGCACAAACCCCGCTGGGTGAAGCCGGTCAAGCGGTGAAATGAACCGCCAGCGGAATGGCGAGACTTCGAGCAAGCCGACGCTACGAATTTCATTGACCATGGCGGGTGAAAAGGCATCCAATACGGTAGTTGTCCACTTTAGCCCCAGCCGGGAGGAACAATTGCTCTCGGATCATATCTTTCATCTCTTTGGCCGTACGATCACCATCACAGGCAAGGAAGAGTTTCTGGCGATTGTGGTTCTCGTCGTGGCGGTGACAGCCTGGGCCGTGCAACAGTTTCGCCGAAGGCGTGCCGTCGTTTTGGAGAGGTCCGTGGTGAGCGACCAGCTTGTCTATGAGCTGTCGCGGATCGCGGACGCGCTCGATCGCATCTCGAATCGACCCGTGGACCAATACATTGCCGCGCCCCCCAGGGAAACAGACGAATCGACTGGTGGGCGGATTCCGCTCTCCATGTTCGGGCGATAAAGCGTCAACCGAAATCGAAGTCTCCGACTGGGCGTCTTTACGTCACGCCAAGGGGTAAGAGTGTCAGCGAACCCCCCAGGGAAGGTGCGGGTGTAACAATCGGCGAAAGATGCCGAGGTAGCGCGGCTGGAACAAAGCCATGTCTGCGGCGAAAAAAAGCGTGGTGAGCGTGAAGGAAACCAGAACCCTGATGATGTCGCTTCGGGGTTTTGTTGGCTTCCGTGGATACGCCTACGCGCACCCAATTATCACCAACAAATTGGAGAACCACGCCGGAACCGCGATAAAAAGATCCGGGCGCGCCAGATGTCCGGTATGGACCCAATGAGATAGCTCTTCGAGCCCGTTGAAGAAGAAGGTGGTTGCAAAAACATTGGCGTAGTCCCAAAAGCCTGCAGTGGAAATCCCGACGAAATATCCCCAACGGTTGCCCTGAAGACTCAGGGCGATTGTCACGATGTACATCCACGCTTGAAAAAAGTGCAGCCAGCGGATGTCCGCTTCAAAAAAGGCCGATACAGCCAAGACCAGAATAAAGACGCTCGCTCCAATCAAGACCAGCCATTCCGGGGTTCCGAATTGCCTGTGGGCATTTTCCATGAACAGCAGTACGGCGACTCGTGTGAAAAAGTTCCTGGGACGTTATCCCTCACCCTACTCTGCGTGACACGCTGCGCAAAACCCATATCAGCATGGTGATTTGAGGCCTGTGTTAGAATAGGGAGTTTAAGACGGAGCCGAAATTCTCATTGAGCATGCCTGAACAGCCCATCACTCCAGTTACTGAATTTGATCCCGAAGACGAATATCGCCCTGAACCCGAGCCTGAACCGCTGCCGCCATCGTGGATGGATGGGCGCCTGCGAATTGGGATTCACACCTCCATCGCCGGAAGTTACCTGAACGCGCTGGAGTCTGCCCGCAAACTAGGCTGCAACGCGCTGCAGATTTTTTCTGCCAGCCCACGCATGTGGCAAGGCGGTTCAGCCCGGATTCCGGAAGTGGACGCGCAGGCGTTTCGTGCGCGGCGGGACGAGCTGGGGCTCGGACCGTTGGTCGTTCATGCAAATTACCTGATCAATCTGGCAGCTTCGCAGCCGATGTTGAGGACGCGCTCAATCCAGGCGTTCCATGATGAGATCGTGCGCGCGGTGGCTCTTGGAGCGGATTTTCTGGTGGTGCACCCGGGCGCTCGCGGCGAGTCGAAAACGGAGCATGCGGTCTCGACAATCGTGGAGTCCGTGAAGCAAGCATCGAAACGGGCTCCCATGAGCACTCTGCGAATCCTGATCGAGAACACCGCGGGGATGGGGTCGGCGGTTGGCGCGCGGCTGGAAGAAGTGGGAGAGATTTTGGCGGGGCTGCGTGACGTGCCGGCCGGGGCGTGCCTGGATACCGCGCACTTGTTTGCCGCAGGATACGACATCAAAAGCGAAGGCGGGCTGGCTTCGACAATCGGGCAGATTGACGGCGCGATCGGGATCGAGAACGTGCCGGTATTTCACGTGAACGATTCGAAGGTTCCGCTGGGCGGGCGAGTGGACCGTCACGAGCACATTGGAAAAGGAAAGATTGGAGCGCAGGCGTTCGCAAGGATTTTGCGGCATCCGCGATTTGGCGCGGCGCCGCCGGAAGGGTTGATGGGGCGGGCCTTCGTGGCAGAGACGCCGATTGACGATCCGGGCGATGACCGGCGGAACGTGGCGGCCCTGTGGGAGTTGGCGGGATTGAAGGAGCAAGCGCCGGAAGCCGAGAAGGGATTCTCGATGCTGACGGCTGCGCTGAAGAAGAAGATTTCGGAGAATAGGAGAAAAGATAAGGCAGAGACGCGGAAAACGCAGAAAGCAGAGAAGAAGACTCCGCGGAAGAAAAGTGGGACGAAGGGAAGCATGGCAAGGAAGACGACGAAGAAAAGAAAGAGGAGATAGGGCGGCGTGGCGGAGCAGAACATCGCGGGCGGCGTAACAGCGGCTGGGCCGGCGTACGACCCGCAGAAGATCGAGGAGAAGTGGCAGAAACGCTGGGCCGAAGCGCGCGTCTTCGAAACGGAGGCGGACCCGTCAAAACCGAAATATTACGTGCTTGAAATGCTGCCTTACCCTAGCGGCACGATGCACATGGGTCACATGCGCAACTACGCGATCGGAGACGTCGTAGCGCGCGTCAAACGCATGCGCGGATTCAACGTATTGCACCCGATGGGCTGGGACGCTTTCGGCCTTCCTGCGGAAAACGCGGCGATCAAAAATAACACTCACCCGCGCGAGTGGACCAACAAAAACATTGCAGAATTTCAGCGCGTGCTGCGGCGCTTTGGGTTCAGCTACGACTGGCGGCGGGAGATTTCCACTTGCGAGCCGGAATATTACCGCTGGAACCAGTGGTTCTTCTTGCGCATGCTGGAGCGCGGGCTGGCGTACCGCAAAAAGAGCCGCGTGAACTGGTGTCCGAAGTGCTGCACCGTACTGGCCAACGAACAGGTGGTGAACGGCGGTTACTGCTGGCGGCACGAAGACACGCTCGTGGAATCACGCGAAATCGAACAATGGTTTCTGAAGACGACGGCGTACTCGGACCAGTTGCTGGATGATTTGAAGGAACTCGAAGGCAAATGGCCGGAACGCGTCATCCTGATGCAGCGGAATTGGATCGGGAAGTCGCAAGGCGCGAAAGTGAAATTTGCCGTCGCCGAAGTCGCAGGCGCGGAGCCGATTGAAGTTTTTACGACGCGCATTGACACGATTTATGGCGCGACCGCGGTGATCCTGGCGCCGAGGCATCCCCTGCTGCCGAAGCTGCTGAAAGATTCGCCGGTGCGGGCCGAAGCAGAGGCCAAGCTGGCCAAGATGCTCCAGACCTCGGTGAAAACCGAAGATTTGGCGACGATGGAGAAGGAAGGCTTTTTCACGGGACGCTACGCCATCAATCCCTTCAGCGGCGAGAAAATTCCCATCTGGGTCGGCAATTTCGTTCTGATGGAATATGGAACAGGCGCCATCATGGCTGTTCCGGCACACGATCAACGCGACCTGGAATTCTGCAGGAAATATGGATTGCTCGTACGCGTGGTGGTGCAGCCGAAAGAAGTCGAGAGCTCAAAGGTAAAAGTTGAAACCGATAAGAAGAGGCCAGAAACCGTTCATTCAGGCCAGGAGGCCGTGGAAGAGGCGTTCACCGAATATGGAGTAAGCGTGAATTCTGGGCCGTACAGCGGTATGGAGAGTGAAACGGCCATCGCGAAGATGGCGGCGTTCGCGGAACAAAAAGGATTCGGGCGCGCCGAGACCATTTTTAGACTGAAAGATTGGGGCATCTCGCGGCAACGGTATTGGGGCACGCCGATTCCCGTGGTTTATTGCGAAGAGGATGGAATCGTGCCAGTTCCGGACAAAGATTTGCCGGTCATACTTCCAGACAAAGTCAAACTGACCGGCGAGGGCGGCTCTCCTCTGGCGGCGACGCCGGAGTTTGTCAATGCCACTTGCCCGAAATGCGGCGGACCGGCGCGGCGAGAGACGGACACCATGGACACGTTCGTCGATTCGTCGTGGTATTTCTACCGCTACTGCGATCCGCGCAACGAAAAAGCGCCTTACGATTCGACAAAGATCGCATACTGGTTTCAAATCGACCAATACATCGGCGGGATTACGCACGCGATTCTGCACCTGCTATATTCGCGTTTTTGGTGCAAGGTGATGCGCGACCTGGGTTTAATCACGCACAACGAGCCTATTGCCCGGCTCTTTACACAGGGCATGGTGCAAAAGGGCGGCGTGGCCATGTCGAAGTCGAGAGGCAACGTCGTTGGCGCGGAAGAGATGGCGCAGAAGTACGGAGCAGACACGGGGCGTCTCTACACACTGTTCGCTGCGCCACCTGAAAAGGATCTGGAATGGAGCGAAGAGAGCATTGAAGGCTCGTGGAGATTTCTGAACCGCGTGTACCGGCTGGTGGAGCGCCACGCGCCGGCGATAAAGGGAGTGAAAAGCGGAAACGGCGATGCGGCTGTTTCTCCAAAGGAAAAACTCCTGCTGCGCAAAGCGCATCAGACGCTGCGGCGCGTGACGCAGGACTTCGAGACACGCTGGCACTTCAATTCGGCGATCGCGCTGGTTATGGAGATGACCAACGAGATTTATCTGCAGGAGCCGCTGGAAAAAGAGGTGCTGCCGGAAGTTTGCAAGGAAGTGCTGGAGCTGCTGACGCTGATGCTGGCGCCGATGACGCCACATCTCTCGGAGGAGCTTTGGGAAATGCTGGGACATTCCGGAGGATTGTGGAAGGCGAGCTGGCCGGCGTTTGATGAGGTGTTGACGCGCGAGGACGAAGTCGAAATCCCCGTGCAGGTGAATGGGCGGCTGCGCGGCAAAGTGAAAGTCGCCGCAGGGGCCACCGCAGACGAAGTTGAAAAGCTGGCGCGAGCGGACGCGGCAATTGCGCCACATCTGGCAGGCAAAGCTGTCGTGAAGCGCATATTCGTGCCGGACAAGTTATTGAATCTCGTCGTGACGTGAGGGGGATAGCATGATGGAGAGCGCGGCAAAACAGGCTACGGAGCAAGCGCGAAAGCAGGGAGGCAGGATGAAGGCGGAACTCGGGGGCGTGGTGGTTCTCGACTTCGGCGGACAGTACACCCAGCTCATTGCGCGCCGAATTCGCGAGCAACAGGTTTTTTCCGCCGTCTTGCCGTGCACGTCTTCGATTGAAGAAATCCGCAAGTTTGCGCCTGCGGGAATCGTTTTGTCCGGCGGTCCAAGCTCTGTCTATGACTCGGAGGCGCCGAAGTGCGATCCAAAAGTGCTGGCGCTGGGGATTCCCATACTCGGGATTTGCTATGGGATGCAGTGGATTACGCACACGCTGGGCGGCAAGGTCGAGAAAGCGGCGCGCCGCGAATATGGACGCGCGCAACTGAGCATTGAGGATTCGAAAGGGAATGGGGGATCCCATCTGTTTGCAGGGGCTCCTACGTCGTTGCGAGTTTGGAACAGCCATGGAGATCACGTTCGAACACTCCCAGAAGGATTCCGCACCATCGGCCGAACAGAGAATGCCATCGCCGCCGTGGAAAACCCCGAAAAGAAGATCTATGCAGTCGAATTTCACCCCGAAGTGAATCACACGGAGCGCGGAACGGAGTTACTGCGAAATTTTCTGTTTCGCGTTTGCAAGGCCGAACCGAAGTGGAGTGGAGCCGCGTTCATCGAAGAGACGACCGCCGCAATCCGCGAGAAGGTGGGAAACAAGTGGGCCATCTGCGGGTTGAGCGGCGGCGTGGATTCCACGGTGGCGGCCGTGCTCGTACACCGGGCGATGGGAACGCGGCTGACGAACATTTTCGTAAACACGGGGATGTTAAGGAAGAACGAGTTTGAGCAAACGCTGGAGATGCTGCGGGACCGATTGAAGCTCCACGTTATCGGCGTGGACGCTTCAGAGCGCTTTCTTGCACAACTGAAAGGAGTTACGGACCCCGAAGAAAAGCGCAAGCGCATCGGCAGGGAATTCATCGCCGTCTTTGCGGAGGAAGCACAGAAGCTCCAGGCGGGGGAAGCCCACGGGGAGATCGGATTCTTGGTACAAGGCACGCTCTATCCGGATGTGATCGAATCGGTTTCGGTGAAAGGGCCCTCGGCCACGATCAAGACGCACCATAACGTCGGCGGCTTGCCGGAGAAGATGCCCTTCGCGCTAATCGAGCCGCTGCGGGACCTGTTTAAAGATGAGGTTCGCCGGATTGGCAAGGATCTGGGCCTGCCGGCAGAAATACTGGTGAAACACCCATTTCCGGGGCCGGGGCTGGCGGTGCGGCTCCTCGGGGAAATAACGCGCCCACATTTGGTAACGCTACAGGACGCCGACGCGATCGTGGTAGAGGAAATTCGCCGCGCCGGGCTGTATGAGAAAGTGTGGCAAGCGTTTGCAGTGTTACTCCCAGTGAGGAGCGTAGGGGTTATGGGCGACGGGCGAACCTACGGGCTGACTGTGGCGGTCAGAGTGGTGGAATCTGACGATGCTATGACGGCGGACTGGGTCCGGCTCCCGGGCGAAGTATTGGAACGGATCTCCACGCGGATCGTCAACGAAGTAACAGGGGTCACGCGGGTGGTGTATGACATTAGTTCCAAACCACCAAGCACGATTGAGTGGGAATAGTCCTGCCTGGGGGCTTAGTGTGCCAGAACGCAGACTTGCGAAATCCGGAGGGAATCCTTGCCGGTACTTTGAGGCCTGCCAAAAAAACTGGCCGCGCAGCGGGTATGCGCGGCCTCTCCCAAAAGTTCCAATGATACAGAACAGCGACAACCGGAGAAGTCCGATTGCGGGACTAGCGGTTAGCCATTTTCTGGGCCATGTAGAGAATAAGTTTGCGGTCCCCTTCTTCCACTTTGCTCAGCAAGCGGCGAAGCTTGTTAAGAAAGCGTGCATCTTTACCGACGCTGCCCCAGGCGATGTCGTCAGACGACTTGCGCTTGGGAAGATTCGGCAACTGCGGCGGTTCCTCACCGTCATAAAAGAGTTGATAGAGTGGGCACTCGAGAGCGCGAGCGAGCTTTTCCAGCGTTTCGATGGCCGGAACAGTATGGCCATTTTCCACGCGGGAAATATAACAACGAAGCAACCCCGTTCGCTTTTCGATGTCGCCCTGGGAGAGTTTCTTTTCTTCGCGGAGTGCGCGAAGGCGGTCACCAATAATCATGCGGGTATTATTCCATGCAGGTAAGATAGGAAGCAAGTACAAACTTGCCGAGTGGAAAGTGAAACATTTGATGCAGGTTGGAGCAACCCGGAGAGAACGGCCGTAACCAAAAGCGTATGGCGCGCGTCCCAAAAGTGGGGCCCTTCGAGACACCCCTGGCGGTGACAGCCGCGCAGGGGCCTAGCTCGAAGGCCGCCGCCGCGACTCACGATCGCGAACTGGTTCGCCGGGCGCAGCGAGAGGACAAGGAGGCGTTTGAGGAACTTGTCCGGCGTCATCAGCACCGCGTATTTGCCGTGGCGGGCGGGATTCTGCGAAGGCGCGAGGACGTGGAGGATATCGCCCAGCAGGTTTTTGTAAAGGCGTATTTTTCGCTGAAGCGGTTTGATCAGCGGGCGGCATTCAGCACCTGGCTGTACAAGATCACGGTAAATGAATGCTGGGACTTGCTGAGAAAAAAGAAGGTTCGGCCTCTGGTATATGAATCCGACTTGAGCGAGGAACAAGCCAGGCAGGTCATCACGTCCGGGGAAAAAGAGAATCCCGGGCCGGATATCAGCGAGAAGATGGAAGCGCGGGAGCACGTGGAGCGGTTGCTCGAAGGGTTGGATGAACGCGACCGTCTCATGCTGATCCTGAAGGAAGTGGAAGGATATTCGATCGAGGAGATCGCGGAAGTTTTGAATCTGAATGGCAACACGGTGAAAGTGAGGCTCTTTCGGGCCCGGCGCCGGGTGGTAAGCCAGGCAAAAAAGCGCGGAGATTGACGGCGAAAGCAAGAGCGGCAAGGAGGCGGGTATGTGGAACCTGCTGGAGAAAAATGATAAAGAGTGCAGGAAGTTGCGGGATTTGTTGGAGGATTCCGCATTGGCTCGTCCTGAGGCAGCGCGGATTGAAGAATTGAGCGAGACATGGGCTGCGGCGGAGCACAACCATCTCGCGGCATGCAATCGCTGCCAGACGGCGGCGCAGGACCTTCTAGCTACTAGGAAAATTTTCAAGGGCGTTGGCTCGGCTACTGAAATGGCTAGGCCTTGGTTTTCGACACGGGTTATGGCGGCCATTGCCGCACGCGAGAGGGAATTAACAGAAGCGGCGAGCACGTGGCTGGCAGTGCCGAAGTTTGCTTCGCGGCTAACGCTGGCTTCAGGAGTTCTTCTCCTTGTGACGGGCACCTGGTTGTATGAAAGGCCGCTCCAGGCACCCAACCAGCAAACCAAGACGTTGGCGGCGCAGGAATCCCTTTTTGAGGCGCCACCCCCTGTGAATCTGGATGATGTGCTGGTTCCTGTGCAGGAGAACAATCCATGAGCGAAATTTCTGCATCCCGGAAGGCCGCGCTGTGGGTGGGCATAGTGTTCCTCCTAGGTGCTGCCTTGGGTGGAACGCTAGGCTATTCCTATGCGCATCACCTGGTGTCTGCCGCTAGCACTCCCATGCCGGAACCAGCGAGGCGCGCTCAGCGTGTGAAGCAACTCACGGAGTTGCTGAACCTGACGAGCGACCAGATTCAACGGGTCGACACCATCCTGTTGCAAAAGCATACCGAGGCAAAGGCGGTTCACGATCAGGCAGATGCGCAACTCGACCAGGTGCATCAAAAAGGACGTGACGATATCCGCGCGATCCTCTCGCCGGAACAAAAGCCCAAGTTTGAAGAGTTTTTGAAGAACCTCGACGACCAAAGAAAACGCAATTCCTCAAAGTAGACTACCGCGATTCAGCCAGCCGTCAGAGCTTTACAATCAGTTTGCCGGTGTTGCCGCCGGTGAAGAGCATGTTGATGGCGTCGGGCGCTTTCTCGAGTCCTTCCACGATCGTCTCGCGGTCCTTGAGCTTACCGAACATTTTCCATTGACCCAACTGCGTTGCCGCTTCCATGGAGCGCGCGGCGTAATCGAGGATTAGGAAGCCCTGGATGTGGAGGCGCTTCACTATTACCGTGCCGAGGCTGACCATATTGGGGTCTGCCTTGGTATAGCCGGATATGAAGCCGCAAACCACCACGCGGCCATGAAGATTCATCCGGCTCAAGACTTCCTGCATGATTTCGCCGCCGATGTTTTCAAAATCGATGTCGATACCGTCGGGAGTCGCGGCGGCGAGTTTTTCTTTCCAATCAGGATGCTTGTAGTTGATCGCGGCGTCGAATCCAAGCTCTTTGGTGATCCAGGCGCATTTGTCATCCGTGCCGGCGATCCCAACGACGCGGCAGCCGTGAATTTTCGCAATTTGCCCGGCGATGCTGCCAGTGGCGCCTGCGGCGGCGGAGACGACAAGGGTTTCGCCCTTCTTCGGCGCCGCGATTTCCATACCGAAAAAAGCGGTGAGGCCGTTCATGCCGAGGACGCCGAGGAAAACGGTGTCCGAAACGAAAGGAATCTTCGGAACCTTTTGGAAGAACTGTTTCGCAGATGCGTCGATGAGGACGTAGTCTTGCAGGCCTGTCAGGCCCGTGACGCGATCATCCTTTTTGTAATCGGGATGGCGCGACTCGATGATTTCCGCGAAGCCCAAGGCGCGCATGACTTCGCCGATGGGCACAGCGGGAAGATAGGTATCCGCGGCCATCCAGACCCGCATAGTGGGGTCGATAGAAAGATACTTTAGGCGGGCCAGCGCTTGGCCATCTTTCAGTTCCGGCACTGGAGATTCGACTAACTGAAGATCGCCCGGAGCAAGCAGGCCTTTGGGGCGCGATTGCAGCCGAAGCTGACGATTGGTAGTCTGCATCGACGAGGGGCCTACTCTTTCGTTCTCACGAACTGATACTTATTGCACTCTATTGCTTTCTACTGAAAGCACAGCCAAGAGTGGCCGTGCTACTTAGAAGGGAATATCTTCGTCGGAAATTTCGGGACCGCCAGCAGGAGCGGCACTGCCGCCGTAAGAATCGTCAGCAGGTGCAGCGTGCGGCTCAAAGTCGTCGCCACTACTGGGGCGCACGCCACCGCCGCCCGCTGCAGCGCCTTCGGCGCGGCCTCCCAGCATGCGGAAGTTGTTGGCGACAATTTCAAAGCTGGTACGCTTCTGGCCTTCCTTGTCCTGCCATTCGCGAGACTGGATGCGTCCTTCGATGAAAATCAGCGAGCCTTTCTTGAGGTATTGCTGTGCGATTTCGGCTTGCTTGCCCCATACGACAATCTTGTGCCACTCGGTACGCTTCTGACGCTCGCCATTTTTGTCTTTGTACGATTCGTCCGTGGCGACGGAGAAATTTGCGACGGCCTGGCCGCCGCCGGTATAGCGCGTTTCGGGATCGCGGCCCAGACGGCCTACGAGAATGACTTTGTTGACAGACATGGAACTCCCCCTAAGACGGCGAAGATAGCATGCGAGCGAAGAAAAGGGAAATGAGCGTCGGTAAGCGATGGATCGAGGTAGATCCCAGGCCGCGCCCGCGAGAGGTGAAGAATTGACAATCGATAGTCAGCATCCTAACGTTGCCCTTCAATTTGCGAATGGAGGGCTTCCTCGTGGACCGGAAGAAAACTGTTTGGTTGGCGGCGCTGGCTTTCGCAGCCGTGTCTGTCTTCGCAGCGCAGATCCGCGCGCGTACTCAATCGAGCGCGATTGCTGCCGCGCCAGTCGGTATTTTTGAGAGTCACGGCGACGTCGGAACGGTTCTTCACGAAGGTTCCGTGGAATATGAGGCGGCGAAACACAGTTACACGATTGCGGGCAGCGGCGAGAACATGTGGTCCGCGAGCGATGCGTTCCAATTCGTGTGGAAGAAAATGTCCGGCGACGTGACGCTGATGGCGGACATTACATTTCTGGGCAAAGGCGTGAACGAGCATCGCAAAGCAGTGCTGATGATCCGGCAAAGCCTGGACGCGGATTCTCCTTATGCGGACGTGGCGCTTCATGGCAGCGGCTTGACTTCACTGCAATACCGCGAAGAGAAAGCCGCCGCCACGCGCGAGATCCAAGCCAACATTCCCGCGCCCAAGCGTTTGCGAATTGAAAAGCGCGGCGCGTACTTTTCGATGTGGCTCGCGGATGAAAAGGGCAAATTCCGTTTGGCGAGCGAGTCCACGCGAATCGCATTAAAGGAGCCGTTTTACGTAGGGATTGGCGTTTGCAGCCACGATAAAGACGTGGTGGAAAAAGCGGTGTTCTCGAACGTCGATCTGAAGCCGGCGGAGACTGCGGCCGCTGCCGCGTCCACTCTCTACAGCACACTGGAAATCATCACGGTCGCTTCCACGGACCGGCGCGCGATTTACATTGCGCCGGAGAGGTTCGAGGCGCCTAATTGGATGCCCGACGGCAAGAACTTGCTCTTCAACCGGAACGGGCGGATCGAGAAGATTCCCGTAATAGGCGGGACTCCGCAAGTCTTGGCCACAGGATTCGCGACGAGATGCAACAATGATCACGGAATTTCGCCGGACGGCACGCAGTTGGCGATCAGCGACAACTCGCAGGAGGACCGCCAGTCGCTTGTGTACATTGTACCGATCGGCGGCGGCGCGCCGCGGCGCATCACGCAAAAGTCTCCTTCGTATTGGCATGGCTGGTCGCCGGACGGGAAAACGCTGGCGTTCGTCGGCGAACGGAATGGTGATTTCGACATCTACGCGATTCCGGCGGCGGGCGGCGAGGAGAAGCAACTGACGACCGCCAACGGACTGGACGATGGTCCGGAGTATTCTCCGGACGGGAAGTACATTTACTTCAACTCCGAACGTACCGGGCACATGCAGATTTGGCGGATGCGCGCCGATGGAGGCGAACAAGAACAGATTACGTTTGGCGAAGAGAACGACTGGTTTCCACACCTTTCGCCGGACGGTGAAAGGATGGTGTTCCTGACGTACGACGCGAGCGTGAAAGGGCATCCGGAGAACAAAGACGTGATGCTGCGCATGATGACGCTGAAGGACAAGAAGATCGCCGTGTTGGCAAAACTATTCGGCGGGCAGGGAACGATGAACGTCCCTTCGTGGTCGCCGGACGGGAAGCAGTTTGCATTCGTGAGCTATCAGTTGGCACCGAAGAGTCCGTGAGTCGGGTAAGGCACGGTTTATCGGGGTATCTGGTTAACCATAACAACCCCACCGGCTCTATGTTTTTTTGTAAATGTTGCATCTAAAGGACTTAGAGTTTAAGTAAGTGGTTTAGAATCAACACTTACGGGGCACATCCATAAGTGTTGATTCTAAAAGGGGTTACACTGAGTTCCATCGGACTCTTTCACAAGTGTTGATTCTAAACGGCTTAGATCAAATATGCTTGGTGACTGGAAAGGTCGGAACCGACGCGGTGCACGGAATTACCTAAAAGCTAGTATACCACACAGCGAAGAAAATTCAAGGAAGAATTGAAATAAGGTGATGCCGCTGTGTTTTTAAGACATTCATTATAAAGGACTTAACCTGAAAAGATAGGCCTTACCTGGAGCGAGTATCCCGCGGGAGCGAACCGGAGCTCTATTGGCTGAATAGACACATAGCCAACCTGTTTTCCCTTTTCATTCGTCCCCATTTCTGTATACTGAGTGTAGAAATCACGCTCGTTTCTCCCTGGGCTGGGAGGGCGAGCCTATCCAAAGTAGCCCCACAGAAGGGCCAGTTCAGAAGTTCCCCGCAGGGCTGGCCAGGGGCAATTTCTCTTGCATTCCGGTAGTCGGATTGGTGTCTGTGTCGCCCGTTTAGGTCGCCGCTCGCCGACAAGGAGGCCAGCCATGGTTTACTCCAAGCGTTGGGGTCACATCGCCGCAATTTTGATGCTCGGATTGTCAGTACTGTGCAGTCCTGCACGGTCGCAACAGTTTTCCACGCCGAAGAATGTGTCGAACAATGCGGATTATTCATTCACTCCGCAGATCGCCGTGGATGCTGCTGGGAACATCTATATGGCCTGGGAAGATGATACCAACGCCAACTCTAATATTTTGTTTAGCCGTTCAACTGATGGGGGCGCGACCTTCCTTCCGACCCCGGCGGCAAAGCAGGTCTCCAATAGCCTGGGATGCTCCTTCAGTCCGGTCATGGCCGTGGACGCGGCCGCCCACATCAATATAGTGTGGGAGGACAGTCCCGACTGCAGTTTTCGCACCTCCAATATCTTTTTCAGCCGCTCGACCGATGGGGGCATGACTTTCTCCGCGCCAACGAATCTCTCCGCGACGATGAACACCGCTTTGTACTCCGTTCCACAGATCGCTGTGGACACCACCGGCAACATCAACGTCCTCTGGGAAAGCGACACTGGCAATCTCGCCATCTGGTTCAGCAGTTCGAGGGACGGAGGGGCCACATTCTCATCACCCAAGATGGTGTCCACCAATCCTGGTGGCTCGTTAAATGCGCAAATTGCGGTGGACAAGAACGGCAACATCAACGTGGTTTGGGAAGATGACATTGCCGGCCATTCAGACATTTCCTTCAGCCGCTCGACTGATAATGGCCTGAACTTCTCGCCACCCATGAATCTCTCAAATCCGCTTGGCAACTGCATTGCCAACTCCAACACTCCTCGAATCGCTTTGGACATTGCCGCCAATATCAACGTAGTCTGGTCGAACGATTGCGGAGGCAATTTCGACATTTTCCTGAGCCGCTCGGTAGACAACGGAGCGTCCTTCTCGTCTCCTAAGAATCTGTCCGGGACTCCTGGCTCATCCGGGAACCCACAACTCTTTGTGGATGCCGCGGGCAACATTAACGTGGTTTGGGAAGAAAGCAGTCCCGCAGACATCTTCTTCGTTCGTTCGGGCGATGCGGGCGCTACGTTTTCCAGCGCGCAGAATCTATCGCATAACTCCGGGCCTTCCACCAACGCGTGGCTAACAGTCGATGCCGGCGCCAATATCAACGTGGCTTGGGAAGACACTACTCCAGGCAATCGCGACATCCTCTTCACCCGTTCGACAGATTCAGGCGCGACGTTTCTTTCCACGCCGCTCAACCTTTCCAACAACTCAGGCCTATCTGAGGCCGTACAGATCGCTGCGGACAAGAGCGGCGACATCAACGTGGCCTGGCAGGACGGCACTCCGGGCGTCTCACAAATCCTTTTCAGCCGAATGACGGGTAACATAGAGACCAATCATCCGCCAGTGGCCGACGCAGGTATGGACCAAACGGTTGACTCCACCGGCCCGGATGGGACATCCGTGCAATTGGATGGGTCCAAGTCCAGCGATCCCGACAAAGATGTGCTCAGCTTTGTTTGGAAGGATCAGGCGGGCAATGTGGTGGGCACAACGGCCGTTGTTCAATTGACGCTGCCGGTTGGCGTCGACACATTTACACTGACGGTCACCGATCCCGGGGGCCTCAGCTCCACGGCTAGCACAGTCGTCACGATAGTAGCGGTAAACCACCCGCCAGTCGCCAACGCGGGTGCGAACCAAACGGTTAACGCCACCGGATCGGGCGGGACATCCGTGCAATTGGATGGGTCCAAGTCCAGCGATCCCGACAAAGATGTGCTCAGCTTTGTTTGGAAGGATGAGGTGGGCAATGTGGTGGGTACCACGGCCGTTGTGCAAGTGACGGTGCAGGTGGGTGTGCACACCTTTACGCTGACTGTCACGGATCCCGGAAACCTCAGTTCAACGGCTAAAACGGTGATCACAGTACAAGCGGTAAATCATCCGCCGGTTGCAGTCGCAAGCGCCGACCAAACCCTGGAATGCACAGGGCAGGGTATGCGTGTGATGTTGGACGGGTCTAAGTCCAGCGATCCCGACGGAGATGCGCTCAGCTTCGTTTGGAAGAATGAGGCGGGCAATGTGGTAGGTACCAAAGCCGTCGTTCAGATAACGCCGGAAATGGGTACTCACACGTTTACGTTGACGGTCACTGACCAGGGAGGCCTCAGTTCCATGGCGACAACGCACGTAACTGTTCGAGACACGAACGCGCCTTCCCTGCACGTTGCGTTGTCTCCGAACGCTCTCTGGCCGCCGAACCACAGGCTGATGCAAATCAATGCAACAGTCAATGCAAACGACAGTTGCGATGCGAATCCGACGGTCGCTCTCGTGTCGATTACCAGCAATGAGCCAGACGAAGGCCTGGGAGATGGAGATCAGCCGAACGACATCCAGGCGGTGGGCGGCGGGCCAATCCCGTTCGGGACGGATGTGCAGTCGTTCCTTTTACGGGCAGAGCGCTCCGGAATGGGAACTGGCCGCATCTACACCGTCACCTATATGGCTCGGGATGCCTCCGGCAATCAAAGCTCGGCTTCGGCCCAGGTTTCGGTGGGGAGCCAGACAACAAATGGGACGAGACCGCGCTGGGACCGGGAGTCGGACCGGGACTCGGATCGAGACTCGGACCGCAAGTCGGACAGAGAATCGGAACGGAAGTCAAACAGGCAGAAGGACCAGCACCGGCCGTAACACTAGAGCGATGCCCAGGTCGCGGCACGGTGCGCGGCCTGGGCACTTCCTTCTTCTATCCAAACGTAAATTGAGTCGCGCGTGGACAGACCTGCGAAGGCGGGAGAGTACACCGTGGCAGATTGGGAACGCGGGCAAGACGCGGCGTTGCGCGGGTGAAATTCGCGGTCTACTCTGATGAGGCACTCAACCTGGTGTTCCGGTTCGGGAAAGTCCCGCGAGGACGCAGGGCCGGGTCACGGAGAACAGGATTCATCATGTCGGAACCCTTTCGTCCTTATGAAAAGCTGGTGGCGATCACAGTCTTTGGGAAAAGGTTTCAAGTCCCGGAGCGGAATTCGCTTTTGCGGTGCTTTCAATTCATTAGCCCGGAAACGATCCCATACGGGCGCTTCTGCTGGAATCAGGATTGTCAGTATTGCCGCGTGACCTGCCAACTGCCGGACGAGGACGAGCCGCGTGAGATGCTGAGCTGCAAGTTCATCGTGATGCCGGGGATGGAAATCACGGAAATGAGCCAGGAGCTGAAGTGGTGCCTGCGCGCGAAGCTGCCGGCGGACACGCCGGTTACTTCCTAAGTTTGCAGTTGTCAGTCCTCAGTGGTCAGTAAGAAGCAAAGACCATCACGCCTGGATTTGCAGTCGTCGCACCATTCCACTACATTCTGAATGAGGGCCGGGCTAAAGTCCGGCCCCTACAAAATCTTGCCCATCATGACGAACCCAATCGCTTTGGTGTGTGACGGTTGCGGACAGGCCGCGACGGCGGAACACATTGCGCGGCGGCTGCAGCGTTTGGAATGGACAACGCGTTACCGGCCAGTGCACATCCACACACTCTTGTTGGGTGCGTTTTCTCCACTGAGGGATGAGGAGTTTCTGTACCGTAGCGGCGGAGAGTTTCGCGGCGAAGCGGCGCAAATCCTGGAGGCAGTGGGAATTTCGCCGGCGGGGAAGACACGGGACGCGGTACACGCGGAATTTCAGCGGGCGGGATTTTTCCTGACGCACGTCTTGGAGTGCCCACTCGAAGATGAGGGAAACTTGCAAGGGGGTATACAGGCCGCTTTGAAGAAGCGGCTGGCGGCGGTGGCCACACGGATCCGACGGTCGCTCAAACCAAAGCGTGTAATGGCCATCACAGAAGAACTCGCGGTCGTCTTGGATGATATTGTGGCAATGGATTTGGGATGCCCTGTGCTGCTGGATCACGGAAAACCGTTCCTCCTGGAAAGCCGCGCTGGCGAGAATGGCGCTGCGCGTTTGCGAGAGGCGCTGGCTGCAGCAGGTTAAGGCTAAACAGGTCGCAACTGACAAATGTCAGCTGGCGCACCTCAGGGAGAACGGCCGAACGTTTTGTTAACTATGGTAGAATTAAGCGCATAGCCAAATAGAAACGCTGCAAGGGTACCGCCATGAAAAAACAAGCAAAGTTTGGCCTGGGAATCGGAGTCATCGTAGCCGCGATGGGATTTCTGGCGTGGCTTGGGTATGGAGAAAGCAAGACGTATTACCACACCATAGCCGAGCTTGAAACTTTGAAGGGCTCGGCAGTGAGCCAACGCATGCGGATCGGCGGCACCGTGGCAGTCGGAAGTATTCGACACCTCGCAGGACGCGTTGATTTTGTGCTGGAGGGCGAGGGGAAGACGCTCCCCGTCAGCTACATTGGCACGGATCCGCTGCCGGACACATTTGTAGACAAATCTCAAGCTCTCGTCGAGGGCCGGCCCGGTCCGGAGGGACGCTTTGTCGCCGAGGTGGTGCAGGCGAAATGTGCTTCCAAGTATGAGGCAGCGCCTGGGGGCAAAGGTGGCGCCGCGCCCAGCCCCACAGAGAAAAGTGGCATGTAGGGCGCCCGGGAACTCCGGGGGATAGGCGGAATTGCCCGTGGATGTATTCGGTTCCTTTGCACTCGTCCTGGCGTTTGTCTGCGCGGTTTACGCGTTCGGCGGGGGCATTGCGGCGATTATCACGCGCCACCCGCTGCTGATCAAAAGTACGCGGCAAGCCGGGATGGCCACTTGCTGCCTGATTTTCCTCGCAACGTTCAGCCTCGAATATCTGTTCTTCAGCGATAATTTTTCCATCGCCTACGTGGTGTCGCACAGCAATCGGGACCTCGCGACATTTTATAAAATAGCCGCTCTGTGGTCGGGGCAGGAAGGTTCGCTCCTGTTCTGGAGCTTCCTGCTGGCGATTTATGTTTTTTCGGTATTGCTCGCTTACCGAAATAAGAACGGCGAATTGATGCCGTACGTCGGCGTGGTAATGGCCGGCGTGCAGATTTTCTTCCTGACGCTGAATAACTTCGTTGCCAGCCCGTTCAAGGCGCTGGCGTCGCCAGGAGCGGACGGAGTGATGAATTACGTCGCGCGCGCGGATGGAAACGGATTGACTCCGCTGTTGCAATACCCGGAAATGGTGATCCATCCGCCGAACCTGTACTCGGGATACACGGGATTCACGATTCCATTTGCCTTTGCGCTGGGCGCACTGCTGGCCCGTTACCCGGGCGAGAAATGGATTCACCTGACGCGCAAGTGGACCATGATTGCGTGGATGTTTCAGTCCGTGGGGATTCTGCTAGGCGCTCACTGGGCTTACGCGGTACTCGGCTGGGGCGGTTACTGGGGCTGGGATCCGGTCGAGAACGCGTCGTTCTTACCGTGGCTGACGGGCACGGCGTTCCTGCACTCGGTGATGATGCAGGAAAAGCGCGGGATGATGAAGGTATGGAACGTGTGGCTGGTGTTCATCACGTTCTTGCTTTGCATCCTGGGAACGTTCCTGACGCGCAGTGGCGTGGTTAGTTCTGTGCATGCATTCGCGCAATCGAGCATCGGCACATGGTTCGTGGCGTTTCTTTCGCTGATCATTCTCGTTTGCTTTGGGGCGTATCTGAAGAATCGCGACTACTTGAAGAGCGAGAATCAACTGGATTCCATCGTTTCGCGCGAATCAAGTTTTCTGTTCAACAATTTGATTCTGCTAGTTTCGTGCGTCGCCATACTTTCAGGAACTCTATTTCCGGTTTTTTCCGAGTGGATCACTGGGGACCGCATCAGCGTGGGCGCGCCGTTCTTTAACAAGGTGAACATTCCCATCGGGCTATTGCTTCTGTTCTTGACGGGCGTCGGTCCGCTGCTGGCGTGGCGGAAGACTTCCACGGAAAGTTTGAAACGGAATTTTGGCTGGCCGCTGGCAATCGGGATGGTCGCAGGCGTGATTGCTCTGGTGTTTGGCTTCCGGGAAATCTATTCGTGGATTTGCTTGATCCTGTGCGTATTTGTGGCGTCCACGGTGGGCCTGGAGTTTTATCGCGGTGCGAAAGTGATTCGCGCGCGGTCCGGTGCTTCGTTTGTGGCATCGGCCGTGGAACTTACGATGCGCAATACGCGCCGTTACGGCGGCTATATCGTTCATATGGGCATGGTGTTTGTGTTCATCGGGCTGGCCGGAGCGGCGTTCAACCGCGATCTGCAGAAAGACATGCGGCAGGGTGACAGCATGCAGATCGGGCCGTACACTTTGGTCCTGCAAGGTTTTGACACCAGACCGGAAAAGAATTACACCGCGCAACGGCTGCTGGTCGAAGTGCTGCGCGACAAGAAGCCAATTATGATGCTTTATCCGGAGAAGCGGCGCTTCGAAACCACGACTGAGAACGGCACGATGGTGGCGATCTATTCGACGCTTAAAGAGGATTTGTACGTGGTCTACGCCGGAAATAACCCTGAAACGGAACTTCCCGTGGTGCACGCGTATTTGAATCCACTGGTGAAATGGATCTGGCTCGGCGGAGCGGTGGTGGTGTTCGGAACGCTGGTGGCGCTGCTGCCGAATCGCCGCGCGGTACTGGTGCTCGCGGGGGCCCAGCAGCTTGCGGCACAACCGATGGCGCATGGGCTTGCGCCGTCCGCTACGATGCGAGAGGGCCATGACTAAAGTTCGCCCCATTGGCGCGATCGCAATGCTGGCGATATTCGCGATGGCGCCAGCGCTTATCAGGCCTGTCGGAGCGCAGCAACTTTCTGACCGCGCGAAACAAATGGGCATGAAGATTAATTGCATGTGCCGCGGATGCAATATGGCCGCGGGAATTTGTTCGCATCCGGGAGGAGCATTCTCCGGGCCATGTGAAACAGCCAAAGCGATGCTGAAGGAAGTGGACCAGCACATCGCCAAGGGCGAAACCGACGAACAGATTCTACAGGCGTTCGTGCAGGAGTATGGAACGCAAGTTTATGCGGAACCGCCGAAGTCGGGCTTCAGCCTGGTTGCCTGGATATTGCCGAGCGTTTACCTTTTCGTGGGCGCTGGAGTGGTGATTTTTGTGATCGCGCGCTGGCGAAAGCGAACGGTGCAGCTAACACCATCGTCCGCGACCGGCGCGCCGGTTATTTCGCCCGAGTTGCTGGAGCGTGCCAGAGCGCAAGTCTCACGCGAGACTCAGGACTGAACGGTGACAGTTCTTTTGACATTTGCGAGCTTCGAGATTGCCTCGGCGGATTTGGCCGTGCTGGGCGCATGCCTGGCGCTCGCCGTGGCCACCTTGCTATTCATTTTTTACATTCAGCCGGATGCTTCGGATCTTGCCCCGCATCGGACCAGGCTGGATCAACTGCTGGAGCGCCGCGATACGATCTACGACAATTTGCGAGACTTGCGATTTGAGTATCGTTCCGGAAAATATTCGGAAGGCGACTTTGAAGCGATGAAGACGGCCCTTGAGAATGAGGCGGCGCTGGTACTCGCGGAAATCGATCAGGTGACCGATGCGCAGGTGCGGCGTCCGCGCGGGACGCGTCCCGCCGATGGGGGCGCGCAATGAGGCTCTCTTGCATGGCGCGCTTGAGTTTCGTCGCCGGGCTCGTTCTGGCTCCGTTAGCGGCAATCGCTGAGGCAGGAACGGTTCACGGCACCGTGATGAACGGCACCACCGGCAAGGCAACGGCCGGAATTGAACTTGTATTGATTCGGCTTCAAGGAGGAATGCAGGAAGTCGCGCATTCCAAGAGCGGCGCGCAGGGGGAATTCACGTTTGACCACCCTGAAATTGGCGCCCAGCCAATGCTGGTACGGGCGGTGTATCACGGCATCAATTTCAACAAGGCCTTGCCACCGGGCACGACCACGGCGCAGGTGGATATCTATGAGTCGTCCGAGGATGCCAAGACGATCGACGTTCCTTTACATGTGGTGATCTTTCAACCTAAGGGCGCGACGATGGTGGTCGGCGAGGAATATCAGATCGAGAATAAGTCTCAGCCGCCGCGAGCTTACTTCCGGACCGATGGCAGTTTTGGTTTCGCGCTGCCGGAGAAGGGCCAGCTTCAGCAAGTATCCGCTGCCGGGCCGGCAGGAATGCCGGTTGTGCAGGTGCCGATCGACAAAAAGCGTAATCGGTATTCGATTGCGTTCGCGTTTCGCCCGGGGGCGAATTCGGTGCGGTATTCTTACGAGCTGCCGTACCCCGGAAACGCAGCGACAATAGAAATTCCCGCGGTTTATCCGGGCAGCCGGTTGCTGATTGCCGCGCCACCGAGCGTGCAGATCAGCGGTGATGGGCTGACGCCGGATGGGCAAGAGCAGGGCATGAATCTGTACAGCCACCAGGGCGTTGCCGCCGGTACGATTATGGCCGTGAGTGTGTCCGGTACGGCGCCGGACACGAACGCCGGGACGGATCAAGGTCAGCAAGGGGGCCAACAGGGCCGAGACGCGCAGCAAGGCAGCGAATCCGCCGGAGTGAGTATCCAGCAAGTTCCCGGGCGGCTGGACGTTTTGAAATGGCCGTTGATAGCGGGGTTTGTTTGCGTATTCGCGCTGGGTGCGATTCTGCTCGCTCGCAAGCCTGTCGTAGCAGTAGCGGCAGTTGTGCCGGAGGCGCAGAAGAAGCCCAAAGTGAGTGCCACGGCAGCGCCAACTGCGCCGATTGCCCCAACGAATGGGGCCGCGAGTCTTGCCGAGGTGGATGCCGCCATCGGCAGCAGCCTGGATGCGCTGAAAGAGCGCCTGTTCCGGCTGGAGCTGCGCCATCAAGCGGGAACTATCTCTGAAGATGAGTATGCACAGGAACGCGCGCGGGCGGAGAAAGTGCTGCGCGACCTCGTGCGAGGCTGAGCGTTGAAGACCAGTGCCGTTCCAACTTTTTAGGACAGATGACAATCCAAGAATCGGATGCGAGCATGGAAAGAGCATTTCCGAAAGGATTTGCTCGAACTAGTTGGAACGGCACCAGGAGCGATCTGTCCATCGCCGAGGCCGCCCCGTGACGCCGGCGAGTTTTTCTCCCACAGGAATCCGCTTTGAAAACATTGATAAACGGTACGGCGGGCTTTACGCATTGCGTCGTGTTTCCCTAGAGGTTCCCGCGGGAGAATGCGTGGCGTTCGCCGGGCGGAACGGCTCGGGCAAGACTACCTTGCTGCGAATTGCGGCGCGACTCGCGAGGCCATCGTCGGGCACGGTTAATTTCCTAAACGGAAGCGGGGAGAAACTCGCGACGCCGCCCCCGGCTGGTTTTGTGGCGCACGCAACGATGGTTTATGACGAGCTGACGGCGGAAGAGAACATGTTACTCTTTGCACGATTGCAGGGAATCGCAAAGCCTACTGCGCGTGCCGAGACGCTCCTTGCAGAAGTCGGACTCCTGGAGCGGCGCAACTCGCTGGTGCGCACGTTTTCCCGCGGGATGCGCCAGCGCGTCGCCATTGCGCGGGCGCTACTCAACGAGCCTGCCGTGATCCTTCTGGATGAGCCGACGACCGGGCTTGATCCGCAGGGGACGAGCTGGTTTGCGCAGACGGTGCGTCAATTGCGAGATTCGGGACGTACGGTCTTGATGAGCCTGCACGGCGAATCGGAAGTGTCCACGCTGGCGACGCGAGCGATACGGCTGGACGCGGGGGCGGTAGTCGCGGACACGCGAACCGGCGCGAACTTCCGTTCGATACTCGCTTTTGCGAACGCGTGAATGGCGCTGCTGTCCAATACGGCGGTGCTGCTTGGCAAGGAACTTCGCACGGAGTTTCGCTCACGCGAGCTTCTCACCACAACAGTGGTCTTCATTCTCACGATTGTGGTGCTCTTCAGTTTCACATTCGATCCATCGGTCAACGAATCGCGCCGCTTTGGACCGGGACTGTTATGGCTGGCGTTTCTTTTTGCAGCTTCGCTGATGCTGCAACCGTGCTTCTTGCGCGAGCAAACGAACGACACGCTAAGCGCGCTGCGCCTCTCGGTGAACGATCCTTTTGCGATTTTTCTCGCAAAGCTGGCGGCGAATACTCTCTTTCTGTTATTGACCCAAGTTCTACTGCTGCCAGTATTCTCGATTCTGTACAACGTTCCCGTACTGGGGGCATTCCCGCAGTTGATACTAGTGATGTTCATGGGAAGCCTGGGGCTTTCCGTAACGGGCACGGCTTTGTCTGCCATTTCGGCGCAGGCCCGAATGCGTGAGCTGTTGCTCCCGCTGCTGCTCCTGCCGCTACTAACTCCGGTGCTGATCGCTAGCACGGAAGCGACCGCCTCGTTGCTCGTACTGAATCCGATCATGCCGTGGAAGTGGCTGGGTTTCTTATTAGGATTTGACGTGGTTTTTTTGACGGCGCTATGGCTCTTCGGAGAGTATCTCCTGGAAGAATAACCGAAGATATGCTTCCTGATTGATGGAGGTATCGGGTTGAAGAAAAGAATCCTGATTGCCGCCGTGGTGGTCATACTGATGAGTTTTGCGGCGTATGCGGCTCTATTTGTCGCGCCTACCGAGAGCAAAATGGGAACCATCCAGCGAATTTTTTATCTCCACGCGCCGTCAGGAATGGTGGCGCTCCTCTCCTTTTTCGTGTGTTTCGTCGGGAATTTGGCTTACGTCTTCACGCGAAAACCCAAGTGGGATTGGCTCGGCGTTTCGGCCGCGGAAGTAGGAATGGCGTTTTGCACCGTATTGATTCTTACGGGGCCCATTTGGGCGCATCCAGTCTGGGGAATTTGGTGGACCTGGGACGCGCGACTGACGCTTACCTTTGTGCTGTGGCTCTTGTACACATCCTATTTGCTGCTGCGAACTCTGGTCGAAGATCCCGATCGCCGGGCGCTGATCAGCGCGATTTATGGAATTTTTGCATTCCTCGATGTGCCGCTGGTGTACGGCTCGATCCGCTGGTGGCGCACGCAACATCCGCAGCCGGTGATTATGGGCGGCTCGGGCTCTGGCCTCGAACCGACGATGGCGAGGGTTTTCTGGTTCTGGTTTCTAAACCTCGTGATACTGATGATTTTTCTCATTCATGAGCGGTACGCGCTCGAAGCGATGCGCGGGGAAGTGCAGTCCATTGAACGCGAAGCGGAGGCGGCATGAAGAATCTCGGAAGCGTGTTTGCAGCCTATGTGATCGGCTGGGGAATCTTTTTCATTTACTACATTACGGTGGCGCGGCGGACGGCGGCGCTAGGCGAACAAATTGAACGCTTGAAGAATACGCTGAACCGGAGCAAGTAGCTTGGCAGTGAAGAAGCGAGTCGGGATTGTACTGTTTCAGCTCGGCGGGCCGGATTCGCTGGAGGCCGTCGAGCCGTTTCTGCTGAATTTGTTTTTGGACCCCGACATTATCCCGCTCGGTCCCTTCGGACTGCTGCGGCGCCCGATTGCCAGGCTTATTTCTTCGCGGAGGTCGGTTCCCGTCGCTCAGCGCTACACAGAAATCGGCCGACGTTCGCCGATCGGAGCGCTCACGGAGAGGCAACGAGTTCGATTGGTGGAGGCTGTTTCGCCGTACATCGATCCTGTGGCAGTCACGGCGATGCGTTACTGGCATCCGTTTACGGCGGAAGCGGTGGACGCGTTGTGCAAGGCTGGGCAGCTGGCTGAAATCGTCTTGTTGCCGCTCTATCCGCACTATTCTTACGCTACGACATTGAGCAGCCTGAAGGAATGGGGGCGCGCCGCGAATCAGGCAAACTGGGGACCGTCCACAGGGCGAGCTCCTGAGCGCACCATCGACAATTTTCACGATCATCCACTCTATGTTCAGGCGCTGGTTCAGAGAATCGGATCCGTATTGCGGCAATTTCCGGACAGTTCACGGATTCACCTGATATTCAGCGCGCATGGTTTGCCGATGAGTTTGGTTGAGAAGGGCGATCCTTATCCGAAGCAGATCCAAGAGACGGTGCGTCTGGTCAACGAATTGGGCACGAAAAAATATGCTGGCTGGCCCCAGACGCACTTGTTGTGCTACCAGAGCCGCGTGGGTCCGGCGAAGTGGCTGCAACCTTCGCTCACAGGGACAATCGAGCGGCTAGGACACGAAGGCGTGAAAGAGATGCTGGTGGTGCCCATTTCGTTCGTCACTGAGCACATCGAGACGCTCCACGAAATTAATATCGAAGCCCGGGAGGAAGCGGAGAAGCTGGGCATAGAAAGATTCCGCATGATGCCCGCGCTGGGCGATTCACCGCTGTTTATCGCTGCGCTGAAGGATCTCGTTTTGCGCGCCGTGGGAATCGATGCGGGAGAGACATCCGCTCGGCTTTCCAGCGTAGCGAGTTGAAGGTATAATTCGCGCCTGGTATTGGGTGAAAATGACTTCCACTTACAATCCTGGTGTGCACAGGTTTGCCGTGTTCACGGTGTGCTGGACGATTCTCCTGTTTGTTGCCGGCGCGCTCGTTACATCAAAGGATGCGGCGCTTTCCGTGACGGACTGGCCGACTTCCCACGGCGCGTTGGTTCCCCCGCTTTCTTCGCTTCAGGGTGGCGACCTGTTTGAGTTCTCGCATCGCGTTTTCGCGGGCGGATTGGGGCTTTTGACGCTTGCGCTGGCCGCGTTGCTTTGGATGAAGGAAAAACGGCCGTGGCTGCGCTGGCTTGGCTTGATTGCGGTGCTTGGCGTCGCTGTGCAGGCGGTTCTGGGTGGTCAGGTCGTGATACGGCTGCTTCATTACTGGCTGCCGGTCATCCACGCGTGCTTCGCGCAGATTGTTTTTGGAGCCGTTGTGGGTATCGCGGTGTTCACCAGCAAGTGGTGGGTTTCCGAACAGCCGCAACTGGCGGACAGCGGGACCCCTTCGATACATTCGCTGGCGATCCTCAATGCGGCCGTCATCTATTTGCAGGTGATTCTCGGGGCGGGCTTCCGGCATAAGGAAATTCCGATTTGGCCGCACATAGTTGGAGCCATGCTGGTTCTGGGAATGGTGATCTGGACGGCGGTTGCGCTGCGCAAGCGGTTTTCGCAATCGCGGGAACTATCGCGGACACGGATTTTGCTGCATGCGATTTTTGGCGCGCAATTCCTGCTGGGCCTGGCGGCTTACTGGTCGCGGCTCACGACTGCGGATGCTCCGCAGCCGATGCCGGTCATGGTAACGTTGACCGTGATTCATACGATCGTGGGTGCGCTGCTCTTCGCGTTTTCTGTACTGGTTGTGCTGGCGTGTCACCGGCTGGTGCCGCGCGGAAGGGAAGTTGCCGCGACAGCGTCACGGCAGGTAACCACCGGATGAGCACGGCGCGAACCACGGAATTGACGCTGTCCGCACGCGCGAATGGCTACGTCGCGCTGACGAAGCCAGACGTTTCCTTCCTCGTGTTGATGACAACGGCGGCCGGATATTACATGGGAGCGCGCGGTCCCGTGGGATGGCTGCACATGCTACACGCAGTATTCGGCACCATGCTCATTGCCGCGGGCACCGCAGCGTTGAATCATTACATCGAGCGCGAGTCCGACGGCCACATGCGGCGCACGGCTCTGCGGCCGTTGCCCAGCGGCGTGCTGCAGCCGCGGGAAGCTCTGGTTTTCGGCGTGGCGCTGGCGATTGCCGGGGCGGTGGATTTGTACGTGGCGGCGGGAGCGCTTGCTTCAGGACTCGGCGTGGCAACCTGCTTGAGCTACTTGCTGGCGTACACTCCGCTGAAAAAACGTACCGTGTGGGCGACTTTCGTCGGCGCTTTTCCCGGAGCGATTCCGCCGATGATCGGCTGGGTGGCGGCAACGGGGTCGCTCGATCGCGGTGCGTGGATACTGTTCGGAATACTGTTTGTTTGGCAGTTTCCTCACTTCCATGCCATCTCGTGGATGTACCGCGAAGATTACGCCCGCGCGGGCATCATGATGCTGGCGGTGGTCGACCGCGAAGGCACGCGCACGTTCCGGCAGATCATTCTGTATGCGGTTGCACTCGTTGGCGTGAGTCTGCTCCCGGCAATTCTAGGATTGGCCGGCGTACTGTATTTCTTTGGAGCGCTCGTTACCAGCACCGCCCTGGTGCAGGTGTGCTTGTGGGCCGCCAGCAACAAGACGAACGCCCGCGCCAAATGGTTGATGCATGCAACGGTTCTGCACATCCCGCTGTTGCTGGGCTTGATGGTCTACGACAAACTCCCGCGGTGATCAGACGATTCTAAGAAGGACCACTTCAGGAAGGACACCCTCACACTCATGTTTTCGCAACCTGCGCTCAATGCTTCTCTCAACGGAATCAGTGCGCTGCTGCTCGCCGGAGGCTATGCGGCGATTCGGGCCGGAAAGCGCGACGTGCACAAGGCCTTCATGATCTCGGCGTTCAGCGTTTCAACCATTTTCCTGGCGTCCTATGTGATTTATCACATCCGCGTGAAACAATTGGTCCTCTTTCAAGGGCAGGGCTGGATCAGGCCGGTCTACTTCACGTTGCTGACTTCACACACGATCCTGGCGATCGTAATCGTGCCGATGATTTTGATTACACTGCGGCGCGCGTGGCTGGAGAAATTCGACAAACACCGGCTGATCGCGCGATGGACATTGCCGCTTTGGTTTTATGTTTGCGTGACGGGCGTGATTGTCTATCTGATGGTTTATCAGATTTATGCAAGGAAGGGCAGTTGAGGCTGGGCAAAATCCGCGGCGAAAAATCCCGTTAAAATTGAGGAGTATTTTCTTGCCGGAATCCCGGCGGCACCAGGGCTCCCGTTACCGCGGAGCGGATCGCCTGGCGTGTGCCGGATTTCGGGAATACCACGTGCCAGAAATCGATATTGGGATTGACGAACGCGATGCCCACGAATCGTCTTTCGCGCTTTTCCCGCAAGGAAGTCACGACACAATCCACCGAATTAGCCGTATGTTCGTTGAAGACTTTGACCGTCTGGCCGGGAATCAAAGGCGTGTCCATGAGAACCAAGGCGCCGTGGGCGCTGACGATGTAGGTCGAAGCCTTTAGGTCGATGGTTTCGCCTTCGGGCAAGCGGCAACGCACCGTCAGAGGAATCTGAAGAGAAAGGCGCGTGGTACGCCGACGTTCTGGATAGCGAGTTCGCTGCATAATGCGGCCTGGAGGACACTCGAGGCTACGAGCCGAAATGTTGGCACGTTCAGAGTCCAAAAACAAGCATTTTAACGATTTGGAACTCCTAGTACTTTTGAAATTCTGTCAAAAATCACTTCTGCTTGAGAGCGGTAATCACGGCGTCAGCGAATTCCTCGGTGCCAGCCTTGCCGCCGACGTCGCGCGTCGTGCGTTTTCCCTCACGGTAGACCTTCTCGAGGGCACTCTGGATGCGCTGCGCCGTCTTTTGTTCGCCGAGGTGATCGAGCATCAGAGCTGCACTCATCAGCAGGGCAGTGGGATTGGCGAGCCCTTTGCCAGCGATGTCCGGAGCGGTACCATGTACGGCTTCGAACATGGCGCATTCGTCGCCGATATTCGCGCTGGGCACAACGCCCAACCCTCCGACAAGGCCCGCAGCGAGGTCGCTCATTACGTCGCCGTAAAGGTTCGGAAGCAAGAGCATGTCAAATTGCAGGGGATCCATGACGATTTGCATGCAGGCGTTGTCAACGATGAGTTCCTTGTACTCGATGGCAGGGAATTTCGCGGCTATCACGCGGACCGACTTCAAGAACAACCCGTCTGAAAGCTTCATGATGTTGGCTTTGTGTATGGCATGAATCTTTTTTCGGCCGTGGCGCTTGGCATATTCAAACGCAAATTTCGCAATGCGCGTGGAAGCTTTTTCGGTGATGATTTTCAGGCTTTCGACGACGCCGGGAACAACCTCATGCTCGAGGCCGGAGTACAAGTCCTCGGTGTTCTCGCGGACGAGAATCAGGTCCACATTTTCAAAGTGCGACTTTACACCGGGCACGTTTTTGACCGGGCGCAAATTGGCGTAAAGATCGAGGGTCTTGCGAAGGGCCACGTTGACGCTGGGCGCGCCGCCGGCAATGGCCGTGGCCATGGGACCCTTGAGGGCAACGCGGTTCCTGCGCACCGATTCCACGGCCGCCTGGTTTACACTTTTTCCCTGGTCGGAGGAATTGTCAGAGCGTCCTGCAATCTCTTCCCACTCGATTTGCACGCCGGCGGCTTCCAGAATGCGGCGCGTCGCGACGGCAACTTCCGGGCCGATTCCTTCGCCGGGGATGAGAGTAACTTTGTGTTTGGTCATTGCATCTTATTGTATGCGAAGCGGATACCCATGTCGAAACGCGGCGAAATCAAGGTTTCATGACAGGAACGCAGGGTTGCGCAGCCATTTGAGAGTTCTGGTATAATGTAAGTGTTGATAGCTTCGCGGGTACGCCCGCGAGCGGAGGCCAAGAGGATTTATGATCAATTTGACGCCCGTTGCAAGCAGCAAGGTGAAGGAAATCATGAACATGCAGAGCCCGGTCCCGGTGGCGCTACGCGTGGCCGTTGTGGGCGGAGGCTGCTCCGGTTTCCAATATCACATGGCGTTTGAAAACCAGACCACCGATGCGGACCAGGTTTTTGAGTTCGACGGGCTGAAGGTCGCCGTCGACCAGATGAGCTCCATGTATCTGGACGGGATTGAGATCGATTATATCGAGACGATTGAAGGCGCCGGATTCAAGTTCAATAATCCCAATGTGAAGAGCACCTGCGGCTGCGGCAGCTCCTTCAGCGTTTAATTCCGAGCAGGGGAAGCGCCCGGTGCGCTTTCAAACTTTTCTGCAGGCTCCTGAGCGGTAAGTTCAGGAGCCTTTTTTATGCCCTCGAACCAAGCTGAGTGGGATGCCAAGCATAGGCTAGCGGCCGAGGCGACGGCCTCGGAGCCCGCGGGTATCGTCCGCGAACTGTTGCCACTTCTGCCTTCTGGCCCGGCACTGGACATTGCTTGCGGCACGGGCAGAAATGCGGTGTTCCTTGCAGGGCGCGGACAGCACGTCACGGCGGTGGATTTTTCCGGCGCTGCTTTGGACATTCTTGAAGTTCGCGCACGCGGCATGCACTTCCCAGTGAGCCACGTCAAGAGCCTCCATGACGTTCACGGAACTCATCGGCAAGGGCTTGAGTTGCTGCATGCGGATCTAGAGCGCGCACATCTCCCAGCACACGCGTTTGACTTGATTCTGTGCATTCAGTTTCTGCAACGATCGCTTTTTCCACAAATGGTTCGCGCCCTTCGCCCGAATGGTGTCCTGTTGCTCGAGACCTTTACGCGCGCGCAACTTGAATTTCCGGGTGGGCCGCGAAATCCAGCTTACCTTCTCGAAATCGGCGAGTTGCGGGAAGCATTCCCGAGCTTATGCGTCTTGTTTTACCGCGAATTGCGAGCCGGGCAGGGAATCGCCAGCCTGGTCGCGAGGAAACGGGACAAGCATGGTTGAAAAAATTTTGGCGGTAGACGGGTCGCAGTGCGAAGCGTCAGAATTTGCAATCTTCGGATTCCAACCTTATCCTAAAGATATCCGGGCATGAAAATAGCGCTCGCGCAATTCAACCCCACCGTTGGCGACTTCGCAGGGAATGCCGCTCGCATTTTGGACTTGGCGGGACAAGCCAAGCAGCGAGGGGCGGACCTTGCCGTTTTTACCGAGCTTTGCCTCTGCGGTTATCCTCCACAGGATCTTCTGGAACGGCCGGCATTTCTAGACCGCAACATAGACGAACTGAAAGCCCTCGCGGGCAAGGTTCCTTTGCCGGCGCTAGTCGGCTACGCCGGACGTGTGAAGAATAGCGCGGGTAAGTCGGCGGCCAACAAAGCGGCGCTGCTGTGCGGCGGGCGCGTCGTCTTTGAGCAGAGCAAGATGCTGCTGCCGACGTACGATGTGTTCGACGAGTCGCGCTACTTTCAGCCTGCCGATAAGCAAGTGGTCTACAGCTTCAAGGACGAGAAGCTCGGTATCACCATTTGCGAGGACGTGTGGAATGACCCGAATTTCTGGCCGACGCGCTTGTACGAGCGTGATCCGGTCGTGGAGCTTAGCAAGCAGGGAACCAGCGTCCTGCTGAATCTTTCCGCTTCACCCTACACGATCGACAAGAGAAACCTCCGCTTTGAGATGCTGCGTGCCATTGCCATCAAGCAGCAAAGACCCGTGGTATATGTCAACCAAGTTGGCGGCGACGACAATCTGATTTTTGATGGCGCAAGCATGGCGATTACCGCCGATGGGCGCGTGGCCGCGCAGGCGCTGGCGTTCAAAGAGGATCTCGTCCTTTTTGATACGGCGACAGGGCAGGGCGAGATTCACAAACAGCCGCCGACCGAAATCGCTTATGCCTACGAAGCGCTGCTTACCGGCACGGCAGACTACGTGCGTAAATGCGGTTTCAAGAAAGTTCTGGTCGGCTTGAGTGGCGGCATTGATTCGGCTGTCGTTGCTTCCATCGCGGTGGATGCCTTGGGAGCCGAAAACGTACTCGGCGTCTCCATGCCAGGACCGTTTTCTTCGGCAGGCAGCAAGAGCGACGCCGCTACGCTGGCCAAGAATCTCGGCATTCCGTTCACCAGCTTGCCGATCACAGATGTTTTTGAAGAATATAAGCGCGCACTGGCGCCCGCGTTTGGCGACCGGCCGGCCGACGTGACGGAAGAGAACATTCAGGCGCGCATCCGCGGGAATTATTTGATGGCGCTCTCCAACAAGTTTGGCTCCATGGTGCTCAGCACCGGCAACAAATCAGAACTCGCGGTCGGATACTGCACTCTTTACGGAGATATGGCCGGCGGTCTTGCGGTGATTTCCGATGTGCCGAAATTGATGGTTTATGAGCTGGCGGCCTGGATTAATCGCGAGAGGGAATTGATCCCTGCTTCGACCATTGAGAAGCCGCCTTCGGC
>MNDE01000141.1 GCA_001914785.1 Acidobacteria bacterium 13_2_20CM_57_17 | reverse complement strand
TCCCCGCGTTCCGAGAGACGCGGAACTATGTGCAGAAAGTACAGAACGCCTACTTCCGGCCGGGCTCAGGACGTCTTGCTGGCGCATACGTCGGTTCCCACGCGATCCACAAAGACGTCACGCCAGAAGGCCGCATCATATTCACCAACGAATAGAAAGAGCTGCACGCAGTTGGCAGCTTTTTTAATTTTCCGGGAGCGCGAAATGGCGGCTCGGAAGTTTGATCTTTTTGGCGTTTGAGTGAGTGGCGGTTTTTCGGCCATGACGTTTGGGGGATGCGGGTTGATGTTTGGGGCGGAAAAAACATTGCGGATGAGCTTCGCCCGTCTTTCGCCGGTCTTTGCGGCGCTGAGCGCTGCGCTGTTTCTTGTTTCTGCGGCACCGGCAAAAACGAATGCGGAAGCCGCCGCCACCGCGTCGCTGAAGCGCCAGTCGGCGACAGCGCAATTTGCGCGCGCGGAAGAGCAGCGCGCGGCGCTGAACAGCAAATCTGCCGAAAAACGCACACTCGCAGATTACAAACAAGTGGTTTTGGTTTATCGCCGCGTAGCCATGATTACGCCGCGGGCTCCGGAAGTTCCCGATTCCCTGCTGGCCGTTGCGGAACTTTACACCGAGATGGGCGACCGTTTTGGACGCGCTTACTATCAGTCGGCGGCGGACACTTACCAATTCCTGGTGCGCGAATATCCGACGAGCAAGTATTGCCAGGATGCGATTCTGCGCACGGCGAAGCTGCAGCGCGAGCATTTGGGGGATTCGGCGCTGGCGAAAAAAACGTATGAAGATTTCCTGAAACGCTATGCGCGTTCGCCGAGAAAACGCGAAGCGCAAGAAGCGCTCGCGGAATTGGCTCTGCTACAGAACGGCGACGTACCGCCCGACGCGAACAGTGCGGCAGCTTCAAAGACGGCATGGCCGAGTATTGAGGAACCGCGCGCGGAGGCGCCGGCACACTCCGGCGGCAAATCCGTCAGCAGCAAAGGATCACGCGGGATCCCGCAGGTACAGCGGATTCGCGCGGCTGCCAACGGCGATGCCACGCGGGTGACTATCGATCTCGATGACAGCGTGCAATACACTTCCGGGCGCATCGCGAGTCCTGAGCGCATCTTTTTTGATTTGCATTCGGCGCGGCTGACGCCGGAAGCGGCGCGCGCGAATATCCACGTGGACGGCGGCCTGCTGCTGGCAGTGCGCGTGGCGCAAAATCACAACGGCGTGGTGCGCGTGGTGCTGGACGTGAACGGAGTTAGAAATTATGCCGCTTCGCTGTCCGGCAATCCGCCGCAGCTTTTGATTGATTTATTTGGGGACTCTTCGGCAGCTGTGCCGGTACGAACTGCAATGGGGAAGCCCGCGCAGGAAGCTGGCGCGGAAGACGCGAACAAGAGCGCGGCGGCCGGCGGCGGAATGCAAACCGCTCAGAATGGTTCGGGAAAGGAACCGCCGGCGGAAACTACTTCTCCTTTGCAAAAGATAGTGGCGAATGCGAAGAGCGCGATAAATACGACGATCAACGGCGGCGCGGTTAACGCTGGCGCGACTAACGGAGGTTCAGTTGGCGGAAGTAACGGCTCAAGCGCGGGGGATAGTTCTTCCGCGGTGGCGCGCAATGTGCCTCCGGCCGCGAAAAACTCCAAGTCGAAGCCATTGAAAACAGCGGCAGCAGGCGCGAAACCAGATTTGGTCCGGCCGGCGAGCACGCCGCAGCCGACGCGCGATGGCCAGTCTACGCTGACCCGCACGCTGGGGTTGAAGATTGGGAGGATCGTGATCGACGCGGGCCACGGTGGCCACGATACGGGAACGATTGGTCCAACCGGGTTAATGGAAAAAGATCTGTGCCTGGACGTGGCGCTGCGGCTGGGGAAAATTATCGAGCAGCGGCTGCCGGGTGCGGACGTGGTGTACACGCGATCGGATGACACCTTTGTTCCGCTGGAGGAGCGGACGAACATGGCGAACCAGGCCAAGGCGGACCTGTTCATTTCCATTCATGCGAATTCGAGCCGGGATCATGCGGCTCGGGGCATTGAGACGTATTATCTGAACCTGAAAGGCTCGGCCGAGGCAATGGAAGTGGCGGCGCGCGAGAACGCCACCGCGCAGGGAGGCGTGCACGATCTCCAGGACCTGGTGCTGAAAATCACGAGGACGGAAAAGATTGACGAGTCCAGGGAACTTGCCGAAGACATCCAGGATTCCCTGTCGAGGCGGATTCAAAAGACCAACAAGCCGGTGAAGAACCGCGGGGTGCGCAAAGCTCCCTTCGTAGTGCTGATTGGCGCGGCCATGCCGTCGATCCTGACGGAGATATCTTTCCTGAGCAATCCGGCGGACGAACAATTGCTGAAGAAACCGGAGCAAAGGCAAAAGGTAGCGGAAGGGCTTTACCAGGGCATGGCCAGCTATCTGGAGAGCATGAACAGCGTGACGATGAATCTGCCCGCTAAACCAGGGGCCGTGCGTCCAGCCGCGGCAACTGTTGAACAATCTCGCAACCAAAACTAGTCTGTTGGTGTCTAATAGAAGCCGGGATGCGAAAATTTCGTTTTATTGCTGGGTTGTCTCTGGCGCTTGCCGCCTCGCCGTATTTGTCTGCTCAGCGGCAACAGAAGCTGCCCACGCATTTCGCCGGTTGGTCCGGCCAGCCAAGTCCGATGTGGGTGGAAACGGAAGCTGCGCCAGATTATTTAGACCTGTGGAAGGAAACCGGGCGCGCGCCCGGAGAATTCTGCGAGTACTCCTCCGGCGGCGCCAAAATCCAAGTAAATCTGCAGAAGTATCATGATCCCAGCAGCGCGTACGAAATGTATACCGCGCTGATCCGACCGGAAATGCATCCCTCGACATTGAACAGGACTTCGGCCGTGGACGGCGACCGGTTGTTTGCGCTGGTGGGGAGTTCCATTCTGGAGGTACGGCCGGCGCCGGTTATTTCCACCGCGGATTTGGTAACGCTGGTGAACGCCGTGGGCGCGCACGCCGACCAGACGCCGCTGCCGCCGATCCGAACGTACTTGCCGCGGGGATTCAGCGACGGGACGCAAAGGTATGCGCGAGGGCCGGCGGCGTTCCGGAATGCTATTGCCGCGCTAAAGCGGGATGAGTTCGCGAACCTGGCGAGCGAAGCGGGATTCGACATGAACGCGGAAGCCATGCTGGCGCAATACCGGGAAGGAAAAGAGGAAGCGGTGCTGCTGTTGCTCGACTATCCTACACCGCAACTCGCGGAACAACATTTGCGGCATTTGGAACAAGCGATTTCGCCCGCGGCAAAGCAAGCGGGAACAAGTATTGAACGCAAGGCTTCCCTGCTCTCGATAGTATTGAAACCATCCTCGGCGGTGTATGGCGATTCGCTGCGCCGCGCGGTGAATTACGAAACGGAAGTGACCTGGAACGAGCCGCACCAGACGGTCACCGATCCGCCGCTGATCAACAGACTTATCGTGATTATCCTTGCGACGATCTTGTTCATGGTGGCGGCCGTGGTGCTGGGCGCGGCTTTTGGCGGCGTGCGCGTGCTAACGAAAATGCTTTTTCCGGGGAAAGTTTTTGACCGGCCGGAACAGATGGACGTGCTACAACTCGGGCTTTCCAGTAAGAGAATCGATTCCCGCGATTTTTATTGAGTATCCGACTCCGGAAGAATGGGCCCGGCTAGCCAGCCCCGGCGGGGTATAATTGACACCGTGGCTTCTGAGGCGCAGATTGCCGCAGGCTCGCAATGCAACTCGCGAAAAATAACGCATTCCCCTCGTTGGCGTCTAATCTAGTCTTGGTGTGCCTCGCTTTATGAGCAGAACGGGGCCCCACAAACTTCAGAGATGCGTGCAGGGCGTGTTGTCAGCTATGAGCTGTTGGGCTCGGCCCGCAATATTCCCTTGGCTGGTAGCGTATAGACAGACGAGGGGGAGGCTAAGAATGAAGTTGAAGGTCGGATTTCTGTATGTCCTACCACTGTTTGGCTTGCAAATCGCAGCGTTGGGCTGTAACCGAGCGAATCCCCAAGCTGCTGGTCCTCAACTCCCGCCTCCGCCCCTAGTGAGTGTAGTCAAGGCGCAAGCCCAAGATGTGCCCGTTTACCTCGACGAGATCGGCAAGAGCTTCGCTTTCGAGTCGGTTACCGTAACCCCGCAAGTCGGCGGCCGCATTACGCAAAGGCAATTCCAGGATGGCGCTGATCTGGCCAAAGGGCAGTTGCTCTTTGTGATTGATCCGCGTCCGTATCAAGCCCAGCTCGATTCGGCAAAGGGCACTTTGGCCCAAGCAAAGGCGGCGCTCGAACTCGCGAAAGTAGAGTTCGCGCGCAGCTCGGAGCTATTCAACTCGAAGGTCATCGCAAAGCAGGATTATGACGCCAAAAAGAGCACCGTCGAGGTCGATCAGGCACAGGTGGAATCGGCAGAGGCGGCGCTCGAAACCGCCCAACTCAACCTGGAGTATTGTTATATTCACTCGCCCATCCAGGGCCGCGCCGGCGCGCGACTGGTCGACGTCGGAAACGTCGTGCAGGCCAACACGACCGGGTTGTTGCTGATCCAGCGCCTGGATCCGATTTATGCGGACTTCACGATAACCGAGCGCGATCTCCCCAATGTGCAAAAAGAGATGACCCGCGGAACGCTAAAGACCTTGGTGAGGCTGCCCTCCGATCCGGAAGAGCACGTCCGCGGCGGTAAGCTCACATTTCTCGATAACACCGTCCAGAACGGCACCGGCACGGTCTTTTTGCGCGCCACCATCTCCAACCCCGATCACCATTTCTGGCCGGGGCAATTTCTCAACGTCAGGCTAGTCCTGGCAACGCAGAAGGGGGCGGTGCTGATCCCCAACCAAGCCACACAGATCAGCCAAAAGGGTCCCTTCGTCTACGTGGTGAAACCCGACAACACCGCGGACCTTCGACTCGTGACCTTAGGCCAGCGGCAAGGCGATAACGTGGTGATTACCCAAGGTGTCGCCGCGGGAGAGAACGTCATCGTGGCCGGCCAGATGACCGTAGCTCCGAACAGCAAGGTGCGTGTGGATACCGCCGGCGCGGGACCTGCAGGGGGCACGCCGGCGGATGCGCCAGCGAGGGCAAAGTAATGGGAACGAAGATCCATGAATCTGTCTGAACCATTTATTCGCCGCCCGGTGATGACCGCGGTGCTGACGATCTCGGCCATCGTTTTTGGTGTACTCGCTTATTTTGCCTTGCCGGTCAATGACTTGCCCGCTGTCGACTATCCCGTCATTCAAGTGAACGTAGGTTATCCCGGAGCAACGCCAGAGACCATGGCGAACAACGTGGCCACCCCGCTCGAGCGTCAGTTCATGCAGATTCCCGGCCTTGAGTTGGTGACCTCTAACAGTGGACAAGGGCACTCGAGTTTCGTCCTGCAGTTCGATCTCTCCAAGAGTGTGGATGCTGCGGCAACCGACGTTCAGGCGGCCATTACGCGCGCGACGGCGCAACTTCCCGTGGATTTGCCGAGCCCGCCCACCTTCACCAAAACCAATCCGAACGACCAGCCCATCATGTACGTCGGGATCACCAGTGACAGCGCCACGCAGGGCCAGCTCTTCGACTATGCCAATACGCAAGTCGGCGAGCGCATCAGCATTCTCTCTGGCGTGAGCCAAGTGGCCGTGTACGGCGCTCAGTCCGCAGTGCGCATCAAGGCCGACCCTTCCGCGATGGCCGCGCGCAGTCTAACCATTGATGATTTGACGGCGGCGCTGAAGAACGGCACCAGCTCCACGGGAGCGGGCCAATTTGACGGCGCGCATCACACCTTCTTGCTTCAGCCCGAAGGGCAGCTCAGCGAAGCGCACCAGTATGAAGATTTAATCGTCAGGCAAGGCAACGGCGCTCCGGTCTATCTGAAAGACGTCGCGACTGTAAAAAACGGGTTGCAAGACGAACGCATCAGCATGCGCTTTTGGTACCGCGGACACGAGGTTCCGGCGGCTACGGTGGTCGTTGCGGTTTTCCGGCGCGCGGGATCAAACGCCGTCGAAGTTGCCAAATCCATCCGCGACCTCCTTCCCACGGTGCAGGCCCAGCTCCCAAGTTCTGTTGGAATCGTTCCCATTTATGACCGTTCGCAAAGCATCGTGAACAGCGTCAAGGATGTTCAGGCGACGCTGCTCATCGCGTTCGCCTTGGTTGTCCTGGTGATCTTTATTTTTCTAGGCCGCGTGCGCGACACCTTGATACCGGTTGTGGCGCTGCCCCTCTCCCTCCTGCTCACCTTCGTGGTCATGAACATCCTAGGCTACAGCCTGGACAACCTGTCCTTAATGGCCCTGACGCTGGCCATCGGATTCTTGGTCGATGACGCCATCGTCTTCCTGGAGAATACCGTTCGCCTCATGGAAAGCGGCCTCGGTGCCCTCGAAGCCGCCCTGCAATCCGCCAGGGAAATCAGCTTCACGATTCTCGCAATGACCATTTCCCTAGCCGCCGTATTCCTCCCGCTGGTCTTTATGAGCGGCCTGGTGGGGCGCATTTTTCGCGAGTTCTCCATCACCATCATCGTTTCGATTTTCGCCAGCGGCATCGTTTCGCTGACGCTCACGCCCTTGATGTGTTCCGGCCTGCTTCAGGAGCGCGGAGAGCGGGCGGAGAGGAACTGGATCGAGCGCGTCATCGGCGGCGCAGAAAAAAGGGTACTAGCCGTCTATGGGCGCTCGTTGTGGTTTTTCCTTCGGTATCGCTGGATTTCCCTGGCGATTTGGGTGGTTTGTCTGCTGGGAACCGGCTATCTTTTCTATATCGTCCCGAAGGCCTTCCTCCCCATCGGCGACAGTTCCTTCGCCCTCGGCGTGTTCATCGCTCAGGAGGGTACGTCGCACTACGAAATGCATACCCACCAAATAGAGGTCGAGGACGTCCTCCATACCCACCCCGCCGTGGACATGACCTTCACCATGAGCGGCAACAATTCATTTTTCCCCGCCAACCAAGGCCTGGTGCTCGCGTTCCTGAAGCCTCCCGATAAGCGTCCTCCCATTCAGGTCGTAACTGGGCAGTTGATGGGACAGTTGAACTCCAAGATCCCCGGTCTGCTGACATTTCTCAAGCCCCAGCCCGTGCTGCAGATCAGCACCGGAGCCACGGCGCAGCTGCAGGGCCAGTTTGCTTATTCCATTTCCGGGATCGATCCGAACGAGGTCTATGCCAGCTCAGGAACCCTGATGCGCAAAATGTTCGAGTTCCCGGGGTTCCTCTTTGTCAACTCCGACCTGTTCAACCATACCCCGAATCTGCAGGTCGACATCCTCCGCGAGCAATCCAAGACCTACGGCGTCTCCGAGACGAGGGTTCTCAATCTTCTGCACCAAGCGTACGCGCAGAACTACGTCTATCTCATCAAGAAGCCCACCGACCAATACCAAGTGATCCTGGAAGTTGCCGACGATCAACGTTCCGAGCCTCAGGATCTTCATCTGCTGTACATCAAGAGCGACGACGGCTCGCGCATGGTTCCGCTCAATGCCCTGGCGACTTGGCACCCGATGTTGGGCCCGCAATCCGTCAATCACATCAACCAATTCACGAGCGCCACCCTGTTCTTCAACTTGAAGCCAGGCTATTCCATCGGGCAGGCAACTGATTTCGTGGAGAAGGCTGCGAAGCAAGTCTTGCCGGCGGGAATTCGCGGCGAGTTCCGGGGTGAAGCGCTTACGTTCCGCGACACGGTATCGAGCCTTACCATCCTCATGTTTCTCGCGGTCTTTGTCATGTACGTGATTTTGGCCATTTTGTACGAGAGCTACTTGCATCCGATCACCGTGCTCTCCTCGTTGCCGGTTGCGCTCGTCGGTGGCCTCCTGACCCTGTGGCTGTTTGGCGCCGAGGCTTCTTTATACGGGTTCATCGGCATGTTCATGCTCATGGGCATCGTGAAGAAAAACGGAATCATGGTCGTGGACTTCGCGCAACAGCGCGTCGAGCACGGTGTACCAGACGATCAGGCAATTCACGACGCCAGCATGGAGCGCTTCCGTCCCATCATGATGACCACCATGGCCGCGCTCATGGGCGCCCTGCCCATCGCCCTCGGCTACGGGGCGGATGGCTCCTCGCGCCGGCCGCTGGGGCTCGTTGTGGTTGGCGGCCTGATTGTGTCGCAGTTCATCACCCTTTTCATTACTCCGGCGATCTATCTCTACCTCGAAGAGTTCCAAGAGAAGGTCCTGGATCGCTTTGCCTTTTTCCGGGCGCGACATTCGCGGCCTGCGGACGCAGCCGTCCCGGGACATGCAACCGCGGACTAAGGACTTCACTGGCGTTCATTCTCGGTGTTGTGCCATTGGTGCTGGCGCAGGGCGCGGGCCGCGCGGGACGCATTTCCGTCGGAACCACGGTCTTTGGCGGAACGATTGCCGCGACGACGCTGAACCTGGTTTTTATTCCCGTGTTGTACGTCATCGTGCGGAGTCTCGTGCCCGGGCGCGAGGCGGTAAAGGCAATGTCGCATGCTGATTGAGTTTTTGTTACGATTTCGCCTGGCAT
>MNDE01000020.1 GCA_001914785.1 Acidobacteria bacterium 13_2_20CM_57_17 | reverse complement strand
TATCTCCACTCTGAAGTCGAAACGCTGGACCGCATTAAAATTTTGCGCGATTTACGGCGCGGCGAATTTGACGTGCTCATTGGAATCAACTTACTTCGGGAGGGCTTGGATCTGCCGGAAGTATCGCTTGTGGCCATTTTGGACGCCGACAAAGAGGGATTCTTGCGCAGCACCACATCTCTGATTCAAACGATTGGCCGTTGCGCCCGGCACATCGAAGGCCGGGCGATTTTGTACGCGGACCGCCGGACCGATTCGATGAATCAAGCCATCGACGAAACCAACCGCCGTCGTGCAAAGCAAGTTGCCTACAACAAGGAGAACAACATCACTCCGATGTCCATCATCAAGTCGGTGGACATGGAGCTGGCGAGAATCGTGGAGGCGGACTACGTGACCGTTCCGGTGGACGACGCCAGCCTCGATGCCGCCGCTGCGAATATTAAGAGCGAACAACAGCTCGCGGAAATGCTTCAGCAACTGGAAGCGCAGATGCGCGAGGCCGCCAAAAAATTTGAATTCGAGAAAGCCGCTCAACTCCGCGATCGTATTCGCGCCTTAAAGCAAAAAGACGTGACCGGTCTGTTTTCTACCGAAGCCGCTCCCGCCTGATGCCTAATTATAAATAGGCGGAAATATGTAGAAATTGGTATCGGCGTTGCCCTCAGGTTATCCTAACAATGGATGCCGAATAGCCTGGCCATCATCGGTGCGGGACGAGTGGGACGTGCGCTGGGACGCCAATTGCGTGAAGCGGGGTGGAGGATTGGCGCGGTTCTGACCCGCAGCGAAGCCAGCGCGCGGCGCGCCGTTCGATTCATTGGGGCAGGGAAGGCTTTCGCGGGAATAACGCGGCAAGTCCTGTTGTCGCAGGTCATCCTAATCGCGACGCCTGATGACGAAATTGTCGTGGTGGCGCGAGAGCTTGCGCGGATTGGCGAAGAAGAACTGCGCGGGAGAGTCATTCTCCACACCAGCGGCGCCATGGACTCCGGCGCACTCGAACCCTTGCGAGCGCACGGCGCGACGGTCGGTTCGATGCATCCTCTTCAATCGTTCAGCGGCGTCGCTGTTCCATCGCTCGAAGGAAGAGTCTTTGCGATTGAAGGCCAAACGCAGGCCGTGCGAGTGGCGCGGCGAATCGCGCGGGAACTCGGTGGTTCGCCCGTGCGCGTCGCGGGGGACAAGAAGCTTTTGTATCATGCTGCTGCGGCAATGGCCGCAGGTCATATTCTCGCGGTGGAGGAAGCAGCCACGCAGGTGCTCCTCTCCCTGGGGATGAAGCGGCGCGAAGCCGTGCGCGCCTTGTTGCCCTTGACGCGCCAAGTGTTGGACAATTTCGAAACGCTTGGGCCGCGTGCGGCCTGGACGGGCCCGCTTTCGCGCGGAGACTTCAAAGTAGTGCGTGCGCACTTGCAGGCTCTTCGGCGCTCGCCGAAGGAATTTGTGGATGCGTATGACGTGCTGAATCATCTGGCAGCACGCGCGCTCGCGGATGATGCCACTGGGGTATTAAGCGAACTGAAAAGGAGTTCTTTGGGACTGATTTCAAAGGCAAAGGCGACGGGGGGCGGCTCGTGAAACGACTCCAGATTGGAATCGAAAGCACCAAACTGGCAAATGGCCTGGACGTGGTGGTCGCACCGGACGCAACGGCTCCTGTGGTCACCGTGGCCGTTTACTACAAAATTGGCTTCCGGCTCGAACCGCAGGGACGCAGCGGGTTTGCGCATCTCTTCGAACACATGATGTTCCAGGGTTCCGCGAATGCCCCGAAGATGCAGCACATCAAGCTGGTCAATTCCAGCGGCGGCATGCTGAACGGCTCGACCAGTTACGACGTGACGAATTATTACGAGGCTGTGCCGTCGAATGCGCTGGAGCGCGTCTTGTGGCTTGAAGCGGACCGCATGCGCGCTCTGAAAGTGGATGACGAAAATCTTAAAAATCAGCGCGACGTGGTGAAAGAAGAAGTTCGCGTCAACGTCATGAACCAGCCTTATGGCGGTTTCCCCTGGCTCGACATGCCTCCCGTGGCCTTCCGTAATTGGGCCAACGCGCACAATTTCTATGGTGATTTTGCCGATCTTGATGCCGCCGACCTGGCTGACGTGCAGGGCTTTTTCAAAACGTACTATGTGCCGAATAACGCCGTGTTGCTCATCCTGGGTGATATGAAGCCGGAAGAAGGCATCGCTCTGGCCAAAAAACATTTTGGCGATATCCCCGCGGGAGCGCCGCCGCCGTTCGCCGATCCCACCGAGCCGGAACAAACGGAAGAACGCCGCGGGACCGTGGAGGAAAAATTCGGGACGCTGCCCGCGATTGCCGTCGGATACGTGCTGCCAAAAAGACGCACTGCCGATTGGTGCGCGATGGCCTTGCTCGATCAGGCCTTGCATGGCGGACGCGCGGGAAGAATTCATCGCGAGTTGGTGCAGGAGAAACAGATTGCCGTCGAAGCCGGAGGCGGAATCGACGATCTCTTCGGTTACAACGGGCCTTCGCAAATGACCACTCGGATTATTCACAAGCCCGAATATTCGAGCCAGGCTGCGCTGGAAGCCTTTGAGGCTGTAATCCGTGAAGTTCAGCAAAACGGCGTCAGCGCGGACGAACTGGAACAATTGAAAGTGAAATGGCGCTCGGATTATTACGCGACGCTCGAGGGTGGCCGCGGTGGGTACATGCCGAAATATGGATTGATGCATCTTCTCGCCTGCTTCACGCTGTTCGACCACGATCCGCAATTGGTGAACACCATCCTGGACGGATTTCTCGCCGTCACGCGCGAAGAGATTCTCACTGTTGCGAAGAGATATCTGCGAAACGAAAAACGTGCCATCGTCTTTCGCACGCCTGTCAAAACGAGCGCCCCCTCAGACAAGAAGGAGGCCGCGTAATGGCTACCCGTGCTGTCGAAGTCGCGGTCGGCGTTCCCGCTCTCGCCCCCGAACGTCCGGTGACCTGGCCGAAGCGGACCAGAGCGCGGCTTTCGAATGGTCTTGAAGTCATTCTCGCTGAAGCGCACTCGATTCCCAAGTTTCACGGCGAACTGTTCTTCCGTTCCGGAAACGCCGCCGTGGTGCATCGCGCTCCGGGACTCGCCGAAATGACCGCCATCGTGGCACGTACGGGAACAGCAAGGCGTCTGAGCCGCCAGATCGAGGAAGATTTGCGCCGCACGGGGGCGGACCTTTCTTCGAGTGCTGGAGCGGACACCAGCGAAATTTCGTTCTCCGGCCTTTCGGAATTTGCGGAGCCGCTTCTCGGATTGGTGAATGAACTGGCGCGGGAAGCCTCGTTCCCGCAGGCCGAATTCGAACGCGAACGGCGGCAGAAACTCGAAGAAGTAAAAATGCAGCGCACCGAGCCGGATTTCCTGGCAAGCGAACGGTTGCGCAAAGTTTTATTCGGCGCACACCCGTACGCCCAGGTTGCGCCGAGCGAAGCGCAAGTGGCGGCGTACAAGCGAGAAGATTTGCAGGCGGTCTACCGCGAATTCTACACCCCCGAAAATGCCTTGTTGCTGCTCGTCGGCGATTTTGATTCGAGTGAAATGTTAAAGACCGCCGAAAACGTTTTTCGCAAGTGGACCGGGAAAAAACCGGAAGTGCCTGCGGCCGCGGCTCCCGCGAATCCGCGCGGCCGCCGCGTCCACCTGGTGTACGTTCCCGGCGCCGTCCAAACGCAGATTCTTGCGGGCTGCCACGCAATCTCGCGAAAACATCCAGACTGGGTGAAGCTGGGCCTGACAAATAGCTTGTACGGTGGAGCATTTAATTCAAGGCTGGTCATGAATATTCGCGAGGACAAGGGTTATACCTACAGCCCGCGCAGCGGTGTGAATGCGCTGCGGCAGCACGGCTACTTTTCGGTGTCGGCGGCCGTTCGCAATGAAGTTGTGGCGGCATCACTGACGGAAATTTTCTACGAGATGGACAAACTGCGGTCTTTGCCGGTGCCAGAAGCGGAACTCGCCGACGCGCAAAATTATTTGAGCGGCGTTTTTTCGATAGGCCTGGCGACGCAGAACGGTTTGCTTTCGCAACTCTCCGTCGTGGCGCTGAATGAATTGCCGGACGATTATCTCGAAACGTATCGCCAGAGAGTTCGCGGCCTTACTCCTCAAGACGTGCTCGCCACGGCGCGCAAATATCTGGACTCCGCGAACATGCAAATCGTCGTTGTCGGCGACCGCGCGCAGATCGGCTCGCAAGCCGCGCTCTTTGGCGAACTCGAAGTTTACGACGCCCAGGGTAAGCGACTGGAGTAAGCCATTGAACGAAGAGGACACGGAGAGAGCAGATACTTTCGAAGATGAAATCAAGCCGGAGAACGGGCGCCTTCGGTATTGGATGTTCTTTAATGGCGAGGAATACCGCCTTTTCGCGGCGCTGGCCGCGGCTTTCTTTGGGATTGTCTGGTGTGGTTTATACATTTTTGGGGCGTGGGAAAGTATTCTCGGAACCATCCTGCTTGTATTGGCGTTGCTCAGTTTTGGCGGCTGGCGATTGCTCGACCGCCAAGTGCGGTGGTTCCAAAAGACCGGCTGGAGAAAGGAATCATCCGGAAAAGAAAGAATTGAGATTCGCGTGGCCATTGGACTTTGGTCGTTTATTTTCGTAGGTGTTGGGCTCATACTTCTACTGCAATGGCGACGCGGCCACTAACGGTCCGACTTTTCCTTACTCTCATTATTGGCCTCTGTGTTTCCCTAACGCCCGGCATTGCGAAGAAAAAGCCACCGGCGAAACCGGTAAACATCAACACCGCGACGTCCGAAGAATTGCAGCAAGTTCCAGGGATCGGGCCCGCAACGGCGGAAAAGATTTTGCAAATGCGCAAATCGTACGGCGCCTTCAAGAGCGTGGACGATTTGCTGGCCATTCGCGGCCTCGGTCCGAAGCGCCTCGAAAAAATGCGCAAGTATTTGACTGTCGGGAAGCCGGCTCCGGCAAAGAGCGGCGCGCTCCCAGCGAAGGCCACTCTTCCGGCAGAAAAGCCGCCGGACAAACCATAAGAGAGATTTCTCGCTGCGCTCGAAATGACGGGTGGGCAATGGTTGACGCGCGGACGGAGATTGTTTTCACGCTGCTTGGTGTGACGGGTGGGGCAAACGCCGCCTCTGCACCACAGAAACGAAGACTGGGAGAGATGTTCATCAGAGTACTTGATGCGTGGGCTTGGGTTGCTCGATGCGGAGGGGAACCTGGTCCGCGATGCGAATGCCGTAGCCTTCTAGGGCGACAACTTTCTTCGGGTGATTGGTGAGGACGCGAATGTCCTTGAGGCCGAGATCAATCAGGATTTGCGCGCCGATGCCACTTTCGTGCTGCACCATGCGCTGGCGAGCGGGTTCGCGATCGAGCTGGCCGCGCTTGTGAAAATGGATTTGCGGGAGCGTTCCCGGCTCTTCGGCGGCATCCACGGAGAAACCGCGGCCAGTGTGGTGCAAGTATAGAAAAACGCCACGGTTTTCCTTGGCGATGGCGGCCAGCGAGCGCGAAACCAGTTCGCTGCAATCACAAGCGGTAGAACCGAAGACATCCCCGGTGAGGCAGTGCGAATGGACGCGCACCAGCGCCGGTTCCGCGACTTCGAGTTCGCCGCGCACCAGAGCGATGTGCTGGTCATGATCGACATCGCTTGCATACGCGATCATACGAAATTCGCCGAAGCGCGTGGGCAAGACCGCTTCGGCCACGCGGCGGACGTAGCGTTCGTGCTGCATGCGGTAGCGAATGAGGTCCGCCACCGTGAGCATCTTCAGGTTGTGCTCCTTGCAAAATTCGATGAGCTGCGGCACGCGGGACATGGTGCCGTCTTCATTCATGATTTCGCAGATGACTCCGGCAGGGCTGAGCCCGGCGATGCGCGCGAGGTCCACGGACGCTTCCGTCTGGCCGGCGCGGACGAGGACGCCACCATTGCGCGCGCGAAGAGGAAAAACGTGGCCAGGGCGCGCGAGATCCTGCGGCCTCGTCTTCGGATCGATGGCCGCAAGGATAGTGATAGCGCGGTCCGAAGCGCTGATGCCGGTAGTAACACCGAGGCGCGCGTCGATGGCTTCGCAGAACGCGGTGCCATGCACGGAAGTGTTGATGGGCGACATGAGCGGGAGGTGCAGCTCGTCGCAGCGCTCTTCGGTGAGCGGCATGCAGATCAGGCCGCGGCCGTACTTAGCCATGAAGTTGATCGCGTCGGGCGTGATTTTTTCGGCGGCCATGGCGAGGTCGCCTTCGTTTTCGCGGTCCTCATCGTCGACGAGGACGACCATGCGGCCCTGACGAATTTCCTCGACGGCTTCTTCGACGGTCGCGAAAGTGGAACAGTTTTCAGTCATAAGTTGTTAGTTCTAGGTTTCTTCCGAATGATAACACTGGCGACGGCTGGGATGCATCGACTGGTGCTCCGCGCCTCTTGATCTTTGAGATTGAAGAGCGGCTCCTCCCCCACCCGGGTGATTTTTGAGAAAGAGTGCAGAACTGATTGAAAACAAAAGAGTTGAGTTTTTGGGAAGTGCAAAAGAGTGCGGAAGAGCCTGAAAAAAAAGAGGATAAGTCGAAATCCGCCGGCGAGTGTGAACGTCTGAACGTTGGCGCGAAACGCGACCCTCTGTTTTTGTAACGATATGATAGGACAGACTTTAAGGGGTAGGGGTCTGTAAACGATATGATTTCATGGGAGTTAGGGAATCGGAGACAGGGAATATAGTTTAGGCCAAGGAAGGAATCAAGAGATAGGTCGGACTGGATATCAGCGAACACGCGGAAGTATAGCACGTAACGATACATCTTAAGTTATTATTGAGATATCATCCGACCGGGACAGTAAGACATTGCAATATCCTGGCTTAGAGGGCTGGGATACAAAAGACGCATTTCCAAGTTTACGCGCGTAAGCCTCGAAAGTCAGAATTTGGGATTCGGGTGAGGAGACAGAGAATGTTGAGGAATCCCCCGACGTGCTGGCTTGGGCTAAGATTCTTGTTTCAAAGACTATCCGTGTTTTTGATGACTAGAGAGGGCGGTGAGGAATGGACTCCGAGCGGCGTCGTGCTCCACGCTATCCCATCATCGCAGATGCTGAGGTAACCGAAATCGCAAGCGAAGCAAAGCTGAGCGCCAAGACCAGCGACTTGAGCGCCGGGGGATGTTTTCTGGACATGATCAATCCTTCTCCAGAGGGGACAGAGATTGTGGTCAGAATCTCACGCGCAGATACGACATTTACAGCACGTGGAAAAGTCGTGTTTCTGTTTCCCAATATGGGAATGGGTGTCATGTTCACGAGCGTCCCTGCCAGTCAGCAGACCGTTCTGGAAAAATGGCTCGAAGAGTTGAGCGGCGGCGGATGATCAGCGATGCCAAGGCTCTTGCGTTGACGGATTTGGGGCTGCAGGTCCCGAAGGTGCATCCGGGAAACGAACTGCAAACCACACAATTCGGGCTAACTCTTGCTCAGCGACTCGAATAAAATGCAGTCTGAGCTAGAGAATTATTTTTATATCATCATTTTTATCTTGACAACACTTGGTCCGACACCTAGAGTAGCGCGCAGTTCGGTGTGCCCTAGACGGGTTTTCTCTGTACAGTTCAGCTTTCGGTGTAGTTCTCTGAACTACCAATCCGCTTGAGGGCGGGTGTTTTCGTCCCCTTGCAGTAAGCCCAGCATTACTTGCGAGGATACTTGAAAAATCCTTCTGTAATATTTTGTTTTCTTTCCATACTCATTTTCCCGTTCAACGACAAAGAAGAAAGCAGACGAATAGGGCATCACTTTTGTGAGGAGCGTTTGTGAGCGCTGGCGGGATTCGAGCGCTCATGCCTTCTGCTGAGCAGCGCTGCGTATAGCAGCGCGGTAGCAAACGAAGCTGTTTGGACCGAAATGATTTTTCGCGCCCAAGGGCGCAGCAGTATACGTGCGGAGGAAAGATGAAGTCCAGCCCAGTAAGTATTTCAGCTTTCGCGTCAATCTTGGTTCTCGTTGTGGCCGGGACGGCGTTTGCCTCGCAAGGGCGGGACTTTGCAGGACCGTTTGCGCTTGGCGCCGCCTCGTCGTCTAACGGCCAAGTCACGCTCAATTTTTCCACGCGCATCTACAACTACAGCGGCGCAGACGTCGCCGGCGCGATTGTGACCCTGCAGTGCCAGGAGCAGCCGAACCAGGCCCACGCGACGTTTAGTTCCGTCGCCATTGCCGCAACCAGCAGCGTCAAACTCTCCGGGCAGGTCACCGTCTCCCAGACCGAATACGACCAGTGGCAGCGCGGCCGTGCGCCTGATCTTTTCATCGCGTATACGGACTCCGCTGCTGCCTCTCAGCGCCGCAAAGTCGAACTGACTCTGCAGCCCGGTATGCAGGAGGTCCAGTAGCCATGACGCGCGCACTTCGTTTTGCTTGCTGTTCCCTGCTCTTTGCCCTCGCAAGTTCCTCCGCTTTGGCGCAGAACGGGGTCATCACCACCGTCGCCGGTGGTGGCACGGGCCCGAACAATATCCCAGCCATAGACGCTGGCATCGGCTACGTGTATCCCGTTGCTACTGATCCGGCAGGGAATTTCTATTTTGCGACAAATTCTCCAAACTATGCCGTCTTCAAAGTCGACACGTCAGGGACGCTGACACGGTTCGGGGGCACAGGATTATCTGGCTTTTCCGGAGACGGCGGTCCCGCTACGGCAGCCCAGATCTCGTGCGTCTATGGCTTGGCTCTCGATTTACATGGGAATCTCTACCTGGCAGACACATGCAACAATCGAGTACGAAAGGTAGACGCGTCGACTGGAATCATCACCACGGTCGCCGGAAACGGCTCTTATGGCTCCTCCCCTGAGGGTAGCCCTGCTACCAGCGCGTCGCTGGCAAGCCCTTATAGCATCGCCGTGGATGCTGGAGGCAATCTCTTCATCGCAGATTTTGGCAACTACCGGATTCGGAGAGTGGATGCGGGGAGCGGAACCATCACAGCGATTGCGGGAAACGGTTCCTTTGGCCTTGGAACGGATGGAGTCGCCGCTACCAGTACGAATCTGGGGTACGTTTACGGACTCACTTTGGACGGTGCGGGAAATCTATATTTTACGGACCTTTATTCTTTTTATAACTATAGCTATGGTTACTATACCTACTATCATCGCGTGCGCCGTATCGACGCTAGGACCCAGAACGTGACTACAGTCGCGGGCGGCCTCGGCGATTCTAACTATTGCTCCCTTCCTCTAGGTGACGGCGGGGCGGCAACCAGCGCGGGATTGTGCGAGCCTAGAGCCTTGGCGACTGATTCCACGGGCAACATATACATCAGCGATGTAAGCCACTATAGGATCAGAAAAGTGGATTCCAGCGGCACGATTACCACATTCGCCGGAAACGGAACGTATGGCTTTTCCGGGGATGGCGGGCCGGCTGCAAACGCTTCATTTTCGCAACCTTGGGGTATTGCTGTCGATGGAACGGGAAATGTTTACATCGCGGACATTAATAATCTTCGGGTGCGCCGCGTGGATGCTTCCACGGGAAGTATCAGTACAGTTGCCGGCAACGGGACGTTCAGCTCGACGGCGAGCGGTATTCCAGCAACGGGAGCCCAGCTTTACTACCCCTACAGTTCCGTGATGGATTCGGGCGGGAGCCTGTTCATCGCCGACGAAGCAAATTATCTCATCCGCCGCGTGGATGCGACCTCCGGGCTCATCTCGAATTACGCCGGGACGGGCAACTATGGTTATAGCGCCGATGGAACCGTGGCTACTGCCGCTAATGTCGGCTGCTCCGTCGCTGTCGCTCTCGATTCGGCTCAGAACGTGTATCTTGCGGACGCGTGTAACAACGTGGTGCGGAAGATTGATCGAACATCCGGTTTGATTTTCACGGTTGCCGGGGTGGCTTTTAATAGCGGCTACAACGGCGACGGGATTGCCGCCACATCATCCTATCTTTCCTGTCCCTATGGGATAGCGTTCGATAATTCGAACAACTTGTATATCGCCGATTTGTGTAACTATCGCACTCGCAAGGTGGACCACGTTACAGGCCTCATCTCGACGGTTGCCGGCAACGGGACTTATGGCTTCTCGGGTGATGGTGGTGTGGCAACCAGAGCCAACCTTTCTTACCCCTACGGTATTACGGTGGACCGCTCGAACAATCTCTTCATCGCCGATGAGGGCAACCAGCGCGTTCGCCGTGTGGACGCAACTACAGGCGTAATCACCACCATAGCTGGTGGCGGTTCGGACTACTCCAGCAATGGCATCCCAGCCACGGGTGCGGGCCTGAGCTGCGCCGTGGGCCTTGCCTCGGATTCCGCCGGGGATGTTTTTATCAGCGACGAATGCACTAGCGCCATTCGGAAGGTCGATTCCTCTGGAAACATTAATACGGTCGCTGGCACCGTTTCTAGCTACGGCTTTAGCGGCGATGGAGGCCCTGCAACAAGCGCGATGCTGGCAAATCCTTGGGGCATTTCCGTCAGCGCGGCCGGCGATCTCTACATCTCCGATCTGAGCAACCAGCGCATCCGCAAGGTCACCGGTGTAAGCGCACCATCCAATCAGCCGCCTATCGCCAATGCAGGGCCGAACCAGACCTACGAAGCTACATCAGCCGCAGGCGCCAATGTCCCGCTAGATGGCTCCGGCTCGTCTGACCCTAACGGAGACGCTCTTACCTACACTTGGTCCGGGCCTTTCGGCACCGCCACGGGAATTAAACCGACAGTCGTTATGCCCTTGGGGATCAACATGGTTGCCCTAGTTGTGGATGACGGTCACGGGAATACCGCCCAAGCGACTGTCCAGATTACGGTCATGGACACCACGCTGCCAGTCCTCACGGTGCCGGGAAGCATCACGGTGCACGCCAGCAGCGCTTCCGGTGCGGTGGTGACCTTCACCGCATCAGCTAATGACACGGTGTCCGGCACGCTTCCAGCGGCGTGTACCCCGCCTTCCGGAAGTACCTTCTCCATTGGCACAACGACGGTCAATTGCACTGCCGTGGATCAGTCCGGGAATGCGTCGAGCGGGAGCTTCACGGTCACTGTTTCGACCTTGAGCCAATCCATCACTTTTGCAGCGCTTGCCGACAAAAAGTATGGAGACGCGGCATTTAACGTCAGCGCCTCGGCTTCATCAGGTTTGCCGGTAAGCTTCACCGCAATGGGCAATTGCTCCGTCGTCGGGAGTACGGTGTCTCTAGACGCCGTCGGGAATTGCACCGTCACTGGGCGCCAAAGCGGCGATGCGACTTACAGTGCCGCAACCGATGTTCCTCAGAGCTTTGCGATCGGCCAAGCGACGTCGAGCACGGTGGTGACTTGCCCAGCGACGCCGCAAACCTACACGGGTGCGACGCAGACACCTTGCACGGCCACGTACACAACCAGTGATGCAATGAGCGGAGCTCTGACGGTGTCCTACAGCAACAACACTAACGCGGGGACGGCGGGAGCCAGCGCCAACTACGCAGGCGACACGAATCACACCGGGAGCAGCAGTTCGGGAAGCTTCACCATCAGCCAAGCCTCCTCGACCACAACGGTGGCGTGCAGTGCAGGACCGTTCGCCTACAACGGTTCACCGCAGACGCCCTGCACGGCGACGGTAACAGGTGCGGGCGGACTGAGCCAGTCTCTAACGCCAACCTATACCAGCAACACCAGCGCTGGGACAGCCACGGCAAATGCCTCCTTCACCGGCGATGCTAACCACATCGGCAGCACTGATTCGAAGACCTTCACGATTGGCCAAGCCTCCTCGACCACAACGGTGACCTGCCCGGCCAGCGTGATCTACAACGGTTCGGCGCAAACACCCTGCACAGCGGTAGCAACGGGCGCGGGTAGCCTAAACCAGTCTCTGACGGTAAACTACGCGAACAACCTCAACGCCGGGACAGCCACGGCGAACGCCTCGTTCACCGGCGACGCTAACCACACCGGCAGCACCGACACCAAGAACCTCACAATCAACCAGGCCCCCAGCAACACGGCAGTCTCGGGTGGCGGCACGTTTGTCTATAACGGCCTGGCGCATCCTGCGACCGTGCTGGTGACGGGTGCAGGCGGTCTCAGTCTGACACCTGCACCGGTATACAGCGGTGCCTGCAGCGGGGCTCCCGTGAACGTGCAGGAAACACCCTGCACGGCCAGCTACACCTATGCAGGTGATACGAACCACACGGGCAGCAGTGGTTCCACCACCATCAACGTAACTAAGGCCAGTCAGACGATCACATGGAACGTGCCGGTGAGCATGAGCTTCGGCGCCCCGCTAGGCGGCGCGCAATTGAATGCAACTGTGACAGGCGTTTCCGGCGGCAGCCCGGCCGGTGCTTTGACCTACACCCCGGGAACAAACACAGTACTTGGGGCTGGCACTCAGACCCTGAGCGTTACTGCCGCGGCAACTGCGAATTACAACTCTGCCCCGAAGACAGTGCAGATCAACGTCCTGTACGTGAGCGGGGGGATTTGTAATGGCGATGCAGGTCACCAAATCCTGCAGCCTATCAACAGCGACGGATCGAGCGTTTGGAAACAGGGCAGCACCGTACCGGCCAAGTTCCGCGTCTGCGACGTCAATGGTGTATCCATCGGAACTGCAGGGGTGATCAAGAACTTCTTTCTGTACCGGATCAACTCGGGAACCATAATGGCCGTTGATGAGACAGCAACCAACTCAACGAACGACTTGGCGTGGCGCTTCGATTCGACCGCTCAGCAGTGGATCTTCAATATGAGCACAAAGACCTCGCCTCAGAATGTGGCGAACCAGACCTACTACTACCGGATCGATCTGAATGACGGGACAAGCATTTACTTCCAGTTCGGCCTGAAGTAAGAGAATCTGGACGGCACCGCAGTTGCGATTGCGTGCCTGTCGCCTATGGGCGCGCGGGCTAAGTCACACTCCAGGGTTTGCGGTACTGCTTGGTGAGCAGTTTGTTGGCTTCGGGATCGTTTAGGAACTGCTCGTCGTCGCGGTTCCAGCGCAGTTTGCGCCCTAATTTGAAAGCGATGTTGGCCACGTGGGGCGCGCTTGTGGAGCGGTGTGTGGTCTCAACGTCGGAGTTGGGCTTTTTGCGCGAACGCATGCATTCGAGGAAGTTGAGCACGTGTGGGTAGTGCTGCGCGGAGCCTTCGCTGCGGATGGTGGCGAACGCCGTGACGCTCTCGCCACCGACGGGCTTGCGTTCCGGCCACACGGTGTAGCCTTCGCGGTCGATGAATAACGTACCTTCGGTGCCGTAAAACTGGATGCCGTATCCGTGACCGTCCGGCCCACGCGAGTTGGCGTGGCGATTGCTCCAGGTCACGATAAATTCCTTGCCGCTTACCGGCGATGCCGGATATTCGAAGACTACTTCGAGTGTGTCCGGAATTTCGCCGTTGTCCTGCATGACATATTTTCCACCGAAGGCGCTGACTTCTTTTGGCGCATCAACGTCCATCGCCCAGTGGACGATGTCCAGCAGATGCACACCCCAATCGGTGAGTGTTCCCCCGGAATAGTCCCAAAAAGAGCGGAAGCTTCCGATGCAGCGATTGCGGTTGTAGGCATGATAAGGGGCAGGTCCAAGCCAAAGGTCCCAGTCCAGCCACGGGGGCGCATCGCCGTCAGGAGGATTACCCATGCCTTCCGGCGAGCTGTTGCTGTGAATCCACGTCTCGGCGAGTGTGACCTTGCCGATTTTTCCGGTGCGCACAAGCTCGACAGCTTTTTGAAAATGTTCTCCGGAGCGCTGCTGCGTGCCTACCTGCACGACGCGATTATGTTTTGCCGCTGCCTGGACCATTTTGCGGCCCTCAGCCAGCGCATGTGAGAGGGGCTTTTCAACATAAACATCCTTGCCGGCTTCGCAAGCCATGATCATGGGGATGGCGTGCCAATGGTCAGGAGTGGCGATGATTACCGCCTGGATGTCCTTGTTGTCGAGGATGGAGCGAAAATCCTTGAAGCCCTTGGCCTTGCCGTCGGTCAGCTCGAGGGTGCGGTCCAGGTTGGGCTGGAAGGGATCGGCGATGGCGACGGCGTCGACCTGGCCCGAGCGGAGGAAGTCCCTTAGGTCGAATTGACCCATTCCACCAGCGCCGATCAAGCCCACGCCGATGCGGTCGTTGGCGCCCAGGACGCCGCGGGCGAGTGGCCCAGCGGAGGCGGCTATGCTCAGGGCGGCTCCTGCGAGGCCCTTGTTGAAGTCCCTGCGAGTTATCTCAAAGTCGACCATTTTCTCCCTACCTCCATTTCAGTCTTGCGAGCGGCAGCGCCGAGCGTTCCACCCGGCGGCCTGGACATTTTCGCGCAATTTGCGATGCAGGAGGGAAGGAAAAAGATTTAACACAGAGGTCACAGAGCTAGAGAGCACAGAGGCCGGAGAGAAGAGAGAAAAATGAAATTCGAGGGAGCAGGAATGAAGAGTCGCGAAAGGGGGCCGTCGCGCGGAGCTCGTTTTTAGCGGAGCCAAAACGTGACGACGCGGAAGATGGTGGCACCGAACAGGGCAGCTCCGGGAATGGTAAGAACCCAGGCGTAGACGATACGGCGCGTTATGCCCCAGCGGACAGCGGAAAGGCGGCGAGTAGCGCCAACGCCGACGATGGCTCCGGTGACGGTGTGCGTGGTGCTGACGGGAATGCCGAATTTTGCGGTGGCAAAGAGCGTGACGGCGCTAGCGGTTTCCGCCGCGAAGCCACCGAACGGATTAAGCTTCGTGATGCGCTGGCCCATGGTTTTGATGATGCGCCAGCCTCCGGCCATGGTGCCGCCGGCCATAGCCAAGTGGCAACAGATGATGACCCAATAGGGAACTTCGGAGGTCTTGAGCAGGCCACCCGTCACCAAGGCAGCGGTGATGATCCCCATGCCTTTCTGAGCGTCGTTGGTGCCGTGGCCGAGGCTATAGAGAGCTGCGGAAACGAGTTGCAGCCGACGGAACCAGCGATCGACTCTCAACGGACGCTGCTTGCGGACGATCCAACTGGTCAGAACGGTGACGAGGATGGCGACCAACATCCCGACCAAGGGAGAAAGAAAAATGAAAAGAACGGGCTTGAGCCAGCCGCCAAAGATAATGGCCTGGAAACCGGCGTGCGCGACAGCGGCGCCACCGTAACCGGCGATCAGCGCGTGCGACGAACTGGTGGGCAGGCCGAGAACAAGAGTGATCAGATTCCAGGTGATCGCGCCGAGAAGGCCGGCAAGGATCACTTTTTCGTCGACCATTTCGAGGCGAACCAGGCCCTTGGTGATGGTCTTGGCAACGGCGGTGCCGAACCAGAAGGCGGCCACAAAATTAAAGAAAGCGGCCCAAACGACGGCGCGGAACGGTGTAAGGACGCGAGTGGATACGACAGTGGCGATGGAATTGGCGGCGTCGTGCCAGCCATTGGAAAATTCAAAAGTGAGCGTGACGGCGATGACGACGAGGAGCAGAGTGAAGCTGTTCACAGGTCAGGCGCTCTTGAGGATGACGCCTTCGATGACGTTGGCGACGTCTTCGCACTTGTCGACGGCGGTTTCAATGACTTCGAAGATTTCTTTCCATTTGATGATCTGGACGGGATCTTTTTCTTCGTCGAAGAGCTGGGCGATAAGCGTGCGGCAAAGGCGGTCGCTTTCGTTTTCGTAGCGATTGATCTCGATGCAGTGCTTGAGGGCTTCTTGCGAGGTTTCGAGTGCGCGGACGGCAGCCTCCACTTCGGCGGTGGCGGAGACGAGAACCTTGACGAGGTCCACAGTGCCGGTCCGAACAGTGTCCACGCGGTAAAGCACAAAACGGCTGGCGGCGGCATCGATGAGGTCGATCACATCGTCGAGGCGGCTGCAAAGCTCGTAAATGTCCTCGCGGTCAAAGGGGGTAATAAAGGTTTGATTGAGCTTGGTGAAGAGCGCGTGCGTAAGCTCGTCGCCTTCGTGCTCGATGGCCTTGACGATCTGCACCTGCTCCGGCACGCCGGTGTAGTGCGAGAGCATTTTGAGCAGGGCATCAGCCCCCACATGAATATTCGCTGCCTGTTTGGCGAAGAGGTCAAAGAAGCCCTCTTCCCGCGGCAAGAACCGCTGCAAAAGTCCTGGCATGGTGTGACTCTCCCCTGAAGAGTCTATGTCTTGAGGCTTACGGACGATATCAGAGGGGAGAGAGGGTAGGCAAGCGCGGGATATAGGCTGGCGAATGGGGGACAGGCAAAGAAAAAGAGCGGCCCGTGAGGACCGCCCTTTTTGGATTGAGGTTACGGGCGAGCTGGAGAACTTAGTACATGCCGCCCATGCCGCCTGCGCCGGGGGCTCCGGCAGCGGCAGCCTTCTTATCTTCTTCCTTGATGTCGGCGATGAGGGCTTCCGTGGTCAGCATCAAGCCCGCGATAGACGCCGCGTTCTGCAGCGCGAGGCGGGTGACCTTGGCCGGGTCGATTACGCCCATCTTCACCATGTCGCCGTACTCGCCGGTTTCAGCGTTGAAGCCGAAGTTCTCTTCCTTGGAGTCGCGGATCTTGCCGATCACAACGGCGCCTTCGTGGCCGGCGTTGAGAGCGATCTGGCGGGAAGGCTCTTCGAGAGCACGCCGCACGATGCCTGCGCCAACGGCTTCGTCATCGTGAAGCTTGAGCTTCTCGACCGCAGCGAGGCAACGGAGCAGCGCCGAGCCGCCGCCGGGGACGATACCTTCCTCGACAGCCGCGCGAGTGGCGTGCATGGCGTCTTCGACACGGGCCTTCTTTTCCTTCAGTTCGGTTTCAGTGGCTGCGCCGACCTTGATGACGGCGACGCCGCCGACCAACTTGGCAAGGCGCTCCTGAAGCTTTTCCTTGTCATAGTCGCTGGTGGTGTTTTCGATCTGCGAACGGATTTGCTTCACACGGCCTTCGATGTCCGCCGACTTGCCGGCGCCTTCGATGATCGTGGTGTTGTCCTTGTCGATGGTGATCTTCTTGGCGCGACCCAGGTCCTCAAGCTTGACGTTCTCGAGCTTGATGCCGAGGTCTTCGGTGATGGCCTTGCCGCCGGTGAGCGTGGCGATGTCTTCGAGCATGGCCTTGCGGCGATCGCCAAAGCCAGGAGCTTTGACGGCAGCGCACTGTAGCGTCCCGCGGAGCTTGTTTACCACCAGGGTGGCGAGCGCTTCGCCTTCGACATCCTCAGCGACGATCAAGAGAGGCTTGCCCATCTTGGCGGTCTGCTCGAGCAACGGGAGCAGATCCTTCATCGAGCTGATTTTCTTTTCGTGGATGAGGATGCGAACGTCCTCAACAACGCACTCCATGCGCTCGGGGTCGGTGATGAAGTACGGGGAGAGGTAGCCGCGGTCAAACTGCATGCCTTCGACTACTTCGAGGGTGGTCTCCATCGTCTTGGATTCCTCGACGGTGATGACGCCATCCTTGCCGACCTTCTTCATGGCTTCGGCGATGATGCCGCCGATCTGCTTGTCATTGTTGGCGGAAATGGTGCCAACCTGGGCGATCATTTCGCCCTTGACGTCCTTGTGGAGCTTCTTGATTTCTTCGACGGCCACTTCAACGGCGCGCTCGATGCCGCGCTTGAGAGCGGTGGGGCTGGCGCCGGCGGCGACAGTCTTAACGCCCTCGCGGAAGATGGCCTGAGCGAGCACGGTCGCGGTGGTCGTGCCGTCACCGGCAACGTCGGAAGTCTTGGAAGCGACTTCGCGGACCATCTGCGCGCCCATGTTCTCGAGGGGATCGCGGAGTTCTATTTCCTTGGCCACGGTCACGCCGTCCTTGGTGATGATCGGCGCGCCGAACTTCTTTTCGATCACCGCGTTGCGGCCCTTGGGGCCGAGGGTGATCTTTACTGCGTCGGCGAGGGCATTCACGCCGCGCAAAATCGCCTGGCGGGAATTCTCACCTGTTACAATCTGCTTCGCCATGTTTCTGATTCCTCCTGAGATTCAATCCAAATGTTTCTTTTACTGCAAAAAAACCCTCAGACTTGAAGGCCTGAGCTACAGATGCGGAGCGAACCTTCTTTTCTGCTTGCTCCGGCTGAAACCAACCCAATCACTAAGAACTGACAACAAGGAAGTGAAGACTTACTTTCTGGACCCTGCCGCTTTGGCAGCGCCGCTGAGCTTGGCGAGGATCTCGTCCTCTTTTAGGATCAACAGCTCTTCGTCTTCGATTTTGATTTCCGTGCCGCTGTACTTGCCGAAGAGGACGCGATCGCCGGCCTTGACATCCAGAGGCACGCGCTCGCCCTTCTCGCGGCGGCCAGCGCCAACGGCGATGACTTCGCCTTCCTGCTGCTTTTCCTTGGCGGAGTCCGGAATGATGATGCCGCCCTTGATGCTTTCTTTCTCTTCAATGCGCCTCACGACGACACGGTCGTGGAGCGGTGTAAGATTCACTGCCATCTTGAAAAACCTCCATAGGTGATGTTGCGGTTTGTAATGCGGCTGCAAGGAAAAGACGATTAGCACTCCTCGCAGCCGACTGCTAATATAGCAGAAACTTCTGTCATGTCAAGGATTTAGCAGACTATTCGGGCGGTCTCCTGTGGAATTCTGGCCGGAGTTAAGTTGCTTAATTAGAGTAGTTTAGCTGGTGCAAGAAAAATATGGCACTTGGAGATTGTCCTGCAAGTCTGCCGGGCGTAGAATTTGGCACAACGGAGTCGTCGTATGGGGTCACTGCTCTACATTCGGCTGATTGGCTACACAGCGGGGACACTGCTACAGCTTTTTTGGATGGTAGTGATTCTGGGCTACCGTCGCCAACGGAATTTTGAGCGGGTGTTCTTCTTTCTATGTCTGGCGCTGTTCTTCTTTTATGGTGGGTCTCTTCTCGCGCTGAACGCGCAGATTCACTACGCGGTTCCGCCGCTCGCGCTGCAAGCGTTTGCCGGAGCGCTACTATACATCGGGCTATGCACGCTGCCGCCGATTCTGATTCATTTGCATCTTGAATACGCCGCCACGCGGGGATTCCTGAAGAAATCAGACGCGAAGCGCGTGATCCTGCTGGCAGCTTACGCGCCAATCGTGTTTTTTGGCCTGCGAGTGTATCCCTTGCTAGCCAACAATTCTGGATTGGATCTGCTGGCACCGGGCAGAGCGCTGGGATTTGTCTACGGCGTGTGGTTGGCCGTCGCGTTCTTGATTTGCTTTTGGTGGCAGGGACGGTTCTCGGTAGAAGCCCCGGACGCGCCTCAGCGGACATTCCACAAGCAGCTCGCCAGATTCTTTCTTGCAATCGGGGTGTTAGTCCTCCTGCTACACGCCGCACCGGGAGTCCTGAGCCTTGCCGGGGCGGAAAAATTAAGCACGGTGCTGGCACTCCTCGCCATGATCCCTTTCGCGGTGATGATGTGGATGGTGCTGAGGTTCAATTTTCTGAATATCGGCCGGCAGAAGAATCTCGTCTACGCGGTTTCGATTACTTTTTTGGCGTTGCTTTATCTGAGCCTGGTCCGCAGGGTGGGTACTTGGCTTGAGCCGGTGCTGCCGCCCGAGGCGACTGCCGCGGTGCTTTTGTTCGTCCTGGTTGTGTTCATCGAACCCATTCAGCGGGTTTTCGGAAGAAGGCTTCAGGCGACCGCGCAGCACGAGATGGACAGGGTGCAGCGATTGACGAAGGAAATTCAGGAAGAAGCGCGGCAAGGCAATCTGGCGCAGCTCGAAAAATTCATCGAACGGCGAGTGAAGGAGCAGTTTGAGCTTTGCGAGGTGCGGCTGCAGTTGTGCACGACGGGAAGTTCGCCACCGGACGAAAACATTTCTGCAGAGCCACGGGCGGCACTCGCTTTCGATCCAAGGGAATTTTTTCTTATTCAAGGGAATCGGAGTCAAGGGGTACTCCGCGTGGAACCTCATGGAGCAATAATTTCCGGCGACACACGGGCGGCGCTGGAGTTTTTGTGCGAGCAACTGCCCGGGGCGCTGGATTTGTGCCGGCTGATCGAAGAAAAGTTGAGGCTGGAGAGGGAATTGGCGGAGCGCGAGCGGCTGGCGCTGGTGGGGCAGATGGCGGCGAGCATCTCGCATAACTTGAAGAATCCGCTGGGGTCGATGAAGACAATTTTGCAAGTGCAGCTCGAGAATCCGGAGCTGCCGGAAACGATTCGCGGCGAAACCAAGATGGTGCTGGACGAAATCAGCCGGCTTTCGACGAAGCTCAATCAGTTGCTCCAATTTAGCCGGCCTACGGTCCGAGGAGGCAGCGCCATTGGCAGTTGCGACGCTCGGGCAGCCGTTGAAGAGGTGGCGGGCGTCTTATCGCACGAGGCTGAGCGCCGGGGCGTAAAGATGGAAATCAAAGTTTCCGGCGGAAGGGCGATGGTGGCAGCCAGCGCGGAAGCGGTGAACGACATTGTGTCTAACCTGGTGGTGAATGCGTTGGAGGCCACTCCGCGCGGAGGGCAGGTCATCATTTGTGCTGCCTCGCGCGACGGAGTTTGCACGCTGGCTGTGGAAGACGATGGCCCGGGAATTCCGGCGGGGCTGCGGGAAAAAATTCTCCAGCCTTTTTTTACGACCAAGTCGCAAGGAACGGGATTGGGTCTGGCAATTGTGGCAAGGCGTGTCGCCGAGTTTGGCGGCAAGTTAGATTGGGAGAGTTCCGTGCGGAATGGAAATGGAACCAAATTTTATGTGACGTTGCCAACGGGGGAAGGGAAGTAAGGAATCGAAACCATGAAGACGATTCTGATCGTTGATGACGAACCCGCGGCAAGATACGGCCTGCGAAAGGCGCTGGAGGCGAAGTATCGAATCGCTGAGGCGGACTCGGCGGAAGCAGCGCGAGAGGCGCTGCCTCGCGAACAACCGGACCTGGTGCTGCTGGACGTCGTGCTGCCGGGGCAGGATGGACTGTCGTTTTTGCGGTGGATACGCGAGCAGGGAAGCGACGTGCCGGTGCTGATGGTTTCGGCGCTGGACACTGCGAAAACGGCGGTCGAATCGCTGCAGCTTGGCGCGGCGGATTATTTGGTGAAAGGTTTCGAGTTGGAAGAGCTTCGCCAGCGCGTGGCAAATTTGCTGAAGCTGGTGACCCTGGAAAAAGAAAACGATGCGCTGCGGCGCCGTTTGACGACCGAAGGGCAGTTTGGCCAGATGATCGGCCGCTCGGCGGAGATGCGGCGCGCTTTCGAAATGGCGGACCGCGTGGCGCCTACAGATTCGACGGTACTGATCTTAGGAGAGAGCGGCACGGGAAAGGATTTGCTCGCGCAGGAGATTCATGCGCGCTCGCCGCGAAGCGGCAAAGCGTACGTGGCGGTGAATTGCGCTGCACTCCCGGAAACGCTCATCGAATCGGAACTATTCGGCTACGAGCGCGGCGCATTTACGGGCGCGGCGCAGCAGAAAAAAGGAAAGTTCGAGCTGGCTTCGGGCGGCACGATTTTCCTGGATGAAATTGGGGACATGAATCCGGTGACGCAAGCGAAAGTGTTGCGCGTACTCGAGAACCGCACCATCGAGCGGTTGGGCGGGACGCAACCAATCCCCGTGGATGTGCGAGTGATTAGCGCCACGCACCGCAATCTGCAAGAGGAGATTCGCGCGGGAAAGTTTCGCGAGGATTTGTTCTACCGGCTCCGCGTGGTGACTATCGAGCTGCCGCCGCTGCGGGCGCACAAAGAAGATATTGCGCTGCTGGCAGGAGGTTTCTTGCAATTACATGGAGCGCGGCTGGGACGCAACGCGCGGCTGAAGCGCGAGACGATGGCGGCGGTCGAGAAATACGATTGGCCGGGCAATGTGCGCGAATTGAAGAACGCTTTGGAGCGGAGCGTGGTGCTTTCCCGCGGCGACGAAATCGGCGTCGAGGATTTGCCAGGCGAAGTGGTGCATGGCGAGAGCATCTCGCGCAAACACAGCGGCGAGGAGCTGGACAATGGCATTGGCGAAAGGGATTTTCGCGAGGCCAAGCGAAAATTTGAAGTGGCCTACCTGACGAAACAACTGGCGAGTCATCGATGGAATGTTTCGCGAACGGCAGCGACGATCGGTTTGCACCGACAGAGCTTGCAGGAGAAGTTGCGCGAGCTTGGCATTCGGCGGCCAGGGCGTGAGCCACTTGAAGAGGAATAGGATTTAACGCAGAGAAGACAAAGAGCAGAGAAGAGAATGAAACAGAGAGTCAGAGGCGCGAAAGGCGAGGCGGAAGTCGCCGGATACATTTTGGCGGGGGGCGGGAGCACGCGATTCGGGCGGGACAAGGCGCTTGTGGAAGTTGGCGGGACGCCTATGCTGGAACGCATGGTCGAACTCGTGCGGGGCGTCACAAAGCAAGTGAAATTAGTGGCGGCGCCAGGCAAGTATTCTGCATTTGGGGTGGAGACAATCGAGGACCAGTGGCCTGGAGAAGGACCGCTCGGCGGAATCATCATGGCACTTGAAGATGCCGCGAAGAGTCCTGGGAATGGCGAATGGAATTTAATCGTGAGCTGCGACATGCCGTTCCTGACGCGGGAATGGCTGGGTTTTGTTTGCGAACGTGCAACAAAAAGCAAAGCGCAGGTCGTGCTTCCACACTCGGCGTCCGGTCCGGAACCGCTCTGCGCTTGCTGGCAAACGGCCGCAGCGTCAAAGCTGCGCTCCGGATTCGAGCGCGGCGTTCGCAAAGTGACCGAGGGGATCGCACTGCTTCGCGCGGAAGTTCTTGACGAGGCAGACTGGAAACGATTTGATGACGAAGGGCGATTGTTCTGGAACATGAATACAGCGGCGGATTATGAGGAAGCACGGCGAGTTCTGGAAGCGGAGCGCAGGTGAACGAAGAGCCGGCGGTTAATTACTTCGAGTTTCGCGACGTGTGTAAGAGCTTCGACGATCGCCTGGTGCTCGATCACGTCAGCTTCACGGTGAAGCGGGGGGAGACTTGCGTGATCATGGGACGCAGCGGCGTTGGCAAGTCTGTTTCGCTAAAACACATCATGGGTTTCCTGAAAGCGGATTCAGGCAGGATTTTCATCGACGGACAAGACGTCACCGATTTCAAAGAAGAGGAGTTCGAAGAAGTGCGGCGAAGAGTGACGATGGTTTTTCAGTCTGGCGCGCTCTTCGACTCACTGACGGTTGGAGAGAACATTGCCTTCCCGCTCGATGGGCAGCCGGGTCTGAGCCCCGAGGACATCGACGAGTACGTCATGAAAATCGCGCACATGGTGGAAGTTGAGGACGTTCTGGACAAGTTGCCGAGCGAACTCTCAACCGGAATGAAGCGCGCCGTGGCCATCGGGCGCACGCTGGCGCAGAATCCCGAGGCAATTCTGTTCGATGAGCCGACGACCATGGTGGATCCCATCATGGCGGGGCACATGGGCGAATTGATTTTGCGGCTGAAGAAAACGTTTCACAAGACATCGATCGTCGTAACTCACGACACGCACCTAGCCAAGAAGCTCGCGGACGTAGTCGTCTTTCTCCAGGAAGGCCGGGTAACGCTTTTTGGGCCTTGGGAAGAATTTGAAAATTCAGACGACCCCTTTATAAGAAATTTCCGCATTCAGGACGAATTGATCCCCGCGCTGGACGTAACTCTGTGAGCCAAACAGCAAACGGCTCTCCCGACCCGATCAAGCAACTACGAAAAGAGATGGGTTTCTGGGACGTGCTGCTGTTCAACATCGCCACGGTGCTGGGTCCGCGCTGGGTGGCGGCCGCGGCGCACAACGGCACTTCGTCGATCAGTTTGTGGATTTTAGCGGCGTTGCTGTTTTTCGTGCCTTCGGCAATGGTGATCAATGAATTGTCGTCACGATTTCCCGAAGAAGGCGGACTGTACGTTTGGGCCAAGGAAGCGTTCGGAAATTTTCACGGCTTCGTGGCTGGCTGGAACTATTGGATCTACACAGTGTTCTATTTTCCCGGGTTGTTGCTGGCCAGTGCGGCGATGAGTGCGTACATCATCGGTGAAAACGGCGCGGCGCTTTCGCAGAACCGGATGTTCCTACTTAGCGTGTCGGTCGGCATGCTCGTGGTAGCCGTCGGACTGAATATCATCGGATTGAACATCGGCAAATGGCTGCAGAATGCGGGCGGCGTGTCTACGTATTTGCCGCTGCTGGCGCTGCTGAGCATCGCGGCAATTTTGTGGATGAAGCATGGCCCGGCCACGCACTTCACGCGCGCCAACATGCTGCCGGTCTGGAATTGGGATACCGTGAACTTCTGGTCGCAAATTGCATTTGCGTTTAGCGGGCTGGAGCTTGTTTCCGCGATGAGCCAGGAAGTGCGCAACCCCCAGAAAACGCTGCCGCGAGCGGTGTACGCATCGGGAGTGCTGATTGCCGGGATGTACATCGTGGCGACGGTCGCGGTGATGGCATTGGTTCCGGCGGTGGAGATATCCACCACCAGCGGCGTGTTTCACGCGATTACCGTGGGTTCTATCGCGCTGAAGATCGGTGCGCTGGGAATTATTGCAGCCGTGGTGGTCACCGTCGGCAACGCAGGTGGCGTAGGCAGCACGGTGGCCGGGATTGCGCGCGTGCCGTTCGTGGTTGGCATCGACCGATACTTGCCGGCAGCGTTTGGGAAGATCCATCCGCGCTGGAAGACGCCGTACGTTTCGATCTTGGTGCAAGCGATTGCGTCCTGCGCGATTCTGTTGATCAGCCAGATCAATGAAACGACGCGCGGCGCGTATCAGTTTCTTGTGGATGCAACCATCATTCTTTACTTCATTCCATTCATCTATATGTTTGCGGCGGCGATCAATCAGCACGATCGCCAGGCCCGTTCCGGACACGATCCACACGCCCGCTCTGCCTCCGGGGATAAGCACGGCGTCTTTGTTTGCGCGCCGGTCCGGCCGCGAATGCAGCTTGGCATTCTCGTTTCACTGGTGCCGCCGGGAGACTCGTCGGACAAGCTGGGATTTGAATTGAAGCTTGTCGGCGGGACAGTGGCCGCGATTGTTCTGGGATTGACGCTGTATTGGCGCGGCGTACGCTCGAAGGCCCGCGCGGCCCTTTGAGCCTCCCAGCGAATTTGCGGAACAAGTTTTTTTCTCTTGCCAGCCAGTGACTTGCTAAAATTGGGCTGAGTTGTGGAGGTCCCCATGTGCATCTTTCTCTCCCGGTTACTCCTTTTATCGGCAGTCATTACTGGAATCGTTCTTGGCCCGAGCTTGAGCGCGGGCGGAGACAAGTCAACGGTGCGCGGGTGGCTTTCGGACGGCGGCTGCGCTGGGGAGCGCGCGTCCTCCGGGACATACACGAGCACAAATCCGGATTGCGCGAAGAGGTGCGTCCACAATGGCAAGAAGATCGTCCTGATCGAGCCAGAACACAAGCGGCTGCTGACGATTTCGAACCAGGATGCTGCCAAAGAGCAAGTTGGCGATTATGTCGAAATCAGCGGTGAGTTGGACGAACAGGCCCGATCACTGCGCATAGATTCACTGAAGCTGCTGGAAAAGGGCCGCGCGATGTGCGACGTTCCGGCCAAGAAGAAAAGCTGACCGTGAACGGCATTTTTCAAAAGCCTTCTTCGAGCAGGCGCGCGACAGTGAGCGGCGAATCTGTCGGCGCCGCGATGTTGCGCTGTTTGAGATAACGTTCGACGTACTTTCCAAGCACATCGCCTTCGAGGTTGACTGCGTCGCCGGGCCTACGGTCGTGGATGTTGGTGTGCTGGTAGGTGTAGGGAATCACTGCGACTTCGGCGATGTTGTCGTGCCAGCTCGCGATGGTCAGGCTGATGCCGTCAATGGTGATCGAGCCCTTTGGCACGACGTAGCGCGCGAATTCTTCTGGAACTTCCACGCCAAACCACCAGTTTTCTCCTTCGGCAGTGAGATGCGCTACGTGGCCGATGGTGTCCACGTGGCCGAGGACGAAGTGTCCGCCGAATTCCTTGCCTGCGGTGAGCGGTTGCTCGAGATTGACGTGCGCGCCCTTTTTCAGCCCGCCGCCCTTTGCACCGAATGAAGTCTTGCGAATCGTTTCGCCGGATAAATCCGCGGAGAGCCGGCCGTTGTGGAGATCGACGATGGTCAGACAGCATCCGTTCACAGCGATACTGTTCGACACTGCAAGCGACGGCGCGACAGACGGCGCGTGAATGGTGACACGCCCGCCGTCGTCGTTCAGGACGAGCGCTTCGATCCTGCCGGTGTGCTCGATGATTCCGGTGAACATGGTGATTCCGATGGCTTTCGAACTCGAGTGTACCGTATTTCGTCTGCAAGGTAGAAAACACTAGACTAGGCGCATCGAATGGGCTGAGATGACGCCGAGGTTTCACCATGAAGGCATGTGTGTTGCGCGCGCCGGCCTTGATTGAAACGAATCCGCTGGAATACGCGGAAGTTGCTACTCCGCAGCCGAAGGCCGGGGAAGTGCTCGTGCGTGTGCGCGCTTGCGGCGTGTGCCGGACCGATTTGCACGTGATTGAAGGACAATTGCCGCCGCGCAAATCGCCATTGATTCCCGGGCACCAGGTCGTCGGTGTCATCGAGAAACGAGGCGAGGGTGCGCAGCGATTCGCGGCCGGAGCGCGCATTGGCATCGCCTGGCTGCATCGGACGGACGGAACCTGCGAATATTGCCGCGCTGGCGTGGAGAATCTCTGCGACAACCCGATGTTCACCGGTTACACCGTGGATGGCGGCTACGCCGAATTTATTGTCGCGCCCGAGGATTTCACCTATGCCATTCCTGAAGGCTTTCCCGATGAACAAGCCGCGCCGCTCCTTTGCGCGGGAATCATCGGGTTCCGGTCACTGCGGCTCTCGGGCGTAAAACGTGGTTCGCGATTGGGTTTTTACGGCTTCGGCGCGGCGGGGCACGTTGCGATTCAGGTGGCGCGGCACTGGGGAGTGGAGGTGTTTGCTTCTACGCGTGATGCCCGTCATCAGAAACTAGCGATGGAGTTGGGCGCGGCGTGGGCCGGCGGAACGTTCGATGAACCGCCAAAGAAACTGGACGCGGCAATTGTTTTTGCCCCGGCCGGAGAGATTGTTCCGGCAGCACTGAAGGCGCTGAAAAAAGGCGGCGCGCTCATTCTTGGCGGTATTCATATGAGTCCGATCCCATCGTTCAGCTACGACTTGTTGTATCAGGAGCGAGTGATTCGCAGCGTGGCGAACAACACGCGGAAGGACGGCGAAGACTTCCTGCGCGTGGCTGCCGAGATTTCCATTCGAACACGCGTCCAGGTTTTTCCATTGTCCCAAGCCAATCGCGCCTTGAACGCCCTCAAGAATGACGCCATTCCTGGCGCTGCTGTCCTTCGCATCGGAGAGTAGTTGTGAGGCGGAAGCTTGCCGGGATTTCTCGTCCTCTTTGGTTTGCACACAAACTATTTAAGTCCTGTTTTGCTTTGAATTTTGTCGATGATGTCGGAATCCCATCGGAACCCGACCTGCTGTCGAGTGAAATACAATCCACCCCACGGTGGCAAATAGCGACTCGTCCTAAGATAACCGAATATCCAATCTTCGCGGCATTTCCGAATGTCCGAGTACGGAATAGATTTCCATCGCCGAAAACGCCTGTATTTCAAGTGATTTCCACATGGCATTACCTGTGCAACCGTAAAGAAAAACAAAGCAGCGACAAAGAACGGAACACTCAGCAGGAAGTTGGGGAGGCGTAGGGTTTGGTAGAGAAGAACAAGAGGAAAGCTAAGCACAATAAGAGCCGCATACCAGTAAAAGAATGGGTACGGGGTCACTCCCTTCATCGATTGAAGACCTCGGACAGTGTTGCTTCGATGGCGAAATCCGGGCCGAACTGTTGTGTGCGAATGTTGCGCAGCGCAGGAAGGCTCAGCTTCGAAGCAACGGCAAAAGGGACGCGATTGTCGCCGGCGATCTTCGGCGCGTAGAAGAGAAAGAGTCTGTGAACCATGCCGGCGGCGAGCGCCGCGCCATTGAGCGTCGGGCCGGCTTCCAAGAGCACACTCAAGATTTCGCGGCGGCCGAGGTCTGCAAGCACTGAAAGCAGATCGATGCGGCCGTTCTTCGTTTTTGTTCGAATTACTACAACACCCGCGTTTTGCAGCTTGCGCGCTTTCGCTGAGGTCATTGCAACGGCAGTGAATACAAGCAGATCGTCATCCGAAGTTTTTACAATGCGGGATTGTGGTGATAGCCGCAGCTTCGAATCGAGAACCACGCGCAGAAGAGGCTTACGGCGCGGGAGACCGCTGCGATCGGTTAGCAGCGGATCGTCGGCGAGAATCGTGCCGATGCCGGTCAGGAGCGCGTCCGAAGCGTGGCGCATGCGGTGAACTTCGGCTCGCGATTCTTCCGAGGTAATCCAGGCGTCATGGCTGCGTTTGCCCGGGCTTTTGCCAGCCTTCTTTTGGGATTGCGGCAGTGCGAGCTGGCCGTCAAGCGTCAGCGCGGATTTTAGAGTGACGAATGGCTTTTTCGTTCGGATCCAGCACGCAAATGCTTCGTTGAGGCGGCGCGCGTCGTCTTCGCAGACGCCAGTGAAAACTTCAATGCCCGCTGCTCGCAGGCGCTCGAATCCGTAGCCGGAATTGACCGGGTTCGGGTCTTCCATCGCCGCGACGACACGCTGAACTCCCGCGGCGATAATCGCTTCCGTGCAGGGCCCGGTACGTCCAGTGTGATTGCACGGTTCAAGAGTGACGTAAAGAGTCGCGCCGCGCGCCTTCTCACCGGCAGACTTCAGCGCGACGATTTCTGCGTGGTCGCGCCATTCGTACTGATGAAAGCCTTCGCCAACAATCTGGCCCTCGCGCACGATCACGCAACCCACCATTGGATTCGGGCTGGCCAGGCCGGTGCCTTTGCCCGCCAGCGCCAGCGCGTGTTGCATGAAGCGAATGTCGTGTGCGTCCACGATTTAGTCGAAAAGAGAGTTAGCGTAGGTTTCCGCGTCGAAGGGAACCATGTCGTTGATCTGTTCGCCGGTGCCGACGAAACGGATCGGCAGGCTCAGCTCGCGCGAGATGGCGACAACGATGCCGCCCTTGGCCGTTCCATCGAGTTTGGTGAGGATGATTCCGGTGACGCCGACGGTGGAGGTGAATTCACGCGCTTGCGCAAGACCGTTCTGTCCCGTAGTGGCATCGAGAACCAGTAAGACATCGTGCGGCGCGCCGGGAATCACTTTCGCGGCAGTGCGCTTCATCTTTTCCAGCTCGGCCATGAGGTTGGATTTGGTGTGGAGGCGTCCCGCGGTATCCACGATGACGACGTCGGACGAGCGCGCTTTCGCGGCGGCGACGGCGTCATAAACAACCGCAGCTGGGTCGGCGCCGGATTTCTGCTTGATGACCTCGATGCCATTGCGCTGCGCCCAGATTTCCAATTGCTCGACGGCCGCGGCGCGAAACGTGTCGGCAGCGCAGAGCACCACGCTGCGGCCTTCCTGGCGCAGGCGGTTTGCGAGCTTTCCGATGCTGGTGGTCTTGCCCGCGCCATTCACGCCGACAATGAAAATAACGCGCGTGCCGCTGCCATTCTGCGAAGTGGGAATGCCGCTCCCGGCAGCCACATCGGGCCGGACAGGCGTGTTCAGAATTCGAATGATGTGCGACTTGATCTCTCGCTTGAGCTGCGCGGCATCGGCGAGCGCGTTGCGGTCCATTTTCTCTCGCACCGCATCCAGAATCTCGCGCGTTGGCTTCACGCCCAGGTCGGCGGCGAGCAGCGCCGTCTCCAGATCCTTCAGGATCGAAGGATCGATCTTCCGCTCGCCAAGAAAAATCGTATCGACGGTTTCGGAGAGCGCCGCCTTGGTCTTGCTGACGGAGGCTTTCAGGCGTTCGGCGAGTGTTGGCTCAGGTTTGCCAAACAGAGTAATCATAAAGTGAAGCGCGTTAACTGATGCGCAACACAAAATTGTAGCAGAACGGCTTTGAGAACGCCGGAAAGGGAGTGCGACCTAGCGAATGAAATTTAGAATATGCAACCCAGACAGTCCACGATACACAAGCAGTAACTCTATGATGATGAAAAACGCTCTGCCTAGCCTTTTGGGTAGTGGCTTCGAACCGGCACTGTGGGTCCTCCCAGTATAAAAGTCCCCTTTCGAGAAGCCCGAGATGAGGGCGAACGTCCCGGTTGCGACAAAAGCCCAATTTATCCAGCTTGCGGTCATCACAGGCCTCTCGCTAAACGTGCACTTCAACGGCGCTGAGGCGGAGCTTACCGGCATTGACGGCGGATTCGAGAGCGGTCACTACGATCGCATCAAATTTTGAACCGGTCAGCGCACGAATGCGGTCCATGGCGTAGTCCAGTTCCATCGCCGTTTGATACGGACGGTTGGTAGTCATGGCATCGAGAGTATCGGCCACGCCGATGATTCGCGCCATCAGCGGAATCTGCTGCCCTTGCAATCCGTAAGGATAACCGCGGCCGTCCATGTGCTCGTGGTGCAACTCGATGCCCGGCAGCATTTCCTTCAACTGCGAAACCGGGCGCATGATGTTCGCGCCTTTCACAGTGTGCTGCTTCATCAAGCCAAATTCTTCGGGTGTCAACGAGCCGGGCTTTTTCAGCACGCGGTCCTCGACGCCGATTTTCCCGACGTCGTGCAACAGCGCCGCAATACGCAGCTTGTCCAATTCTTCCGTGCTGAGGCCGAGTTCCTGTCCGATCAGCCCCGAATACTTCGCCACGCGGCCGGAGTGACCGCGTGTGTACGGATCCTTTTCGTCGATGGCCGCGGCAAGCATTCGAATCGAGCCGATAAACAGCTCGCGGTTTTCTTCGGCGGCTTC